>JAFDYG010000248.1 GCA_018267545.1 Bacteroidota bacterium
AGCCTGGAATACTGTATTCCCGCACCGAGCGAAAGTCCTTTGTAAACCTGGTAGTGTATGCTCAGCGGTATATTGGTATAATAAAGCTTATTGATAGAAACGTCAGTCTTCTGTTTATAGCTGGAATATCCAGCCAGCAAAGAACTATCCCATTTCGTACTGTCCACCGCTTGCGGAAGTACATACTGAGGGCTGTTAAACTTCACAGCCGCCTGCACGTATAGCTTTTCACCGATATAAAGCCGGAAATAAGGCGCCGGCAAATAATCCAGCAGAATATTACTCTTGCCATTGACATTATAGGAAGCCGTTACCTGCTGGCTCACAGGAAACACCTGCGACAACGACAACCCTGCCGACATCGACAGCTCGGGCCTATTCTTCAAACCCCTCAGACTATCCTTCTTCTTCTTGTCCGCCGCCTCTTTGGCCTTCTTCCCCACATCGCTCGCCGCATACTGTGCCGCCAAATCACCGGCCAAACCTTTCCCCGCCACTGCCGCCGCCGCTGCAGCCCTCCTACTATCCCTGAGCGCTCCCAACATCGAATCGGCCGCCGCAACAAACCTCGGCGCCCTCGAACCCATCTTCACCACTTCCGCGCCCGTCCGCACCCTTCCCTCTCTCCGATGCGCCGCCGCCCCACTTTCATTTTTCCCCGTCCCCGCCCCAGTTTTGACTGTCTTATTATCTACCTCCTCCCCATTCGGCTGACGCTTCCTATTCTTCCCCATATTCGCCGTCCCATTCCCCCACTTTGCATGCTTTCCTCCCTTCACATATCCTCCATCCTTCCAGTTCGCATGCCTTCCAGAACCTTTCGCCCTATTTCCCCACGTCGCATGCCTTCCGCTCACACTCCCGCCACTATCCCACGTCGCATGTCTTCCAGGCCCTTTCGCCCTATTCCCCCACTTCGCATGTTTCCCCGCACCAACCCCGCCCGCCGCCGCGGTCGCCTTCCTACGGCCCGCCGACCCACCAGCCGGCCTCTTCGTCACACCTACCGTTCCCGTCGAACCTGCCGTACCCATCGAACCTGCCGTTCCCGTCGCCCCGCTCCCTTCCGTCCTTCCCGCCCCCGCGCCTCCGCCTGCTTTTGCAACCGCTCTATCCGTTTTTCCCCCTGAACCTGCTGTTGCAGCTCCACCAGCCGACCTTCTCGCAGCTTCCGACAACCCTTTGGCACCCCCACCACTAACAGTCTTCCTTTCCCCTCCATCAACACTCTCCTCATTTATTTCTCCATTCGACTTTTTATCACGTTTATCAATATTCGATTTCTCACTCCTCCCTCCACTTTCGCTCACTCCGCGCGCATCTTCCGCGCCCTGCCCACTGGCATCCTCCGAACCATCACCAGAACCCACCATCTCCCGCGCACCCGCGCGTGAATCACTGTCCTGCCACGCTTCAGCGCGTGCCCCCACCGTCTGCGCAGCAGACGACCCACCCCCGTGAACCCCAGACCCCTTCCCCTCGTGAACCCCCGAACCCACCCCAGCACCAGCACCCGTGCGGGTCCCCGCACTCCCGCGAGCCCCCATCGCCACCCAAACCCCCGCTCCAACCAAAACCACCCCAACCACCATCCACCACCATAGACCCAGCCTCCGATACCACTTCCGCACCGGCATATTTTCATCCAGCTTTCGCTTCATCAGCGACCAAGCTTCCCCGACAGGAGGCACCGGCACCGGAGCCTCATCCGCCGAACGAAAATTATATGGTATCTTTTCCTCGTCCATGATCAATCATTAAAGTGTCTTTCCAAAATGGACTTCAACTTCTTTCGACTCTCGCTTAAATGCCACTTCACCGTCCCACTGCTTATCGCCAATTGCTCCGCAATATCCTTTATCGTATATCCCTCGATATAAAACAACCCACAAATCACCCTCGTGGCCGGACTCAACCGGTCAAGCAAAATATACAAATCCTTACCCTCGAGGGAAACCAGGGGATTCGCATGGAGGTCCGTCTCAGCAATCGTTTCCGCAACCTCATACGATTCGGCGCGCAACACCGTCGAAGACCGGAACTTATCCAGGGCCGTATTCCGGACAATCGTATACACCCAATTGAAAAATTTGCCCTTTTCGGCATTGTACATGCCGATGCGCTCAAAAACCTTCATCATACCGTCATTCACTGACTCTATCGCCTCATGGTCATTCTGGAAAAATCTTCTGCATAGGCAAAACAACGGCACATAAAATTGTTTGTACAATTTTTCCTGACTCTTACGGTCATTTCGTAGACAGCCCCGTATGATTTGATCCAGATCTTCCAAATCCGTTACCCGTTAGTACGATAAAAGTCCCGGGGCTGTTGCCCCGGGAACACAATATAATTGTTTTATGTGTGGACCTATCTGTTTACCTGTAGCGGTGTAATGAACACCCTTGGATTATTCCAGCTAAAGGTATAGTGGGTGCTACTGATCGTAAGCGACCCTGTATAAGTGGTGCCATCATATTTTACAGAGAAAGGATAAGTGCCGTTGGGCCATCCGCTGACGCTGCCCGTAAGATCGATCAGGCTCGTAGCCGGATACATTCCCCCGCATCCGCCAGTAGTATAAATCACCTTCTGGAAATCGAGCGATATGCCCGTGCTCACAGAAGCCGAAGTCGCATAAAGAAAATAAGGGTTGCAACCATACCGCATAGTAGACTGTGCCGTCAACATCAATGCATTGGTATCAGGGAATGGGTGAATATACAAAGAATCGTGTTGTACCGAAACCGTATCCGAATAATACGCAGGGGGTGGGGGAGGAGGCGTATAAACAGAATCGGAAACGACGATCGTACCCCCGCAGCTGTCCCTCTTGGAGCTGTCCGCTGTGGTCGAATAGCTCGCCCAAATATCATAGCGTCCCCCACGGGTAAATGTAATCATAGCATGTCCGCTATCGACCGATACGTGCGCGGTCGAATCGGGCTTGACAGACCATTTGATGCTGGTCGGAATCACCCCCTGGGGTAACGATACCGTCAGCGGCTGGCCTATTTTCACCGTTTGATTGGATAAAGTCAACGTTCCAGCACCCTGGCCGGATTTCGAAGGGTCTTGGCTAGTCTGCTTAGTACAGGCTAATAACCAGCAAGTTAGGATACCGGTAAACGCGAATCCTGCTAATAGATTTTTCATACGCGAATAATTTGTTGATAGTTGGTAGCTTAACGGTCCCCGTCTTCCGAAAGGTTGGGTATCCCTCAGAAAAACTTCTTGATCATAATTAGGCTACTCGGCCGGCCTATTTAATATAAATTAGGCCACTCAACTGACGCAATTGCTAAATCATTTTTTGTGTATATTCATCGAATGAAAGCACTCATTCTCTTCTTCTTATCTATCGCTATTGCTTGCGCCGCACAAGCCGCGGCACCCACCGCTGAGCCGTTCACACCCATTACCGCACCCGACACCACCATCCTCGGCCGCTGGGACATCACCATCCAGCAAAACAATCGCGAGACACCCTCCTGGCTCGAAGTCATCCTCTCCGGCAACCGCACCCTCGTCGGCCGCTTCGTCAGCAACGGAGGCAGCGCCCGGCCCATCTCCAGGGTCGAAGCAAATGACGGCAAATTCTCCTTCTCCATACCTCCCCAATGGGAACGCGAAGACCACGACCTCTCCGTCGAATGCCACCGCGAAGGCGATAACCTCGTCGGCACCGTCACCTATCCCGACGGAAAACAATATCCCTGGACCGGCCGCCGCGCTCCATCCCTGAAACGCACCAAAGCACCCGTGTGGGGAGCCCCGAGACGCCTCTTCGACGGCACAACCCTCAAAGGCTGGCACGCGTTAAACACAACGAACCAATGGGAAGCCTCCAACGGCATCCTCCGCAGCCCCCACTCCGGCTCCAACATCGCCACCGACGAAACCTTCACCGACTTCAAGCTCCATATTGAATTCCGCTTCCCCAAGGGCAGCAACAGCGGCGTCTATCTCCGCGGACGCTACGAAACCCAAATCCAGGATACCGAGCTCCCCGAACCCCCGAATAACCAGATGAGCTCCATCTATGGCTTCCTCTCTCCCAACGAGCAGGCCGCAAAAAAAGCCGGCGAATGGCAGTCGTATGACATCACCCTCGTCGGCCGTCTCGTCACGATCGTATTCAATGGCAAAACCGTCATCACCCGCCAGGAAATCCCCGGCATCACCGGCGGCGCCCTCGACAGCCGCGAAGGCGAACCAGGCCCCATCTACCTCCAGGGTGACCACGGCCCCATCGAATACCGCAACATCACCATCACCCGGGCGCAATAACCAACCCCCATGCAGTAACCACCGCGCACCCACAACCCGCCCGCACCCCAACGCGCGCAACCCTCAACCCACAACCCACCCCACGCGCGCGAAAAGCGCGCGCTAATCCATACTCCGTATCCTTATATTCATCCCCCCCTTAGCCTTCAACCCGGCCTTACTGATACTATACGTAAAAGTCAGCAGAAAATACCGCTGCAGCACATTATACCGCTGATCGACAATACTCCCCTGATTCACGGTCCGCGTAATCCCCGTATTCTGATTGAGCAAATCCATCACCCCCAGCTTCAGCTCACCCCGATCATTCTTAAGAAACGTCTTCGCCACCGAAACATTCCACAAAGGAATGTTCGCATTATATCCACCCGTACTGCTGCTATTTAGGACGTAGCTAAACTCGTTATAAGCATAAAATCCCTTCGGCAAATAATTCGTCATATTTATCCCATAGCTCTGCCGGATATAATTCGTGTTCAACGCCGGCTGCAGCGAATACTTCCCCGAATAAAACGACACCGCAGCTCTCAGCTCGAGAGTCATCTTGTTCTCCAGATCGTAGTTGAAAGAAACATTGGGCCGGAACGTAAACGAGCTGATCGAATTCGACTCCCCATTCACAAACGCAATGTTCTTGCTATACGTGAAGAAGGAACCTACGTCCATACGCATATTCGGTACACCCAGCGGAAAACCATAACCTACGTTGCTAAACAGGTTCCCCACGCCATTCGCATTCACCGGCCGGCTTGTCCTCGTCCCGAATGAAGTCACCGAATCGCTCTGCACGATCGCGTTGACCACCTTCGAAAGATTCAACGAAAACATGAAATTCCGCCGCTTGCTGGGCTGTGCGGCAAAATAGATAAGCGAAAAATTATGATTATAGCTCTGCTTCAGATCCGCATTCCCCGTCTTTATATTCAAAGGGTCACTCAGGTCCGGCACGGGCTGCAACTGGGCGACCGAAGGCTGGGTAGTAGACGTATTATACTCGAATCGCAGATTCCGCACCTGCGAAAAGCTGTACTGGAACAAAGCGTTCGGCAACACATCCTCGAAAGACTGCCGTATATCCCGCCCCCAGGAATGATTCACCGCATTCAGGCTCGCCGCCTGAAAAGTAGCCCCGATCGTAACATTCATTTTCTTAGGATTGCTCCGGAAGCTAATACCTCCCCCGCCATACCGATAGTCGCTTCCAAACTGGTTGCTCAACGACGAATCCTGCTGCCCCTTCTTCCCCGACAACGGATCGAAGCCATACACAAATTTATCGCTGTTGCCCGTATTCACATTATAGAATCCATTCAACGCTACCAGTGACCGCTTCCCGATCGGCTCCGTATACGTCACATTTCCGCCAAAGCTCCTCGTCACCCCCTCCTGGTTCGACAGCTGATTGATATTCGAATCGATCACCCCGCCTCCCTGGTACCACTGATTATCCGAAACCTGCCGCCCATCCTGCGTACTATGATTATAGCCCGTCGAAAAAGTACCCGACAAAGTCCGGCCCTTCTTGGCCAGCTTCTTACGCAGCAGCAAATTCGTCGAAAAATTAAAGGCTCCCGGTCCCGTATTATTATTGCTAAAGCCGGCATTCAGCAAATCCTCCATCGGACTGAGGCTGCTATAAGTTTCCGCTACACGCTTGTCCGAGTGTTGCCATACCAGCGTCGGTGTCAGCCTGAATGAAAACGAGCTGTCCACCTGCTGGTCCAGGATCCCTGCAAGCCGGTGCTGCGTCGTCGTATTCACCGCCGCGCTGGTGTCGAATGTCGAATAGCTATCTCCCGATCCGACGAGCTGAGTCAAAGAGCGTCGATTCGTCTGAAGCTTTATATTGCTCACCGTATAATTTGTATTCAAAGACCCGCGCCCCTTGTCCCAGCTGTCGTTATAATTGAATCCTCCCGCCACCGTTCTCGCAACACCCTGCTGATTCTGTCCCAGACCCGTCACCGGCAGGCCATTATTGTCCCCCACACTACTGACCGATATCTTCACCGCCCCTCCGCCACTCTGCATCCCTCTTGACATTTCCCCGGTGAAGCTCATCACATCCATCAAAGAAAACCCCTGCTTATTGGTGTTATTCCCCATTCCTAAAAACGAGAACTGCTGGTCCCCATTGAACTTATTGATATTTGTCTGCCCATCATACCGGGCCTCATTACCAACGCCAGCACCTCCGCCTCCTCCGCTGCCAGCCCCCGCCGCGACCTTCCCAAAGATCGCATGGTTCTTATCCTTCTTCAGCTTCAGGTTGATCGTCTTCTCGCTGTTCCCATCATCCACACCCGTAAACGCCGCCTGATCGCTCTTCCTGTCGAATACCTGCACCTTATCTACTACATCCGCATTCAAATTTTTCGTCGCCATCTTCACATCTCCCGTAAAAAACTCCTTCCCGTTCACCAGGATTCGTTTCACCTTTTGTCCGTTGACCTTTACCGTCCCGTCAGCATCGATCGTCACCCCCGGCATCTTCCGCAGCATATCCTCCACCACCGCATTTGGCTGCGTCTTGAAGTTCTCGGAGTTGAACTCGACCGTATCGTTGTTGATTTCTACCGGCGGCCTCCGCCCCGTAACCGTAGCGTCCTGCATACGGCCAATTTCCGTAAGCCCCACATCGCCCATTTGATACTCGCCCTCCGCGGGCATATCTGTCAACGCCTTCCACATCGGGACATAACCCACATACGAAGCCGAAAGAAGATAATCCCCTTTATTGACCTTGTTTAGTGTGAACCGGCCGCTCGAATCCGCCAGGCTAAAGGTCACGAGCGTAGAGTCTTTTTTATTGACTAATGAAACCGTCGCGAAAGAAAGTCCCTTCCCGGCCACCGGGTCATAAATCCTTCCTTTAATCGTAGTCTGCGAAAAAGCTGCCAGAACCGGCAAAGAAAAAACGAGAGCAAGTAAATATTTAAACATAGCTGGGGTCTTTTGCCAAAAATAGGCCGGGCCCCAATCGAAACGGGTTAAGCAAGATGGACGAAAGGTTAAGCAACGTTAATATCTGCCGCCCGAAAAACATCCACCAATGCTCACTATGGCAACACAAACCGATAGCCCACCCCCTTGATCGTTAGTATCTCCACCCGCTCATCGGATTTCAAATAATTCCGCAGCTTCGTAATATACACATCCAAATTCCTGCTATTCAAAAAAGAATCGTTTCCCCATATCGCCTGCAAAATATCCTCACGCGGAATGATATGGTCCCTCCCCATCCAAAGCTGTTTCAACAGCTCACTCTCCCTATAGGACAGCTTCCTTTCCTCCTCCCCACCAATCAGCACCTGCCTATTCGTATGGAACCCATAAAGACCAATAGCAATCACGTCCCCAACCGGCGCCGCCGGCCCCACATCCCTCCGCACCCGCAACGCATTCTCGATCCGCACGATCAGCTCCTCCATACTAAACGGCTTACGGATATAATCGTTCCCGCCCGTCCTAAAACCCTTCACCAGGTCTTCCGTCTGCGTCTTCGCCGTCAGGAAGATAATCGGAACATCATCGTCTATCGCACGGATATCCGCCGCCAGCTCGAACCCATTCCGGTTCGGCAGCATCACATCCAATACGCAGATATCCGGCTTGCCCGCGGTAAAAGCCTCCACGACCAGTCCCCCATTCGTCACCATCAACACCTCGAAATCCCTGCTTTCCAGCGTCTCCTTGACGATCTTCCCCAAAAAGATTTCATCTTCGGCGTACAATACCTTGATCCTGCTCATATAACCGGTAGTTTAATGATAAAGGTGCTTCCCTTTCCTTCCTTGCTCTCCACCGAAATAACACCGTCATGTTTCGATACGATATGGTGCACATAGCTCAACCCCAGCCCGTATCCCTTAATGTTATGATGGTCTCCCGTCGGCACCCGGAAGAACTTATCGAAGATCCTCGCCACATACGCCGCAGGAATACCGATGCCATTATCTGAAACGACGATCACGATCTCGTCCCCGGAACGGCTGAGATGTACCGCGATCACCGGCGCCTCCTTCCCATACTTCAATGCATTGTCCAGCAAGTTGGAAATGACGCTGCTCATATGCGTCCGGTCTGCTTTGATGATAAAGCTCTCCCCCTCCGCCGTGAGCTGCACAATGGCGCCCGCCTTGTCTATCTGCAGCTTCATGCTCGCTACTACTTCCGCCGCCAGCTCGTGCAGATCGAAGCTGGACTTATTCAGCTCGATCGCCTTATTCTCGAACAGCGAAAGCTTCAATACCTTATCCACCAGCATCGACAGCCGCTGCAGCTCCAGCGCCGAAATATCCAGGTATTCCCTCGTTCGCTGAGGATCATCCAGCGCGTCGAAATGCCGCAAAGCTTCCACCGCCACCTTCACCGTCGAAATCGGCGTTTTCAGCTCATGCGTCATATTGCTGATAAACTCGTTCTTGATGGCCGCGAGCTGTTGCTGCTGCCGCAGATTACGATACAGGAAGATAAAGGTCAGCGTCGTAAAGCCAACCAGCAACACCGCCATCAGGATCTGCAGCTTCAACCGGCTCAGAATATAGCCCAGCGGATTTTTGAACTGGAATTCATAAATGAAGCTCTTGCTGGGGCTTGAAATAAACAATATTTTCTTCAGCCCCGTAATCCCAGGAATATGCTTTAGATCGTCCTCCCGGAGATGATAACGGATCGTCAAACGGGGAATAAAAATCTTATTCTTCGTCAGCTCCTTCCCATAAAGACTATCCAATCCTTCGGGCGTAGGGAAAGGGGTCGAGTCATTGGAATAACGCAGTTTAAACGGATGCGCGCTATCAGAAAACGCGAAAAAAATGTCTTTGACAAATCCGATCTTTTGAGGAGAATCACTTCTCGTAACGAACCTTTGCCCCGAATCCTGCCTCATGGTTGTCGTTACCGAAATGGACAAGTGCTGCCGGGCTTCAGGGTGGGGCAGGGGCGCCAGTGCTCCCAGATTCACAATCGTATCCATAGGCCTCGAAAGCAAAATATCCCTCTGAAACCTTTGCACCTGAAGTCTATACACGACGTCCTTAAAGCTCAGGTCCGTTTCCCGCTTCAACGCCATCCACTCCTCACTAAACTGGTTTTTAAGCCAGTAACACTGAAAAGTCGCAATCCCGATGATCGCAATCAGCATGAGGACTGCAGACAGCCTCATTTGCCCAATAAATAGTTTCCTTTTCATTAAGGACAAATATAAGCGCGACACACCTGACGAAATACCCGATTAACCTTAATTAACCTAATATCAGGCTTCATTAACACCCCCCGCACCCATCTTTGGTGAAAACAACGACAATGAAATACCTACACCTCGCCCTCCTGCTCCTCATCATCACCAACCGCACTCACGCCCAAACCAGCACACCAGCCGCAGCCCACCAGGGAACCATCCGCTACGAACGCAAAGCCGACGTCCACCGCCACCTCCGCGATGAACAAATGAAAGCCATGGTCCCCCAATTCCAAACCGCATCTTTCGACCTCTTCTTCAACGATAGCATCTCCACCTACAAAGCCGTTCCCAAAGACGAAGCACCCGACCCCTTCGACAACCCCTCCGGCGGCGGCGCCCGCGTCATCATGCGCTTCGGCGCCAGCGACGACGGCGTCATCTACCGAAACTTCGCCAGCAACAGCAGCCTCGAAGAAACCACCCTGGAAGAAAAACGCCTGGTCGTCTCCGACTCCATCTTTAAGCTCCCCTGGAAACTGACCGGGGAAACGACCACCCTCCTCAACCATCCCTGCAAAAAAGCCACCGCCACCTCCAACCGCGGCGCCAGGCTCATCGCTTGGTACAGCGAAGACCTCCCCGTCCCCGTCGGCCCCGACCGCTTCAGCGGCCTGCCCGGCGCCATCCTCAAGCTCGACGTCGACAGCGCCTCCATCGTCTTCACCGCCACCCAAATCCAGGCCACCGCCAAATCCAAAGACCTCCAGGCGCCCGCCGGCAAACCCATCACAAAAGCCGACTACGACAAGAAGCTCGACGACGTCCTCGGACCCGCCGACGCCCAGGGCCGCCGCGTCATGCGCCGCACCAACTAATTTCCCCCCAACAAACTAAACCCCCGGCTCCCCCCCAGCCGGGAGATTTTTTTGAATATATGTAGTCAACTACGTAGTTTTGTACATAAATTGAAAACCATGAACGACACCATCACGATCGAGCCCCTCTCCAGCGCCGACTCCCCCCAAATCGTCGACCTGATCCTCCCCATCCAGCAGCTCGAATTCAACGTCCCCATCACCCTCGACGGCCAGCCCGACCTCCTCGACCTCGAAACCTACTACCACAGCACCGGCGGCAGCTTCTGGGGCGCAAAATCCAGCGACCAGCTCCTCGGCACCATTGCCCTCATCGCCTTCGGCGAGTCCGGAGGCTGCATCCGCAAAATGTTTGTCCGCAAAGAATACCGCGGCAAAGAGCTCGGCCTGGCCCAACAGCTCCTCGAAACCCTCATCACCTACTGTCGTGAATCATCCATCACCGACCTCTACCTCGGCACCGTCGACCAGCTCAGAGCCGCCCATCGTTTCTACGAACGCAACGACTTCCAACGCATCGACGAAGCCGACCTCCCCGCCGACTTCCCCAAAATGAAACCCGATACAATCTTTTATCACCTGCATTTGAAGTAATACCCCCAGCCCCCCGAACCAAACACAACCAACCTCCATGAACGTCATCGACGAAATAGGCCTCCTCGCCATCTCCACCCGCCTCCAGCGCCTTGCCGAACAGCTCCGCAAAGACGGCGCCCTCATCTACAAATCCCACGGCATCGACTTCGAACCCAAATGGTTCCCCGTCATCTACACCCTCCACCACAAACCCATCCTCAGCGTCGTCGAGCTCGCCGCAGAGATCGGCTATTCCCACCCCTCCACCATCAGCCTGCTGAAAGAGCTCGAAAAAGAAGGACTGATCCGAAGCAAAAAGGACAAAGAAGACTCCCGAAAACGCCTCCTCCAGCTCTCCACCAAAGGCCATCAGCTCGTCGAAAAAATGCAGCCCGTCTGGAAAATAATGACCAACGCCCTCTCCGACCTCTCCAACACCAGCAATCACATCATGAAAGCCATCGAAGAAGTAGAAGAACGCTTCCGCGAAAAATCCTTCCTCGAACGCGCAAAAGGCCTTGCATAGCAAGGCCCCTTGTTTACCGGTCTGGTTGTCACATAAAACTGGCTATTTATCGCCCGGCGTTACCTTCATCACATGCTGAGGTACCAAGCCATGGGCTTCTTTATGAGTCTTTATTAATGCCGAAGAATCCGGCGCCTGCGCCAAACAAAACACCTTATCTCCACTCACCCAGTAATTGATCAGATTCACACCATACTTCTTCTCCACGGCCAAATCCTTTACGTGCGCAGCCGCGACATCCTTCGGCGTCACCTTCTGAGCCCCAAACTCATGCACGTCTAAGTAGAAATTCTTTTCGCCATTGGCCGCAGCTTCCGTACCTTGCGTCACCATGTATATGTTATCGGGAAGCAACCCATGCGCTTCAGCATGCGTTTTCCGTAAAGATTGCGAATCGGCAGCGGACACCAGGCAATAGACATCACCACCTGGTACATCGACCCAGTATTTTAGGAAATGCGCGCCATATTTCTTTTGAACCGCCAGATCCTTGGCATGCGCTTCAGCAACCGCCTCCGCCGTCACCTTCCCAGGACCAAGATGATGAACGTCTAAGTAAAGATGTTGCGTACCCTTCTTACCTTGTTCAGCCTCATTACTAGGCTGTGCATGGACACGATATGCGTGGAGGCTGATAGCAGCATAGACTGTAAGGAATAAAATAAACTTCATGGTTAATAACTTGAATAATGATGAAATGAAATAACAGGACAAAGGAACTTCCTATTACTCACGGGGGTCTAGGGATTTTTCCCTAATTTGAAAGAGCAATCCCCCCATTTTTGATGTAACAACCAACGTGCAACCAACGTAACAACCATGGAACTGATCGAACGTGGCGGTTTTATAGACTCGCTGCATGCGGAATATGAACGCATTGCAGAAGGGGAGGGGCATTGCGTCCTGGTCAGCGGCGAAGCCGGCATCGGCAAAACCTCTCTGCTCCGGGCTTTCACCCGACTACATAAAAACGACGCCAACATATACCAGGGTACCTGCGACGCCCTCTTCACCCCACGCCCCCTCGCCCCCCTCTACGACGTCATCTGGCAAATCTGGGGCAGCGACTGGGAACTTGGCGGCAACATGAACGACCGCGCCAGCCTTTTCACCCGCTTCTTCCACGAGCTGGGTACGCTGAAAAAAGCCACCATCATCGTTTTCGAAGACATCCACTGGGCCGACGAAGCCACCCTGGACTTTATAAAGTTCCTGGCTCGTCGCATCACCCGCGTCCACTGCCTGTTTATACTGACTTATCGCGACGACGAAATCCACTCCCGTCACCCCCTCCGCAACGTCCTCGGCCAGCTCCCTCCCGACTCCTTTTCCCGTCTGCAGCTGACACCTCTCTCGAAGACAGCCGTGGAAAAACTGGCCACACAAAAGGGCTACAGCGGGGAAAACGTCTACCAGATCTCCGGAGGTAACCCCTTCTACGTAAGCGAGATCCTCGCCAGCTATAGCCTCGGCGTTCCCGACAACATCCGGGATTCCATCTTGTCCGTGTATAACCGGCAGGACGACAAGACGAAGCAGGTCTGGGAAATCCTCTCCGTCATCCCCACCGGCCTCGAAATACAATACCTCGAAAGAATGGAACCCCAGTATGCCCAGGCCGTAGCCAAATGTCTCGAATCGGGCATCCTGCAGCTAAAAGATGACTTGATCCGCTTTAAACACGAGCTCTATCGAAGGACCGTAGAGACCTCCCTGTCTCCTTTCTTCCGCATCGCCCTGAATAAAAAGATCCTGGAGCTCTTCCAAAATGACTTCGAGAAGAAAGGAGAAATCGAACGCATCATCCACCACGCCAAGAACGCCAATGACTACGAGCAGGTCGTCCACTACGCCCCCCTGGCCGCCCGGAAAGCCGCGAATCTTGGCGCCCACATCGAAGCGGCAAAACTATACCTGTCCGCTATCGAATACTACCAGGGTAAGGACAAGGATATCCTCCTGAAACTCTATGAGCCCTACGCCTACGAATGCTACCTCACCAATAAAATAAAGGAAGCCATCATCTTCCAAACCAAGGCGCACAACATCTGGAAAGAAACGGAGGACGTAGAAAACCTGGGCAACTGTACCTGGTTCCTATCGCGTCTCTGGTGGTTCGACGGCAACCGGCAACAAGCCGAAAAGTACGCCTCCCTGGCTATCGAAACTCTTCGCGACACACCGCCTTCCCGGGCCAAAGCAATGACGTACAGCAATATGTCTCAGCTCAAGATGCTCTCCGAACAGCTCATCGAATGCATATACTGGGGAGATATCGCCATCGCCCTCGCCAGGGAGCTGGGCGACGAAGAAATCCTCTGCCATGCCCTCAATAATACAGGCACGGCGCAAATGGGCGTCGTCGCTCTAAAAGAGCGTGGCGAAAACCTCCTGAGACAAAGCCTGTCCCTCGCCCTGAAAAATTCCTACCACGAGCACGCCGCCCGCGCCTACGCTAATATGGCCAGCATCGGCATAACGACAAAAGACTACTCCCTGGCGGAATGGGCCCTTGCCGAAGGCATTCCCTACAGCGAAGAGCGCGAGCTGGGGTCCTGGCGCAGCTACATGCTCTCCTGCAAGGCCCGCCTGCAGCTGGAAACCGGCCGCTGGAAAGAAGCCTGCGAGATCGCCGCCTACCTGATGAAATATGAAGACCAGGCCCCGATCATCCGCATTGGCGCCCTCGTCGTTTGCGGCACCATCAAAATGCGAAAAGGAGAGGAAGACGCCCTGCCCATGTTGCTCGAAGCAAAAAAAATCGCCTCCGAAGCAATGGAGCTCCAGCGCATCATCCCCGCCCTGGTAGCCCTCCTGGAATACGAATGGCTCACAGGAACTACCACCGTCGAATGGGAAGCCATCGAGATCGTAAACGTCGCTCTCATGAACCAGTCGGGAACCAACTACAAAAACAACGACTTCGACTTCTGGCTGGAGAAAACCCGCAAGCAGACAAACCCCCAGCGCGAACGGGCCGAAGGCTATCGTCTCGACACCCCGCAAAACGCTGTCAAAGCCGCCAAAGCCTGGGACGAAATCGGCGCACCCTATGAACGGGCCCTTGCCCTGTTCGAAAGCTCGGACGAAGGCAAGAAGGATGCCCTCTCCATCGTCCAGCAGCTTGGTGCAAACGCCATTTATGAAAAGATGAAGCTCGACATGCGCAGCTCCGGGATCAAAAACATCCCCCGCGGCCTGCGAAAAACAACCCTGGCCAACCCGGCCCAGCTTACCGACCGCGAGCTGGCCGTCCTGGAACTGCTCAAGGAAGGCCTGCAAAACAAGGAGATAGGCAGCCGCCTTTTTATTTCCGCCAAGACGGTAGATCACCACATTTCTTCCGTACTTTTCAAGCTGGACGTAAACTCCCGCGTAAAGGCCGTCCAGGAAGCCCTACGCCTCGG
Organism: Bacteroidota bacterium; assembly: GCA_018267545.1. Classification (GTDB taxonomy): domain Bacteria; phylum Bacteroidota; class Bacteroidia; order Chitinophagales; family Chitinophagaceae; genus Puia. Next base: position 14,860 of record JAFDYG010000248.1, read on the forward strand.
TATCATAAAATAGGGAACCCGTACCCCTTAAATAGGGAATCCTCCCCTTATACGAACCACTCCGTGCCCCCAACTTTGAATAAATTACTCATCTTTAAAATTGTGTACATGAAAAAGTTCGTCATCGAGAGAATCCTGCCAGGAGCCGGCACTCTTTCAAAAGAAGAACTCCAGGAAATGGCGAAAGCCTCCTGCGAGGTAGTCTGCAATATGGGCAAACCCTACCACTGGATCCAATCCTTCGTCACCGAAGATAAAATGTACTGTATCCACATCGCCGAAAGCGAAGAACTCATCCGTGAGCACGCACGACGCGGCGGCTTCCCCATCCACACCATCAGCGAAGTCACCGCCGTCATCGATCCGCTGACAAGCAACCTACTATAAGCAGACATTTTTTTGTACCTTCATCCGAAGGGATAGAAAAAATGAAACAACACCACTGCTGGCCGCTGCTGCTTGCGGCCTTCTTCCTATCACCTGTCTTGCCCGCCGCTGCTCAGCCCAACCGGCCCAACCCTGCGTCCGCCAACCCTGCGTCCGCCAATCCCGCGTCCGCCAAAGCCAAAGATTCCTCCTACATCGCCCAGCTTCTTGATTCCGCCGCAAACCTCCGCGAACGCTCACTATACGACTCCGCTACACACGTCGGAACCCGCGCCCTGCAGCAGAGCCTGCTCCTCAGAGATAGCTTCCTCGTCGCCATGTCCTGCTACGACCTCGGACAGACCGCCCAGTCGGCCAATCATAAACAAGCGGCCCTCGCCTTCTTCCAACGCGCCCTCTCCGCCCGCCTGGAAAAAGACCAATCCGCCAACACAGCCGGCGTCTATAACGACCTCGGCTACCTCCACGGCACCATGGGCGAGCTGGACACTCAACGCGATTGGTACCTGAAAGCCATGCGTCTGTATGACAAAAACGGCGACTCGTCCGGTATGGCCCAAACCCTCAGCAACCTCTCCGGCTCCTCCCTCGAGCTGGGTCATAAAAAAGACGCCATCGACTACGCCCTAAAAGCCCTGGCCATCCGCGAACAAAGCAAGGACTACGAAGCCCTCTCTCTTTCCTGTAACAACCTTTCACAGATTTATCTCCAGTCAGACTCTATAGAACTCGCCATCCACTACCAGCAGGAAGGCCTCCGCTACGCCGGCCTCAGCGGCTCCAAACGCAGACTCGCACAGAGCTATGTCAGCATGGCCCTCCTCATGAGCACCCAGGGCAAGAACAAGGACGCCCTCGAATACGAAAAGAAGGCGATCGCCATCTGCCGCGAGAACGGCGACTCCATCATGCTCGCCCGCCGACTCATCTCGGCCGCCATCCTCACCAGCCACCTGAATGACCCCCAGGGCGCCCTCAGCCTCTTCTTCGAGGCCGAGCAGCTGTCGAAATCGCTCAAAGACAAATACAACCTCCGCGACCTATATCTCTATCGCACCATTTTCTTCAAGGAAAGAAAAGACTTCTTCCTGGCTTACGAAAACTATAAACAATACGTCCGCTACAAAGACAGCATCATCGACGCGGAAACCAACTCCAACATCGCCGAGATCCAGGCCCGCTACGAAACCGAGAAAAAAGACAAAGCCATAGACGACCTGCGCGCCAGCGAAAAGATCAAGGACCAGCAGCTCCAGCTCGCCCGCCAGGAAAAAACCATTCTCATCGGCGGTTCAATCCTGCTCTTTATCATCGGCGGATTTATTTCCAATCGCTACCAGCTGAAACGAAAAATCCAACAGCAGGAGGCCCTGCTCGAGATCAGGAACAAGATCGCCCGGGACCTCCACGACGACCTCGGCTCCACCCTGACCAGCATCCAGATTCTCTCGCAGGTATCCCGCAACCACCTGGACAAAGGACAGACCGAAACCTACTCCTTGCTCCAAAAGATCACCGAACAGTCCCGCCAGATGCAGCAAAGCATGAGCGATATCGTCTGGGCTATCCGCTCCGACAACGACAAGGTGGAAAACATGATCGTCCGTATGCGCGAATACCTCGCCCAAACGCTTGAAGCCAAAAACATCCAGATCGGCTTCCAGGCAAGCGAAGAGCTCCTCGGCTATTCTTTCAATATGCAACAGCGAAAAGATATCTTCCTCATCTTCAAGGAAGCAGTCAACAACGCAGCTAAATATGCCAACTGTACACACATGGACGTTTCCCTTCGCCGCTGCGACAACCGCATCGTTCTCGAAATGAAAGACGACGGCGTAGGCTTCGACCCCGAAACCGTCCGCTCCTCCAACGGCCTGAAAAACATGAAAGCCCGCGCAGCTTCCCTGAAGGCAGGCTTCCATATCGAATCCGCCCCCGACCTGGGCACCACCGTCCGGCTCGACCTGCCCCTGACTACATAATCATGTAGATCGCCTTATCCTTCATCCTTTTTATTTTGTAAGCTATGTCAGTGAGAATACTACTATACGACGACAACGAGAACATGCGGGACAGCATGAAAACACTCCTCAATGAAGAAAAAGATATCTTCCTCATAGCCGCCATGCCCAACGCCGAAACCGTAGAGGCCGACATCGAACAGCTAAAACCCGACGTCATCCTCATGGACATCGACATGCCCGCCGTCAACGGAGTATCCGCCGTCAAACGCATCCGCCAGATCAACGCCGTCCTCCCCATCATCATGCTCACCGTTTTCGACGACAGCGAAAACATCTTCAACGCCGTCTGCGCCGGAGCTTCCGGCTACATCCTCAAACGCTACGCCACCGAAGAAATACCCTCCGCCATCCGAAACGTCCTGAGCGGCGGAGCCCCCATGACCGGTACCGTCGCCCGAAAGGTCCTCCAGATGGTGCCCGCAGCCAAAACCCCCGCCCAGGAAAACACCGGCCTCTCCCAACGCGAAACCCAAATCCTCCAGCTCCTCGTCCGCGGCTTCAGCTACAAGATGATCGCCGCCGAAGTCTCGATCAGCGTCGACACCGTCCGCTTCCACATCAAGAAGATCTACGACAAGCTCCACGTCCACTCCGCCCCCGAAGCCGTTTTCAAAGCACTCAGAGACAAGCTCGTCAGCTTCTTCCTTCTCTAACGCCGACTCCATCCCGAACGAAGCCTTCGGGCCGGACGCCAGCATCCTCACTACACAATCATGTAGTTGACCCGCTCCCCCCAACCGAGTAGCTTTGGCTACTATGAAAAAATACTCCTCCCTCCTATGCTTGCCGGCCCTGATGTCAGCACTAACCCTGACAGCCTCCGGCCCCACCTTGGACACCATACCCAAGTCATCCGCTAACAATAACATCCAGCTCGTGGTGAAGCCGGCGTCCGAAAACAGCGCCCCCGTGAAGTCAGCAACGGCGCCGGCCTCTACACCCATAGCGACACAGCCAATAAACAACACCGGCACACCCGCTCTCAAAGGCGCCGCCCCAACCCTTAACTACAACAACGGCCCTCAAACCATCACCGGCATCATCCCCGCCGAAGGCCCGCGTACCACACCCATCACCGTTAGCGGCACCCACTTCGGCAACAGCGCCTCCTCAGTCCAGCTAAAAATAAACGGCGTCTCCGCCATCATCAGCGGCATCTCCGATAATCAAATCACAGCCACCGTCCCCGATCGCGCCGGATCCGGCCCCATCACGGTCATCATCGGCGGCAAAAATACCGTCGGCTCCTACTTCAAATACAGCTGGCGCGGCTCCGCATCATCTTTCGTCGGGAACCTCACACACCCCCGCAGCCTCGTACGCGATGGCCGCGGCTATCTTTATATTGTTGACGCGGACCATCGCTGTATCCGCCAGATCAATAACCTCGGCGACATAACTACCCTCGCCGGCAGCGGCGCCGCAACTTCCGTCGACGGACAAGGCACAGCAGCCTCTTTTGTCGACCCCAGGGCCATCACCGTAGACGGCGCCGGCAATGTATACGTGATCGATCACTACTATGCCGTCAGAAAGATTTCTCCAACCGGAGCGGTAACGACAATCCCCGGCACCGGCAGCCCATCTTTCGGTGAAATCCATAGCATCGCCGTCGATCGCGCCGGTACGACGATCTACCTGGGCAGCATCGGCAAGATTAGAAAGCTCACTCCGTCAGGAGTGGTATCTAACTTCGCTACCGCTTCCAACTTCAATGCGACCGCAATGACCGTCAGCGCCGCCGGAGACCTTTACGCCTACTCCAGCAATTGGACTCTTTATAAGATAAACTCCTCCGGCATGATGAGCGTCCTGGCCGGCAACGGCAAGCAGGGCGACGCCGATGGTTATGGCGCCGCAGCCCAGTTCCTCGGGATAACAGGCCTCCACACCGACGCCACCGGCAACATCTTCGTCAGCGACTACGCCGAAGGCGGCTGGGGACCCGGCGCCGTCCGCATTCGCAAAGTCTCCCGCGACGGCGACGTCACCACTATCAACGCACCCGACGGCGGCCGCCTCAACATCCCCTCACCATCAGGCATCGCCGTCGATTTGAGCAATAACAACATGCTCTACGTATCCGACTTCTCCTCCAATTGCATCTTCAAAATCACCCTCCAATGAGAAATATATTCCTGGTACTGCTAACCCTTGGAACCTGCATGGCAGGACTCGCCCAGCAAGTCCCCGCAAATCTTCCCCCACCCAAACCAGGACCGAACCTCCCTTCGCCCAAGCTAAAAGTATACAGCCCGGCGGACCTCACCATTACCAACGTATCGCTGCATTCCATCACCCGCAACGATCCCCACGCCGCCTACGTCGTCACCCTAAACGTCTCCATTCGCAACAGCGGTGAAACAGGTTCCAACCCCATCACGAAAATAAAAGGCTTTACCGCACAGGCCGCCGGAAGATATAAAGCCCCTACACCTTATCCCAAGGGGGCTAACGACCCGGGTGACCGCATTCCCTTCCCCTGGACCTACGTCGGCACAGAATCCGCTCTGCCACGCGTCGACGGCGGCGCTTCCTGGGGCGGTGACATCACTTTCGAAGTCCGCTACGTCGACGTCAACCAGAATGGAAAATTCTACGTCCTCCTGCTCGCCGACTTCTATAACAATACCCAGGAATCCAACGAAGCCAACAACTATTCGGAACCCATCCTCATAACTCCCCCAAGCCACTAATCATGAAAATCTTACTACTTGCAATACTCATAACGACGACCATCACCACCACCGCCCAAACCCTCGGCCAACGGGCAAAAGCCACCACCACCCAAAAAGTCGGCGACCGCATGGACCAGTCCATCAGCGGAGGCGTCGACTCCACCGTCAATAAAGCCGGACGAGCCATCGGCGGTCTCTTCAAAAAGAAACCCAAAAAAACCGCCGACCCCGCACAACCCGACCCCAACGCCACAACCCAACCAGCCGCCGCCCCCCAACCCGCCTCCATCGCGCAGCCCGCCGTGGCCTCCCAACCCGCCGTCATCACCGCCTACGGCGACTTCACCCCCGGCGCCACCCCTCTCTTCGACGACGACTTCGCCCAGGACGCCCTCCAGGACTTCCCCGCCAAATGGAACACCAACGGCAGCGGCAAGCTCGTCTCCATCGACGGCCTCCCCGGCAAATGGCTGGATATAGCCCACAACTCCGTCGCCAACCCCGTCCTAAACAAAGTCCTCCCCGAAAACTGCACCATCAGCTTCGACCTATTCCTCCAATCCCAGGGCGACATGATGACCCCGTCCATCCAGTTCGGCCTCACCCCCGTCAGCGATATATTAAAAGAAGACATCTTCTACAAGGACCGATTCTACGTCGGCATCAATCGCTACCACGAAAACGACGGCCACACCCTCGAATACGGCCTCAAAGACCCCATCGGAAACAAAAACGACTTCCCCTTACCCTCCTATACCAACAAGATCCTCCACATCGACATGGCCATCAACAAAACACGGATTCGCGTCTACGCCGATCGCAACAAGTTGATCGACCTGCCCCGAGCCCTCACACCCGCCATGCATAATAATTTTTATA
>JAFDYG010000249.1 GCA_018267545.1 Bacteroidota bacterium
CGATCGATGAGCGGGTTGCAATTTCTTTTTCATCGGGTCCGGCGGGTTATGCCACTGTACTGGCTTACGACGATACTGGCGCTCGCCGTATTTCTCTACAATCCTAAGATCGTCAATACCTCGGGGGGCGAAACGAGCATTTGGGCATCCTTTGTACTGTTTCCGAACGGAAAGAAGTTTTTGAATTCGATCGGGTGGACGCTGAGCTTCGAGTTTTTTTACTATTTGATTTTTGCCGTGTTTATCGGCTGGGGTACGGGTAAGGCGATGCGTTGGTCTTCGGTCGTTTTGCTGATCCTGGTGGGGTTGGGGCTGTGGTTGGGACCTACGGGTTTTTTGACCAATATTCTCTTTCTTGAGTTTGTATTTGGGATGGCGTGCTTTTATGTTTTCAATAAGAAGGGTGTACGGCTGGGGATGGGTGTTTCTGTTGCTCTTTGTGTGTTGGGTGTTGCAATCCTTGTTGTAGAGCAGGTATTGAGGGTTCCGAAGCAAGAGGTATGGAGGGGTTTCTATTGGGGGATACCAATGCTATTTATTTTTAGCGGGCTATATGCAATGGAAGGTCTTATACAGCGGGGGAAGTCCTTTGTCAAGGCGGGATTGCTGGGGATTGGGAACTCTTCTTATTCCCTGTACCTGACGCATCCTTTTGTTTTAAGCGGTACAGCCATGTGCTTAAAGCGATTAGGCATGGCGGGGAATCCGTGGTTTTTTACGGTGGTGCTGCTAGTGGTTGCGATTGCGGTGGGGCATATGGTCTATTTATTTGTAGAAAAGCCCATGACGGGTTTTGTGAAGAAGGTTTTTGCGCCACGGCCTACTTCAGCCAGCCAGTTTTGATTCCAAGATCGATGTCGAATGTCATGCCTACGGTTCCGACCAGGCAATTTTCTTTTGTCATGCCGGTGACCTCGCGGATGCGGTAGACGGAATTCAAGCCGGTACAATGGGCTCCGATGAAGTACTGGATGTTCAGTGCTTTCAGCTTGTTGGCGGTCCAATCGAACTGCTCGGTCTTTGCGTCCAATAGATGAATGCCGCCTATTAGGGCGACGATTTTTTCTCCGGGAAATTGCTTCGATACGTATTCCAGGGTATTGACTACGCCTGCATGACCGCATCCGGTCAGGACGACCAGGCCTTTATTAGTGCGGATAACCATGGATATGTCTTCGGGCACATTGTCTTCAATCGTCGTGCCGGAGATCGTGAGCGTCTTTCCGGGGGGATAGTTTTTCTCGGGGTATTGGCGCGGGACGGGGCCTGTGAGGTAGATGCCGGGAGCTATCTTTTGAGGGTGATCGATGGTAATGAATTGGCTTCCTGCGGCTGCATAAGTGGCGGAGTCGGCTTTTAGTATACCTACGGGGATGGCCGTCCGAAGGAAGAAATTGGGGCCGGTATAGAGTAAGGAGGCTGTAGCTCCATCGGGGAATTGCTTTTGGAGGGTGGACAGACCGGCTGTGTGGTCGATATGGTTATGGCTGAGGACTACCTGGCGGATGCCTTGTAGGTTTACGTTAAGCTCTTTTGCGTTGTCTCTTACGGTATTGGGTCGTCCGCCGACGTCGAAGAGGATGCGGGAGGTGTCTGCTTCGACGAGGGCTGAAAAGCCCCACTCGCCGGTTCCTTTCAGGTCGGCTACCATCGTGGATAGGATCGTTATTTTGAGCTTTGTGACATCCTGGGCTTGTGTAGTGACGGTAATTGTAAGTCCGATGAGAAAGAGGAGTTTGCGCATTTTTGAAAATACGCATTCCGATTTGATTTGGAAAGAGTAATTGAGCGGTGAGCAGTAGTGGATGAGCCGCGGGTTAATTCATCGACCTGGCTACCCGGAAGCCCAGCCCGGCGCTGCGGTAGTTTTCGAGGGTGGCGCGGGGGCCGGGGGACCAGTTTCGGGCCGAAGCTCTGAGCATGCCAGGGGTATCGCCCCAGTCGCCGCCTCTGACGATGCGGAAGGAGCGGGATTTGAGTCCTGTCATCTTTGCAAAGCGGCCGGTCATGGTTAGTGTGGTATCGGTAAGGTAGGGAGAGCCGTCGGTGGGTGTGTTGGTATAATTTGGCGATAAGTAGTCTTCGACGTACTGAAGGACATTACCATACATGTCGTAGAGTCCGAAGGCGTTGGGCGGGAAGGCATCACAGGGAGAAGTATACAGCCATTGGTCTTTGCCTGCCGCTGCAGCGTGGCAGCAAGTGTCGCTGCCGTAGTTGGCGGCGTCGTGGGTGAGGCCGGAGGGCCAGGGGAAGGGGGTTGTCGAGCCTGCGCGGGCGGCGTATTCCCATTCGGCTTCGGTCAGCAGTCTATATTTCTTGCCGGTCTTTTTGCTTAGCCATTCCATATAGTCCTGGACGTCCTGCCAGCTGATGCAGACGACGGGGTGATTGGGGGATTGTTCGAATCCGAGGTTTCTCCAGGTTGCGTGTGGGTTGAGGTCCCAGGGCTTGGCGCCGCTGTCGGGCGGAAGGAGGGTCCAGGCGCAGCCTCCGGCGGGAGTTCTATGGGTTGCGTTTGCGAATGATTCCCATTCTTTTAGGGTGACGTCGAAGGTTCCGGCGGCGAATTTTTTGATTTGTACTTTATGGCGGGGGGATTCTTCTGCGGTGCAGACCGAGTCGGTGGGGGAACAGCCCATGAGAAAGACGCCGGAGGGGATGATAGTCATTAGCGGGCAGTCGGGGCAGTCGCGGAAGGTTTTGGGAGAGAGGGAGGGTTGCGCGAAGGTTTTCGTTAGGATGAGAAAAGAAAGGCAAAAGGAAAGAATTCTGGTCATGTAAGAAATTTAGGGTAAGGTATGGATGCCCGACGGGTTTGGAATGGCGTATTTATCCAGGGGCGGAAATGGATGAGTGGAAGGTGCGGCCGTTGTGGGTATTTTGAAAATCGTCAAAATTCCGTATCTTTAATTTCTCTCTCTTATTATCTATTCAAACCCTTTGGACGCGCCTCAGCGCAATAACCTATTAACGGCATTTACCTAAAAAATACAGTTAAATGAAAATTGCTTATGTGTCGACGCACAATGCGCGTGACGTGCATAGCTGGTCAGGCACCGTTTATCATATTGCCCAGGCGCTGCAGGCCCAGCAGACCGACCTCGAGTATATAGACAATCTAAAGTCGAAATTCGACCTTGCGCTGAAAGTAAAGGGCCGCTTGTATGGTATGCTGGATAAAAGATACCTGCATGACAGGGAATATTTTGTCGTGCGGGATTATGCCGCTCAGATCACCAGAAGGGTATCTTCTTCAGCGAATGTCCTCTTTTCGCCCGGTTCCACGCCCATGGCGATGCTTTCGACCAAGAAACCCAAGGTCTTTTATACGGATGCTACCTTTGCGGGTCTGATCAATTCCCCCTATTATTATTCCAATCTCTGTAAGGAGTCGCTGGTCAAAGGGAAGGCTATCGATCAGGCATCGCTGGATTCGGCGACGCTGGCCATCTATTGCTCGGACTGGGCCGCGAAGACCGCTATCGACAATTATAAAGTTGATCCTCAGAAAGTAAAAGTAGTCCCTTATGGGGCCAATGTATCCCATAACCTGGATTATGAAAGTATAAAGGCTGTTATCGCCCGCAGATCGCGGACGAAATGCCAGCTGCTGTTTCTTGGTGTGGAGTGGGACCGTAAGGGAGGGGATATGGCGTTAAAGGTCCTGGAAGAACTGAACAAGGGAGGGCTGCCGACTGAGCTGCACATTGCCGGAATAAGGAAGTTTCCTTTCGAGAAATTGCCGGCCAATGTGGTGGACCATGGTTTTATCAGCAAGGGGACTTCTGAGGGCAGGGAAAAGATCAACCAGCTTCTGATGGATAGTCACTTTCTGCTGGTTCCGACGAAGGCGGAGGCCTTTGGGTTTGTTTTTTGTGAAGCAAATGCTTTTGGTGTTCCGGATATTGCGACCAATGTGGGGGGAATTCCTACTATCGTTAAGGATGATGTGAATGGGAAACTGTTTGATCTGTCGGCACCTGCGCGGGAATATGCGGACTATATTATCGATTTGTTCCATCACTATGAGCGGTATGAGGAGATGGCGTTGGCTTCGTTTAATGAATATAAGACAAGGTTGAACTGGGAGGTGTGTGGGAAGAAGTTGAAGGAGCTGATGCAGAGTGTTATATGAATAATGCCCAGCCATTTGCCGGGCATTATTGTGTTCGTTTACAGGATTGCTTTTAGCAGATCTCGAATCTTAAATTCTTTTATCTCTGATCCGTCGACGGTGACCGTCTTTTGAAACTCTTCGAAGGGCTGCCAGTCGGGCGCCTGGGAAAGTAGAGAATGTGGGTCGCCCAGCATTAGGCCGATAAAGACTTCGGCGACAATTCTTCCCCCTACGAGTCCCAGATGAATTGGAGTGTCATTCTTTTTAAACTGCTGCTGAGCTTCTGCCAATATATAATACCAGAGCGGTGCGTTGCCGGCAAATTCTCCGGCAAGGCTGACGATGGTAGGATTGCCTTCGGTTTCGCCTTCTGTGGCCTTTCCGACTTTCAGCTTCGAATCGGGGATGACGGGTACGCCCATGTATCTGGCTACGGATTGTCCGGATGGTAAGCAGAAGCTACGCCCACGCAGTAGATTGCGTAGGATGAGCGAATGGGGAGGGCCGGGAACGATACCTGCTATTACCAGGTCGCCCAGTGGGTTAACGAGAGACGTATCGATTTTGTACGCTTTTTGAATGCGGTTCGTGCCGATGGTCGGCGCTCCTCCGGGGTCGAAGAAGAGGTCCCAATCGATCGCCCAATTGGATGGGAATTCCCGGAAGCCGTTGAGGCTTCGGTTGCCGTCACCGCTGAAAATGGTTTGCCGATCGGTCAAAGTTTCGTTCAATCGATAAATCGGTCTTATCATCGAATGACCGAAGCGATAAGCCGCTACTGAGAATTCAATGGGGATGAAGGGGTCCTTTTTAAATGAATAAATGGTCAGCTTGGGTTTGTCCTGATGGATACTATGACCACTTTTCAAGTGTGGAAGAATCGAGTTGACCATATCCTGGCCTACGATGGTTGGCAAAAAATCATGCAGCACCACGTACTGGTAGTGCCATCGTACCGCTTGATGGATATCGGTAAAAGTCACGTCCCTGTTTTTTTCAATCATCACATCCGCGACTTTATTGTGAAAGCGCAGCATGCTAGCCTGTAGCTGTGAGACGATGACGTTTTCGTCGTTACGGGGATCGCCGATGATGGCTCTGCGGGGACCGCTGGAGGGAGTATTACGTGGTAAGCTTCTCGCCCTGGGGTCTTTGTCGTTTCCGGTAAGTCCGGGGCCCAGGATAAAATGGATGCCGTCGCTCTCATAGAGATAGGGTTGGTCATCGGGACCCCGGCCGTAAAGGTTATCGAGGTCGAATTTTGGGGTTCGGTAGTCGATGAGGCCGTTGGGATCATTTTGCTTTTGCAAGCTGCTGGCGGGGTCAAAGGTAAGGTCGTGGTCTATGAACTGCCCGAAATACGTGAAGCCTGCGTCGACACCCTGGTTTTCTTCGTCATCGATCTCGTCCTCCGGTGTGGGGGTTTCTTCGAACTCCGCCAGCATTGCGGCGGCAAGGGCGTTTAGTGCCTGGTCGGAGTGGTGGGCGGGGCGGAGTGTTCGGAAAAGCCGGCCAAAAACGCCTTCAAAAAATGGGGAGGAGGGATTGTTGTCCATTCCGCGGATGTGCGAGCCATGTGGTCGTCTCATAAAATGGTGTTTAGGTGAGTTTATACTGGTTTGGTTAAAGCGCACAGGGGTTTGTCACTGCTTCTCCGATGCAGCGGCAGGGAGGGATCATGACGGATAAATGCAGGAGTGGGATTGTAATAAATGTAGCTAAATGTTCCAGCCATAGGAAGTGCTTGGGCTGGTAATTCATAAAAAACCGTTCTTTAACGGATTTTCAAGAGAAGTGTAACAGGGAAAACACCTTTTTTAAAGTGATTGTGGGGAGGCTTTCGTTCTAATCATTTGCCAGTTCAATTTGAACCAGCTGAAGGAAACAAAGGATTTCCTGTATTCCAAAGTCGTCGTTGAAATGGATAGCGCCCTCGAGCCGGGCGGATGCAATGGAAGAAATGATGGGGAGCTTCCGGTAATTGATTACGGTGCAGCAGGTTGTGCCGTTCATCTGTAGGTCATAGATCATATTGGCTTTGAGGCGCTTCGTTTCGAGGTAGCCTCGTCGGTGTAAGAAGTAGGTTCTATTGTTTTTGGGGAATGTTAGGCTGTAGATATATGGCCTAAGGAATGGGTTTTTGACGAAAATAATGGCTACTGGTTCACCGGACTCGTTTAGTAAATTATAATACCACTTGTTGAACCAGTTCGATTTTGTTTTTAGGGTGAGCCTGGAATCGTCTAGTGTCAGGACAAAGGCTTTTCTGTTATTGGTCACCAGGGTGCCTATTAGTTTCGTGTCGTCAAAGACGTCGAATTTTTGTGAGAATTTTATAGAGGTTTGTAGGTCGGAGAAGTATATTCCGTCGCTTTCGGTTCTGCGGAAGGTTAAGGAATGAGGAAGGCCGTCATTTGATTTTGGATATTGCAACGGGCCGGGTAGTTCAGGCATGGAAAACTGCTTTGCCTCTAAGATAGCGCAGAAGTGATATAGACCCAAATAATGCCCAGCGCGAGGCCGGGCATTATTGCTTGTGTCTTTGTAAAAAAGCCTTCGGGTTCCAGCGAAGGTGAAGGCTTTCCAGGCCTGACTCATAGCAGCGTTTCCTGCGCTGCCTGATAGACGGTTCTGACTACCGGTTGAAAGCCGAGGCTACGGGCAAGCGAACCATCTGAATGGAGATACCAGGGATTTTGAAGCGGGGTTGATGACGATTCCATGCTTCCGCCAATCAGGTGAACCAATTCGTAAATCGAAGTCGGCGCCTCATCGGAGATATTGATGATGCGTCCATCAAAGGCACCTGCCAGGGCCATGCTCATTGCAGTAGCGATGTCGCGATGATGGATGGTACTTAGTTTCATAGCGGGATGCCAGTTGGCCGCTTTCACATGGCCGGGCAGTGATTCCAAATGGCCGTCGCCATCGCCGTAGACAAAAGGAAAACGAAGTATGGACCAGTTGAGTCCGCTGTTGCGAAGCTCTTTCTCGGCCGCAACCTTACTGGCTGGATATGCATGTTGCGGCTCCACTACATCATCTTCGCGGCCCGGGTGCGGGTTGTTTAAGTTATACACGTGAGATGTGCTGGCCAGGATGAAGCGCGCGTCAGGGGCATGCGTCTTTGCGGCGGCAATGACGCTACGCGTCCCTTCAAGATTTGTTTTCCAGATCAGATCAGTGTCCTGAGTGCGAAACAGCGCTGCAAGATGAATAACCGCGGACACATCTTTCATTGCCAATGTAAGCGAATCGGAGTCAAGCAGATCTCCCTTCACCGCCGTAACTCCCTCCGGAATGCTTTTGCCGCTGCGTATCAATGCGCGGCAATCCCAACCCATTTTCTGCAAACGGGGCAATAATCGCGTTCCTACAAGGCCAGTCGCGCCAGTTACCAGTATTTTTCCCAATTGATTGCTCATACCTTTATTATTTAGTTATGAACAAAGATCGCGACGCCCCGATTGTGAGAGCCGGACGAAAGCCGGCAGATTCAGGACAAATCCTTAAGAAACCCGGCAACTGTCTGTCCGGTATGCTTTTTAAACAAACGGGAGAAATAGTCAGGGTCATTGAACCCCAACTCAAACGCCAACTGTTTAACCGAAGATCGTTCTCCATAGCACATGCGGCGCCGGGCTTCCACCATCAAACGATTCGTGATAAATTCTTTCGGTGACAGTCCCGAATGATGCTTAACAATCTGGTACAGGC
>JAFDYG010000024.1 GCA_018267545.1 Bacteroidota bacterium
ACCACCATCTGCCGGATCTGGAGCTACCTCCGGCTGTCGCCATCCTCAATCCCAAGCAAGCGGATTGTCCGTATCCCTATAAAGAGCTGTGCGGCTGTGGGGTTGGCTTTAAGCTGATCTCGGCCCTGGCCGAACGGCTGGGACTGGGTTCGGAGGAATCCCTGGCCTACCTGGATTTGGTCGCTACGGCTATCGCAGCCGACATCGTGCCGATCGACGGGGAGAACAGGGTGCTGGCTTATTATGGATTGAAGAAGGTAAACGAAAATCCCAATAATGGCATCAAGGCCTTGATCCAGCTGAGCAATTTGCAGAAGCAGCTAAAGATGACCAATCTCGTATTTATGATTGCGCCGCGGGTGAACGCGGCGGGGCGGATGGATGACGCGAGGAAGGTCGTGTATCTATTTACCGCCAGGGGCCTGGAAGAAGCCCTCTCCTACGCCAGCCAGCTTCACGCCGACAATACAGACCGGAAAGAAACGGACAGCAATATGACGGAGGAAGCGCTGGCCATGCTGGAGAAAGACCTGGATCATAGCGGCCGGAAATCGACGGTTATTTTTCAGCCTCACTGGCATAAAGGCGTGGTAGGCATTGTCGCTTCCCGCCTGATAGAAAGATATTACCGGCCGACGGTGGTTCTCACGCGCAGCGGGGAAATAATCGCCGGCAGCGCGAGGAGTGTGAGCGGCTTCAATGTATACGAGGCTATTCATGCATGCAGGGAGCATTTGATTGGATACGGGGGGCATTTTGCCGCAGCAGGTATAACGTTGTTACCCGATCGGGTAGATGCTTTTGCTTTGAAATTCGAGGAAACGGTTGCCGCCACCATCCAGCCTCATTCGCTGGTCCCCGAGCTGCTGATCGATGCCGAGCTTCCTTTCGAGGCTATCCGGCCGTCCTTCTATAATATCCTGGAGCAAATGCAGCCGTTTGGGCCGAGCAATGTGCAGCCCATCTTCGTTGCGCGCCGGTTGACGGATAAGGGCTCCCGGATCGTAAAGGAGCTCCATATTCGTTTCTCTCTGCAACAAGGGGGGATCCAAATGGATGGGATTGGCTTTGGGCTGGCGGGCAAGTTTCACCTGCTGCAGACCGGGCGTCCCATCGACCTGGTATTCACCGTCGAAGAAAACGAGTGGAACAATCAGAAGAACCTACAGCTGAAGGTTATCGACTTTGCGCTAAGCGGGGATGGGGATGAGGCTGCGCCGGGCAAGGAGAAGGAGGAGGCTTATTAAGCCTCCTCCGATAGTCTCTTTTAAGCCTCCATAATAATCTTGCCTTTCGACTCGCCTCCCATCAGATC
>JAFDYG010000250.1 GCA_018267545.1 Bacteroidota bacterium
CAACTTCTGGTACAAAGCCGTCAACGACTATATGTACAGCATCGGAGGAGTCGCCGGCGCACGCAACCCAAACAACGCAGAATGTTTTATCGGCCAGCCAGGAACCTTGTACGAGAACGGCTTCGCAGCCGGAGGACAAAACGAAACCTGCGCCACCTATAATATGTTGAAGCTGACCAGCGACCTGTTCCTCTTCGACCCGCGCGGAGAGCTGATGGACTATTACGAACGCGCACTCTACAACGACATCCTCGCCTCCGTAGCCGAGAACACCCCCGCCAATACCTACCACATCCCCCTCAGACCCGGCTCTATGAAACAATTCGGCAACCCAAATATGACCGGCTTTACCTGCTGCAACGGCACAGCGCTGGAGAGCAGCACCAAGCTCCAAAACTCGATCTACTTCAAAAGCAAGGACAACCAATCCCTCTACGTCAATCTCTACATTCCTTCTACACTGGAATGGACCGAACGCAAGGTAACCATCGAGCAAACGACCAATTACCCCAACGAAGACAACACCCGCCTCGCCATCAAAGGCGGCGGCAAATTCGACATCAACGTCCGCGTCCCCGGCTGGGCCACCAAAGGCTTCTTCGTAAAGATCAACGGCAAAGAGCAAAAACTCCAGGCCAAGCCCGGCAGCTATCTAAAGATAAGCCGCACCTGGAAAGACGGCGATAACATAGAATTGAAGATGCCCTTCCAATTCCACCTCGACCCGATCATGGACCAACAGAACATCGCCAGCCTGTTCTACGGCCCCATCTTACTGGCAGCACAAGAACCCGAAGCAAGAAAAGAATGGCGTAAGATAACCCTCGACGCCGAAGACCTCGGCAAGACCATCAAAGGCGACCCCAGCAAGCTGGAATTCACCATCGACGACGTGGTCTTCAAACCATTTTACGAAACATACGGACGTCACTCCGTTTACCTGGATGTGAAGCTAAAATAACCGCGGACAACGCCGCCGCAACTCTAAAAACCGAACGGGTAGCCCACAAGCTGCCCGTTCGCATATAACTTATTCACTCCTCAACGACCTCACCGGATTAGCCATCGCCGCCCTGAGCGACTGCCACGTCATCGTCGCCAGCGCTATCACAAGCGCAATCGCCCCAGCCTCCACAAACACCACCGGCCCCATCTCTACCCGATAAGCAAACCCCTTGAGCCAATCACTCATGACCCACCAGCAAAGCGGAACAGAGATAGCCATAGCGACAAAAATCAATATAACAAAGTCCTTCGACAGCAGCATTACAATACTGGTTTGCGACGACCCCAGCACCTTCCGGATCCCAATCTCCTTTATCCGCTGCTGCGCCATAAATGTAGACAGCCCGAACAACCCCAGACAAGCGATAAAAATCGAAAGGCAGGAAAACAAGCTGAACAAGTTCCCAAACTTCTGATCGGCCTGGTACTGATCGTTGAACGACTGATCGAGAAAATGATACAGGAACGGACGCTGCGGCGCCAGCCTGTTCCAAGCCGCACCGATCTGTGCAATAGCCGCCGTCACATTGTCCCCCTTCATCTGAACCGATATCCGGTTAAGCGTATTCGGATAACCATACCGCAAAGTCAGCGGCTGAATATCCTGGTGCAAAGACTGAAAGTTGAAGTCTTTCACTACCCCAATAATCTTCCCCTTCCTCCCCCACTGGTCGAATCGCTTACCGACGGCATCCGCCGGGTTCCGATAGCCATAAAGCCGGGCCGCCGCTTCATTGATGATCATCGATTCCGCACTGTCCGTTTGAAACGCACGGGAATAATTCCGGCCCGCCAAAAGAGGAATATGATAGGTAGGTAGAAAGTCGAAGTCGATTTCGTAAATAAGAGGCCCCTGCGAACCCATTTTCCCATCCGGCATCTCGATCTGCGTACCCGCATTCGGCAAAAATTCTCCCGGCACAGCACGTGACGCCGCGACCGAAAGCACTCCCGGAGCCTTGGCGATCGCCGACTTGATCGTCTCGATATGATTCTCGACCTCTGCATCCCCTTCGAAGTTGACGATCAGCATTTGTTCTTTATGGAACCCCAAACTGTGATTGCTGACAAAAGAAAGCTGCTGAAAGACGGTAATCGTCCCGGCAATAAGGACGATAGAAACGGTAAATTGAAATACGACCAACGCCTTCCGCAACGAGATCCCCTTCCCCGACGGGTTGAACTTCCCTTTCAATACGGTAATGGCCTTGAACCCCGACAGGAACCACGCCGGGTAGATCCCCGCAATGATCCCAACGACGATCGAACAGCCCACCATGGCCAGTATAAAAGGAAGACGAAATATATTTATATCCCCAAGGTCCTTCCCCGATAGCTTCCCGACAAGCGGAAGCGCCGCCCCCGCCAGCACAAAAGCGATCACCCCGGCAAATAGCGACAACAGTATCGATTCGGCCAGAAACTGCCTCACAAGACTGGCCGGCGTCACCCCCAGCACCTTTCGAACACCCACTTCCTTTGCCCTTTCCAGCGATCGGGCCGTAGAGAGATTCATGAAATTGATGCACGCAATCAGCACGATAAATACCGCAATACAGGAGAACAAGTATACATTCGTCAGACTCCCCGTAGCCCCCGGCTGCCTGACAGCCACACTATGCAGATAAGCATCGGTCATCTTCTCGAAGTTGATAGCATATCCCCTGTCGTCCGGATTATTCCGCTTGACAAAATCCGCCGCCTTTGCCTGCAAGCTCTCGATCCGGGCATTTTTCTTCAGCACCAGGTACGTATAGAAATCGACATATCCCCACCAGTTGAAGATCTCCGCCCTCCACTTCCGCATAGAAGACATAGAGATAAGCCCGTTGAAGGTAAACTGCGAGTTCGCTGGTACATCCTCCATAACACCCGTAACATTCAGGTCGACCTGGTTATCCACCCGAAACACCTTGCCCACCGGGTCCGCCTTACCAAAAAATTTCTCGGATACACTGCGAGTAAGCACAATGCTATTAGGAGCCACCAGCGCCGTATGCGGGTCGCCATATATCATCTTCCAGCTAAAAACATCGAACGCCGAAGAATCCATGCAAACGATATTCTCCTGCTGAATCCGCTTGTCGCCGTACTGCAGCAGCAGGCTCGAAGGACTCATAAAGCGAACGATCTTCTCGATCTCGGGAAAATCCGCCTGTAATGCCGGCGCCAGCGGTGCACAGCCCCACACCGAATAGTCTTGTGGAGAGGGAGGACCAGGGTTCTCCCCCTTCTCGACGTGCCGGAACGTCTGCGTCACCCTATAGATTCGATCGGCCTTCGCATGATACCGATCGTACGAAAGCTCATTCTGTACATACAGGGTAATCAGCAGACAGCAGGCCATCCCGATCGACAGCCCCGTAATATTGATGACACCGAACAGTTTACGTTTCTTCAGGTTGCGCCAGGCGATTTGAAAAAAGTGACGAAGCATAGCTATAGATTGTGGCCAAAATGCCACAAAACCTATGCCGATAGCCCATCCAGCCCACCCGCCAGCAGTCCCGAAAAAGGGCCTGTCCGATTCCGTACAGCCCTTGTCCGCTTACGATACACCTTATTCCCCCAATTTTAATTGTACAACATTACCCTCCGGTCTAATCCTCCAAACCACTCCCCCTCCCGGCTGCGAAAAGCTTCCCTTCTCAGCCTTGACGCTATATCTCACCTTCTCAAACCTACTTTCGATCATTTTCCCGCTCACCTTTTCTATCGGCAACGGCACATTCTCTGCAGTCGTAAAATCTAAAAACCAATCACCTGCCCCTGTCATCCACATCTTCATCCCTCTTTCCCCCAGCTCTACTTCAAAACTTCCCCGCACATTCCTCAGCGGCCAGCTAACGCGCAAGCTCTCACCCTTCTTAAAAAACTTCGCCTTCCCCCCTTCCACCGCAACCTCTGCTCCACCAATCTTTGCCTTCAACCTCAAGCCCGCCAGCCTCCCCGGCTTACTCCACAAGTATCCATCCACAAACGGCAGCGTAAAAAAGCTGCACTCGTTCGACGTCGCCGGCTGTGTCTCATATTCCGAAGACAGCCGCTCGTCGAACAGATGAATATCCCTTATCCGAAACGAACCCTCCTCCCAGAATAGATTTACCCGGTAGAACCGGCTATCGAACCACACCGTTTGCTTATCGCTCCCGCCAAGATCCTTCCCGATCGAAAACGAAGTAGCCGGCGTAACCGGATA
>JAFDYG010000251.1 GCA_018267545.1 Bacteroidota bacterium
CAGGGTGGTTTTGCCCAGACCGGGAGGGCCGTGGAACAGGATGTGGTCCAATGCTTCGCCGCGCATGCGGGCGGCCTTTATAAAGACGCGCAGGTTTTCGATCAGCTGGGGCTGGCCGGAAAAATCATCGATAGCGGCGGGGCGAATATTGTTTTCGAACTCTTTCTCCGAAGGGCTTAAAGCGTTCTTATCATTGTTGAGATTCCCGTTGGGCATAGGGCAAATATACCGGATATTTCAGAGATGGGGATTGCGTGCGGGGAGGGGGTATATGTGTTTTTCGGAAAAATCGAATTTGTATATACAAATTCGATTTTTTACATTTAGATACTATCACCCCTTTAAAATGTCCAGCTGTGAAAATGAAAGATGTCGAAAAGAAAGCTGTGGAAAGCTATCATTCCAGCTCATTATATTTTGGTGCAGGAGTTTTCTTCCGCCAGATCGAGAGAATAGCAAAAGCTGTCTGGGCGCCAACCGGTCTGCATCCAAGTCACGCCCATATATTGCTATTGATTTTACAAAGCGATTGGAGAATGACTTACCCTACTTTTTTGGCCACGGAAATGCAAATGAGTCCCAGCACTATCACAAGATTATTGGAGGAGCTGGAGAAAAAGGAACTGATTACCCGAATACCATATGAACACCTGATGGTTATCAATGCTACCAAAAAAGCAAGGGATATGCTCCCCTTGCTGGAACAGAGCCAGGAAGAATTTGACCGGCGATGCTATGCATTACTCGGTAAAAAAGAAACCGACAATCTTGCTTCTGTCTTAAATGCGTCTGCGGATGCGCTCAGGGCAGGCGCTGCCAGAGCACGTCGGCAAACCAATTCTTAGTATCGTGAAAGACCTGGATGGGTTCGAAGCCTGAGGCCGCGGACATATTGTCCGTTTCATCCAGTGTATATTTCTGCGAAATTTCCATCCAGATGTGTTCGTTCTCTCTGAAGGAAATCGTCTTGTCTCCGATATGGACTTCCTGTTTGGCGGTGCTGATGAGGTAGCTTTTACAGGCGCCGCTGGAGGGATCGTATACGGGATAATGCTCGAACAGGTCGGTATTGAAGTCGGCGTCCAGCTCACGGTTGATGCGGGTGAGCAGGTTGAGGTTGAAGGCGCGGGTGATTCCCTGGCGGTCGTTGTAGGCGTCGAGGATGGTGCGCGGGTGTTTTTTGAGGTCGAAGCCGATGAGGAGGAGGTCTCCGGGCTGCATGTTATCGTGCAGCTGGCGGCAGAATTGGGTGGCTTGCAGGGGAGTCATGTTACCGATATTGGCTCCCATGAACAGGACGATCTTTGGATTCGACGAGAAAGTTTTCACCTGCTGCATCTTATCCATAAAGTCACCGTTGAGGCCTTGCATCTTGATCCCGGGCAGGGTCACAGGAAGTCTGTTTTCGAGCCAGTCGATGACGTTGGCCGAGATGTCGATCGGGTAGTATGTAAAGTCGGCGTGTTTCTTTTGGAGCTCGCGCAGCAGGAACCAGGATTTGGTGGCGTCGCCGGGGCCCAGCTCGATAAGGTCGAAGGAGCTGCTGTAGGTGGTGAAGATAGAAGCCATTCTAGCCGATTGGTGCTGGAGGATGTCCATCTCGCAGCGGGTCGGGTAGTATTCGGGGCAGGCCATGATCTGCTGGAAGAGACGGTCTCCGGTCTCGTCGTAGAAATATTTCGACGGGAGGTATTTATTCTCAGCTCTTAAGCCATCCATTACGTCGTTGTAGAAGGTGGAAGACCGGCGGGCGGTCATCTTGGAGATAGTAGCAGATATCATTAGACCTTGGTTTTATGGTGGTTAGAACGCGGTGCCAGATTACTTTGCAATACGTATGCCAGTAAACTGCCATCTGAGCGGCGGATGGAAGAAGTTTCGATAGGTAGGGCGGCTATGGTGTGCGGGAGTCGCGACGGACGCGCCTCGCAGCACCATCTGGCTTACCATGAACTTACCGTTATATTCTCCGATTGCCCCGGCTGCCTTTTTGAAACCGGGGTATGGCAGATATGCGCTTTCGGTCCATTCCCATCTTTTTCCCCACTCGAACTGTCCGGATGCGGCTTCCCATTCCCATTCAGTGGGGAGGCGGCAGCCCTTCCAGGCGGCATAGGCGACAGCTTCATAATAACTGATATGACACAGTAATGGTTTGCTGTCGAGGGGTCGCAGCGCGGCCATGGTATCG
>JAFDYG010000252.1 GCA_018267545.1 Bacteroidota bacterium
AGATCAATACCCTGCAAGGGAACCTCAACTGGCTCAGAGCCAGCGAGAAAAGCTTTACCACTCCCTACTTTTCGAAGGAGGAGATGGACATGCTTCTCCCCATCATCGCAGAAGGAGCCTCCGACTCCGCCTGCCTCGACAACGTCATCGAGCTGCTCACGCTTTGCGGCCGCTCCCTGCCCCACGTCATGATGATGCTCATCCCCGAAGCATGGGACGGCAACGACCATATGGACCCCGTGAAGAAGGCCTTTTATGAATTCCACGCCTCCATCATGGAGCCCTGGGACGGCCCCGCTTCTATTTCGTTTACAGACGGAAAGATCATCGGCGCCACCCTCGACCGCAACGGCCTCCGCCCCTCCCGCTACTGCGTCACTACCGACGACCGCGTGATCATGGCCTCCGAGACCGGCGCGCTTCCTGTCGACCAAAAGCTTATCAAGGAAAAAGGCCGGCTCCAACCAGGTAAAATGTTCGTCGTAGACCTCGAACAGGAACGCATCATCAGCGACGACGAGCTCAAGAGCACCATCTGCTCCCAGAAGCCCTATTCCGAATGGCTTAATAAATATAAGATCCGCCTCGAAGAGCTGCCCGAACCCCGGGTACTCTTCACTCACCTCGAGCACGAGCAGATCTTCAAATACCAAAAAGCGTTCGGCTACTCCACCGAAGACCTGGATACGATCATCGCCTCCATGGCCCTCGACGGTAAAGAGCCCATTGGCTCCATGGGTACCGACGTCCCCCTGGCCGTCCTTAGCGACCAGCCCCAGCACCTCAGCAGCTACTTCAAACAGCTCTTCGCCCAGGTGACCAACCCGCCGATCGACCCGATCCGCGAACGCCTGGTCATGTCCCTGGCGACCTTCGCCGGCGGCAATAGCAATATATTGGAAGAGGATCCCCTGGCCTGTCACAGCGTGGCCCTGAAGCATCCCGTTCTCAGCAACCATGAGCTCGAAAAGATCCGGTCCATCGACACCGGTGTCTTCCAGGCCAAAACCCTCCAGACTTACTTCCGCGCAGACGGCAAGCCCGGCTCGCTGAAAGCCGGTATCGAACGCCTCTGCCGCTACGCAGTAGACGCCGTGGAAGACGGCTTCGAAGTGCTCATCCTCACGGACCGGGCCATCGACTCCGACCACGCTCCCATCCCGTCCCTGCTGGCCACCGCCGCCGTCCACCACCACCTCATCCGCAAAGGATACCGCGGACAGGTAGGCATCATCGTGGAAGCCGGCGACGTCTGGGAAGTACACCACTTCGCCTGCCTCATCGGCTTCGGCGCCACAGCCATCAATCCCTACCTGGCCCTGTCCAGCATCCGGGACATGAAGCTCACCGACCGGCTGCAGACCACCCTCGACGCAGAACAGCTCAAGAAGAATTATATCAAGGCGGTCAATGAAGGCCTGCTCAAGGTTTTCTCGAAGATGGGTATCTCTACCCTGCAGTCCTACCAGGGCGCGCAGATCTTCGAAATCATCGGCCTCAACCGGACTGTAGTCGATAAATATTTTACCGGAGCCACCTCCCGCATCGAAGGAATGGGCCTCGACGAAATAGCCCGCGAAACGCTCTCCAAGCACTATTTCGCGTTCAGCCGCAAAGACGTTCCCGTAGAACGCCTGCCCGTAGGCGGGATCTATCAGTGGAAGAGAAAAGGTGAGTTCCACCTCTTCAACCCCAACACGATCCACCTGCTGCAGTATTCCACACGGATGAACGACTACAGCTCGTTCAAGAAATACTCCAAGCTGGTCAACGACCAGTCCGATAAAGCCGCGACACTCCGTAGCATGCTCACGTTCAAGCGTAACCGGCCTTCTATCTCGATCGACGATGTAGAGCCCGCTGAAAGCATCTACAAACGGTTTGCAACCGGCGCCATGTCCTTCGGTTCCATCTCGCACGAAGCCCACTCCACCCTCGCCATCGCGATGAACCGCCTCGGCGGCAAGTCCAACACCGGCGAAGGCGGCGAAGACGAAATGCGCTACGAACCCATGGCCAACGGCGACAGCATGCGCTCCGCTATCAAACAGGTCGCATCCGCCCGCTTCGGCGTTACCAGCTACTATCTGACCATGGCGGACGAGCTGCAGATAAAGA
>JAFDYG010000253.1 GCA_018267545.1 Bacteroidota bacterium
AGGGGTCGGTTATTGTGATCATTATAATAGTCTTGGGGACTAGTTTCTTGTATTCATTGTTGTATACAAGAAACGGGAAGCATGTCGGGATTTATAAGGAATATCAGCGGGCTGACAGGAAAGCGTATGCTACAAGACTTGTTGTGGGTTATTGCGCGGCAAGTGTTTTGTTGATGGTTCTTAGTTATTGGGTTCTCCGGCATGGGACGCCGGGTAGAGTATTTGCTATTCCCTCGCCTTCAAAAAATCACTGACGATTTTACAAAAAAGTTTGGTCCATTCAAATTTCAGCCTTGTTGTAATTTTAGAGGATAGTAAAACTTACAACATGGAGGGCAGGGAGGGAGAGGAAGAATACATAAATCAAGAGCAAACTGACGAATATAATGCAGATGCATATGCTGAATTGAAAAGCTTTTTAGATAAAAATAAAGAGAAAGTATTTTATGGCAGGCAATTAGAAGTAATCCATGAAAACAAATATTTTCACTGGGTGACTAATAGAGCATTGCGATTGCTAGTTGCAGAAGGATATATTTTAAGTGAGAAGAGAGCCCTTAAATGGGGCGGAACGATAACCATATACTGGCATAAATCATTTCGATATTTCAAGCGTGAAGCGGCCAAACTGATTAAAATTGTTGAGGAGTATTCTGACGACTCGATAACCAGTGAATTAGGATATCATGGAGAACTATTAGTAAATGAAGCGTTTTCAAGATTTCAATATCTGACCAGAGGAAGAAATCTCAATCAGTTTAAAGAGAAAAAATGGCCTGATTCAAATCACAACCTAGACTTTGTATTTGAAAAGGATAATATTTCTTATGGCATAGAAGTAAAGAATACGCTTGGGTATATAGATAAAGAGGAATTCCATCTCAAAATTAGACTTTGCCATTACTTAGATATTATCCCCGTATTTGTAGTTCGAATGCTTCCCAAAAATTGGATCATCGACCTAATCAAAGCAGGAGGTTATGCCTTGCTATTGAAATATCAGCTATATCCACCATACTTTAAAAGCTTAGCAAAAAAAGCCCGGGAAGAATTAGAATTACCCATCGATAGCCCGCGAACTTTACTAGATGGAACGATTCAAAGGTTTGACAATTGGCATAAGAAACATGTGAATTAGAAAATGAATTCACGGAGGGGGCATAGCAATTGCCTGATAACGAAAGAGATATGGAATACCCCTATGAATACTATCTGCCTAGTACCCCATACCCAAAAAACCTACACCGCCCAGGGAGTTACAAAAGACATTTCTGCCCCCCACCCCTACTCCCTCGCCTTCAAAAAATCACTAACAATATAGCTAATCAACCTCCCCGTCGACGGATTCGAGCACCCGTTCCCCACGCAAACCGCGCCCTCGCAGATATGAAGATACGCGATGCGCGAGTCGATCGCCGCAAACGTCACATATTGCCTCGCATGAAGCGGAGTAAGCCCCGAAGGCGGCAATCCGGCACCCGGCACCTGTGCAATCGCATCGAGATCCAGCTCCAGGCCGATATAGTTATCCTCGGTATAGCCCGTAGCATGCGCCACAGCCTGCGCAAAATTCCGTTTCTCCAGGACAAAAATATCCTCGTACGTAATAAGGTCCGTAAATGGATTATTCCGTATATCCAGCCATACATTCTGGGGAATATTGTTTTCGTGAACCCCAATCACGCAATACTTTTCCAGGAAGCCGTCTTCCTCCGCATATCGGAAACCGTTAGCGCTGTGGCGTCCTTCGATGGGGCTGAATTCGGGATGCGCATCGAGATTGACGGCGTTGATCTGCGGCAGCGGAATCAGTCCCGCCTTATTCAACCCCTTCGCAGCGCCTTTTATCAGCGGATAGGCGTTGTTGTGTCCTCCGGCGATTACGATGGGGATTTTACCGGCCGCGGTGATGATGCGGATCAACGGCTCGACGGCTTCGTCGATGGTGTGTACGGCGTGGCGGTAGGCCATCAGCTTTTCTTCGGGGTCGGAGGCGTTGGCTTCGATCAGCTGTGCGAGGTCTCTGAAGTCCAGGTGGCCGAGCAGCAGGATGTTCGAGCCTACGAGGAAGTCATTGCTTTGAATATTCAGGAAATTGCTCAGGAAGGAGACCCAGGCGGGCTCGCCCCCACCCTGACCTTCGCTGGCCCGAACGCCGATGTCTTCGGGGATGCCGAAGAGCACGTATTCGGCGGGAGACTTTTCGATCGAAGCCGCGATATTGTTTGGGTCGGCGGCCGTCAAGATCTCTTCGCCCAGCCGGGTTTCGAACTTGCGGATTTTGGTCAGGGAAAGGACGTCCGATTTGTTGTAAACCTTGAGCTGTGACATAGGAGATCGTTTGTACACTGAATGTACGAAGAAATCAGATGCCGATCTTCCCGTCCACGATGGCTAAAATTTCCGCTTCGGCCTTGAGGGTGGCATCCTGGATGGCTTTGCCCCTGGCAAGGACATCGTTCACGAAGGCCTTGTCGTCATAGCCGGCCGCGTTGATGCGCACGTTCATATAGGCTCCGAGCACGCCTGCGCGGACGCAAAGTGCGCCGACTCCGGCGTCGGAGACCGAGTTGGGGTTTCCAATGGTCGCCATGGCCTTGATCAGGTCCATGCTGGCGTAGGAAACCTCCATGACCCGGAAGGGCACTTCGATTGCGGTGCGGGTGGCTTCCTGGATTGCGCGGTGGCGGGCGGCTTTTTCCTCTTCGCTGCCTTTGGGCAGGCCGAAGGCGGCCATGATCGAGTTGAAGGCGTGCGTATCGGCGTCGACGAGCCGAAGCAGCTCGTCCTTGAAGCCCTGGCCTTTTTCGGCCCAGTCGCTGAATTCCTTCCAGCGGTCGTCCCAGCCTTTTTTATGCGAGGAGAGATTGGCCACCATGGTAGCCAGGGAGGCTCCGAGAGAGCCGGCGTAGGCGGCGATGGAGCCTCCGCCGGGGGCTGGGCTTTCGCTGGCTGTCTCGTCGGCGAAGTCGCGGAGGGACATGGAGATCAGGCGTGCGCCGGGGGCGCCGGAAGAGCCGGCGGCGGCGCGCATCTTGTATTCGATGATCCGCTCTTCGGGGACGAAGGGGCCCAGCTCATCGAGTCCCATCGACAGGATGGCGATGCGGATCAGTTCTTTTTCGGAGACGCCGGAGCTGCGCTGTTGTTTTTCGAGGAAATATTTGCCGGCATCGAGCATCGCCTTGAGCGGGATCAGTCCAACCAGCTCGCTACCTGTGACGCGAAGGCCGCGTTCGGCCGCAGACTTGCAGACCGCGTCGAAAGCCGCGTGCACCGACGTGATGTTGATATTGGTCAGGTTCATCGAGATCTGGGCAATGCCGTATTCTTCGATGTACCAGCCGATGGCTTTTACGGCTTTGAGCGCGCCGGGGACGGAAACGGGCTTACCGTTCTCATCTTTGACGATCTTGCCGTTGATCGGGTCTCCTTCGCGGAGCACCCTTCCGGCTTCGCGAACGTCGAATGCGACCGAATTGGCCCTGCGGGTAGAAGTTGTATTGAGGTTGACATTATAAGCAACGAGGAAGTCCCGGGCGCCGATGACGGTGGCGCCGCGGCGGGCGTCGAATTCGGCGGGGCCGAAGTCAGGCTTCCATTCAGGCTGTTTTATCTTCTTGAAAAAGCCTTCGTATTCGCCTGCGCGGATGATGGAAAGGTTGCTGCGGGTCTTGTTGGGCTGGGCGGCTTCGTATAGATAGACCGGCAGCTGGAGCTCTTTGCCGGCGCGTTCGGCCAGACGCTGCGCCCAGAGCGCGGTTTCTTCCATGGTGATGTTGGCGATGGGGATCAGGGGACAGACGTCCGTCGCACCCATACGGGGGTGTTCGCCCTTGTGCTGGCGCATATCGATTACTTCGCCTGCTTTGCGGATGGCGAGGAAGGCGGCTTCGACGACGGCGGCTGGAGAGCCGACGAAGGTGACGACGGTACGATTCGTAGCCTTACCGGGGTCAACGTTCAGGAGGCGGACGCCGGGGACGGTTTCGATCTCATCGGTGATTTGTTTGATAATGGCCATGTTGCGGCCTTCGCTGAAGTTGGGTACACATTCTATGATTTGCTCCATAGCGTTGACAATCGTTTGATTGGGCGGCAAGATAAGCAATAGTTTTATTTCGCTGCCCCATAAGGACGGGTTGGCTAATCGGCAAGTTCAGCCGCGGGCGACGATTCCTCGACCAAACGCCTTCGGGGGCGGACAAAGTCGAGCGGATTGCTTTTGAAATAGCGCCACAGGATACCGATAAAGCCGGGATAGTCGCGGACGCGCAGGCCGCGGGAGCGGGCCGCGACGATAAAGGCCAGGGAGAAGCTGACGAGGAAATTGAAGAAGCCGATTCCAAAGACGCCGGCGATGACCGTAACGAGGTACCAGGGGTCGACGTGCTTAAAGCCGAGTCCATATACGGCAAGGGCCGTATTGCCCGCCGAGATCGTGATGTGCCGGATGTCGAAATGGATGCCGAAGATCTCGCCCCAGAAACCGGCCATTCCCAGGAAGAAGCCCAGGCATATGTTGCCGATGAGGGAGCCGGCGTGGTGCTCGATATAATCGGCTAGACGCCGGAGACGTTCGGCCGGCAAGGAAACCCGCAGGATCGGGTGGGTCTGCAGCCGCTTGCTGATATTGCCGTATTGAATCTTATTCTGTACATAGCCGGCGATGATGCCGCTGAGGAAGAGGAAGACGCCCGTATTACAGGCGTAAAGCAGGGAAAGGCTCTGCCAGGGATGTTGGTCGCGGAGCATACGCATGGCGGCTTCGCCGGCCACCAACTTGGTTCCGACGAGCTTGTCGTAGGCCCAGGCCAGGAGGAATACACCGGGAAAAACGATGATCAGGTTCCCCAGGAATGAGGCGAACTGGCTGCGGGAGACTTTGGCGACCGTAACAGCGAGACTATACAGGTTGGGCTGTCCCGTTCCTTTTTTGGTATCGAGGGAGCTTGCTACGGCGCTGGCGGTAAACGCAGGCTGTTTGGTCGCAAGCGTCGTATGCGTCTCTTCGATCAGAATAAATCCAAGGCTATAATTGACGCTATAGGCGAAGCCATGCCAGAAGAGGGCCATGGGCAGCCGTGTAAGGAGGTTCTTTATCAGGACGATCAGACAGACCCAGGCCCCGCCGCCCATGGCGCTTCGTAGCATGGCGCGAAACTCGGCCCAGGTCGAGGTAATGTATTTGCTCCCTTTGGCGCCTTTGTGTTCAGCGATCTGATAAGCCAGGTAGCCCATCGACTGGGACATGAACTCGAGGATACTATTCTTGCGGTTCTCGTTGCGGACGAGCATGCGGAAGAAGTCTACAAATTTTCCCAGGTCGAAGTTATGGTCCTTGTCGAGCAGGTCCACGAGGATGGACATGCGCTCCAGGCGATTGGCCAGGAGCAGGAGGATATAGGTCTGGTGAAGGCTGGCGCCGCGCAGCGTGTGATTCTCCCGGATATGGTCGATGCATTCGTGGCACCAGGCGAGCTGCTGATCGATTTTGGCCGCAATGGTAACCGGCGCGCTGGTCCGGTCTTTTACGATGAGCCATTCTTCGAGCTCATGGACCAGGTAATTTTGTTCGACGAAGGGATTGTCTTCGCGGTATTGTTCGGGTATGTAAAGAAGAACTTCTTTTTCCAGACCCAGCTGGGCGACCTGGAAGGCGAGCGTCTTTAGCGAGAGCAGCAGCTGCCGGAGGATACGGCGGTCATCGATATGGATTTCCAGCCCCAGGCTTTCGAAGAAGGCCATCCAATCCTGGCGAGGGATGTCTTCGACCCACTGGTAGTCGTTATTGCGGAAGAAGACGTGGTTGAGGACATAGAGAAAATTATCAGGGTCCTGTAGGACGGGTAGGATCTTGTGGCGAAGGCGGCCGAAGAACTCCTGCCAGAAGCCGCGGGCGATAGGGATGCCGCTTTCGGTGAGAGCGGAAGAAAGGTCTGTGCGGACCAGCTGTGAGAGGATGGCGTGCCGGAGATTGCCAAGCAGGATGGGACTTTCGTAAAGGGCGGCGGTAACCGATTTCAGATTGGTCGTCGGGTCCTTGCTTTGCTTCGAAGGACGGACGGCGCCGAAGAAGGAGACAAGGAAGTCGAGACCGGCGCTGCTGTCAGCGATGGAAAGGACGGTGCTGCGTTCCTTTACGGATTCGATGAAATCGGTTTTGGTTTTCTGCTTTCTTCCGAGCATAGGATTTCGTTTTTAGCCAGGGGGTGGGCCGGGCCGCCGGATAGCTTATCCCGCGAGCTGGCCGCTAACTGCTACTCCATTGGCAAATACCTCGCCAATATGATTGGAACCGAATGCATAGGGTAAATAAGCCAGGGAGGGAACGGGGCGTGTGAGGATCAGGTTGGCTTTTTTGCCCACGGTGATGCTGCCCAATTGGTCCCCTAAAGACATGGCGTAGGCGCCGTTCAGGGTTGCGGCGTTGATGGCTTCTTCGGGAAGCATGCGCATCTGGATACAGCTCATGGCTACGACGAGGTTCATGTTTCCGCTGGGGCTCGACCCCGGGTTGAAGTCGGAGGCCAGGGCGATGGCGCAGCCCGCGTCGATCAGGGCCCGGGCTGGCTGGAAGGCCATGCGCAGGAAGAAGGCCGCGGTCGGCAGCAGGGTGCCGATGGTATCCGACTTCGCCAGCGCGGCAATAGTGCTATCGTCCATCGTTTCGAGATGGTCGACGGAAAGTGCGCCGAGCTTCACCCCCACTTCTACCCCGCCCGACAGGTTCAGCTGGTTCGCGTGGATCTTTGGTTTTAGGCCATGCTGCAGGCCGGCGCGAAGAATCTGCTCTGTTTCGGCGGGATTGAAGAAACCGGTCTCGCAAAAGACGTCGATATAATCGGCGAGGCCTTCGCGGGCGATGACGGGCAGCATCTGATCGATGATCAAATCGATATAACCCTGGTGGTTTTCTTTGTATTCGGCGGGATAGGTATGTGCGCCGAGAAAGGTGGCTTTGACGGGTATGGGTGCGCGTTCGCGCAGCTTCTTGATGACGCGGAGCATCTTCAGTTCTCCTTCGACGCTGAGGCCATAGCCGCTCTTGACCTCTATGGCGCCGGTGCCCAGGCGCATAAGCTCCTGCAGCCGGGTCCAGGCGGAGGCGAACAAATCATCTTCGGAAGTCGCAGCGAGCTTACGCGCCGAGTTGAGGATGCCGCCGCCTTTGGCGTTTATTTCTGCGTAGCTGAGGCCTTTCAGCTTGTCTACGAATTCCGATTCACGGGAGCCGGCGAAAACGAGGTGGGTATGGCTGTCGCACCAGGAAGGAAGGACGAGACCGCCGCGGGCGTCGATACGGTCACCAACCGCCGGCGGCGCTACCGACATGGGGCCATAACCGGCGATCCGGTCGCCTTCGATATGCAGCCAGGCGTTATCGATACAGGGTAAGACGGCCAATTCAGCACCGCGCAGCAAATGACTTTCTTCACGAATATTGACGAGCTGGCCGATATTATGGATGAGCAGGGATGACATGCCCCAAGATACGGACTTTACAGAAAATCCGCCTTGTCGAGCTTACGTGCGATGCGGCAGGCCGCGTTGATCAGCCCCACGTGACTATAGGTCTGCGGGAAGTTCCCCCATTGAGAGCCGTCGGTCGTGGCGTCTTCGCTGAAGATGCCGAGGTGATTGCTGAAAGTCATCAGCTGGTTGAGGTTGTGCATGGCGTCGTCGATGCGGCCGACACAGGCGAGCGCGTCGACGTACCAAAACGCACAAACGAGAAACGTACTCTCCGGGAATCCGAAATCGTCATAGTGTTTATAGCGGTAGAAGAGTCCGTTTTCGGCAAGCAGTTCCTTTTCCAGCGCGACGACGTGGTCGCGGGCCTTGTCGGAATGATGCTCGAGATAATCCATGGTAATCATCGTAAGGGTGCTGGCGTCGAGATTCTCTGTTCCGATCGCCTGGGTGTATAGCTTCCGGATGGGATCGTAGGTTTTCTGGATAAGATCGTCCGCGGCGTTGGCCAGCTGAGCCGCCTTATGCATCAATGGCTGGTCGTTGAACAAA
This sequence comes from Bacteroidota bacterium, assembly GCA_018267545.1. Classification (GTDB taxonomy): domain Bacteria; phylum Bacteroidota; class Bacteroidia; order Chitinophagales; family Chitinophagaceae; genus Puia. Next base: position 8,026 of record JAFDYG010000253.1, read on the forward strand.
GCCGCGATCTTATAAGCCGCCTTGGCGCCGGCCCAGTGGAAGAGCAGCGTATAGGTATGCACCTGTACGGCGCTGCGAAACTCCCAGAGACCGGAATCGGGCATGGACAGGGTGCGTTCGATCTGTCCGAGCAGCCAGGGGACTATCTGCCGATAGGATTCTTTTTTCAAAAATATAAGCCTCTTATCCGTATAAAGCGGCAGCAGGCTCACCAGCACCTGACCATAGACGTCATGCTGAGATTGGATATAGGCCTTGTTTCCGATTCGGACGGGGCGATTGTTGAGATACCCGGGGAGGTCGAGGGAGATTTCGTAGAGCTTTTTGTCGCCAGCGATCGAATAAAGAGGCTGCAAAGAGTCGGTAGAGTTATGAAGAATATTGTAAATGAAGTCGAAGTATTTTTCAAGCTCCTCGAAGTGACCGATCTGGTTGAAGGCGCGCAGCGTATAGTGGGCGTCTCTGAACCAGCAATAGCGATAGTCCCAGTTGCGGGTGCTGTCGTGAAACTCGGGCAGGCTGGTGGAGCCTGAGGCGATGATCCCGCCGGTATCTTCATATTGGTGCATCTTCAGCACCAGCGCGCTGCGGATGATCTCATCCTGGTAGATGTCGGGCAGGTAGGAGCTCTTGATCCAGGACTGCCAGTCTTCGATCGTTTTGCGGACGAACTCTTCCGCCGTCTCTTTTAACGGCGCTTCCAGCGGCTCGCCATAGGTCAGCACCAGGTAGCGGTCCTGGTCGAGGACGAAAGACTTTTCCTTATGGATATAGGTCAGCGGTACGTCAGTAGTAAGCCGAACCTGCTGCTCGAGGTTGAGATAGCGGATGTGGTTGCTGGCCGTGACGGATTCAGGAAGCAGCTTGCCGTAGTCGCCGCGCGGCTGGCAGGAGATGGTAACCGCAGGGGTGCCTTCGAGCAGCTGGACCTTACGGACCAGCATCAGCGGTCGGAACTGACGGTCGTGGATCCGCATGCGGGGGGCGCAGTCGATGACGACGAACTTTCCGTCGCTGCAGGTAAACTCGGTACAAAGGACGTTGGTATTGGCGACATAATACTGACGGGTCGTGGCCTGCTCGTCCGTAGGCCGGACGTAAAAATGTCCCCCGTTTTCCTCGTCGAGCAGGGAGCCGAAGAGGAAGCTGCTGTCGAAGCGGGGCATACACATCCATTTAATATTGGCCTTTAGATCGATATAGGCGAGATAGGAGCAATTCCCGATGACGCCCATGTTGTACTTGTGTACCGGCATATGGCTTAATGGTTAGGATTTTCGACGAGTGCGTTGGACGTCCGTTCGGGCGCCAGCGGTGCGATGAGTGAATTTAAGAGTGGTAAAACCTGCTGTTGCGACAGGATGGTATATTGAGCGGCGGAAGCGCCGTTATTGACTTTAATGGTATAGGCCTCGCCCTCCAGCGCCTTGAACATGTCCTCGTCGGTCGTATCGTCTCCCATACAAAGCACGAAGTCGGGGTCCATTTCATTGACGATCTTGAGAGCCGATGCGCCTTTATCGAAACCTCCGATACGGACTTCCACGACCTTGTTGCCGTCGATCACTTGCAGGGTCGTATTCTGGATCAGCTGTGAAAGCGTATTGAGCAGCTCGCGGGAGCGGGAGAAGCCCAGACCGGTCTGTGTATTGCGGTAGTGCCAGGCGATGGTATTGCTTTTTTCCTCGATAAAGGAGCCGGCGCAGCGGATGACGAAGAGCTGCATGACCCGGCGAATCTCGTCCTTCCAGAGGTCGGAGACGGAAACGAGCTGTTGCCAGGAGCTGTTGCGCATGCGGTAGCTGGCGCCGTGCTCGGCGACCAGGGTAACGGGCAGGCTGCCCAGCCAGCGGTCCAGCGACGAAACGTCCCGGCCGCTGATGATGACGACGTGATTTTTTTCGTCCGAGCACAGACGCGTCAGCAGGTCGCGGACTGCGTTGTCGGGAGCAGCTTCGGATGGGATGCGGGAAAAAGGTACTAGGGTGCCGTCGTAGTCCAGAAGCAGGCAGCGGTTCGAGGCACCCTGGTAGTGACGGCGAATGGACGTGAAGGTCTTCTCGTCGAGGATCTTTACTTTCTGTTTTTGCTGTTCTTGTTTTACCGTAGACAGCTGGTCCATAAAATCATTCACCCACTTGAACACGTCGTATTCCTGTAGCCGGCGCTGCATCAGCGAGATGCGGTTGCGCTGCTCGTAGAGCGGCATGGCCAGCGCGCGGGTAATGGCCGAAGCCACTTCGGACGTATCGGTCGGATTGACGAGGATAGCTTCGTTGAGCTCGCTGGCTGCTCCGGCGAGCTCGCTCAGGATCAGGACACCGCGGCCCAGGCTGCTGGCGACGTATTCTTTGGCGACGAGGTTCATCCCGTCGCGAAGGGGCGTGATCAGGGCGACGTCGGCCGCCTGGTATAGGGCGACGAGGTCCTTGAACGGAAGATGGTTGTACCGGTAGATCAGCGGCTGCCAGCTGATCGTGGAATAGCGGCCGTTGATGGTGCCGATCTTTTCCTCGATCTGCTTCTTTCTGTCGTTATAAGCAGGTATACTATCCCGTGAGGGAACGATATTCAGGATAAAGACCATCTTCTCACGCCATTCGGGGTAGCGTTCGAGGAAGTATTCGAAGCCGGTGAGCCGCTGCATGAGCCCCTTGGTATAGTCGAGGCGGTCGACGGAGAAAATGAGCTTTTTTTCGCCCAGGTTACTGCGGATATTGTTCCGGATGGTGTCCACCTCGGAGTCGGTAGAGAGCTGGTTGAATTTATTGAAGTCGATACCGATCGGGAACAGGTCGATCTTGATATAGCGGTCCTGGTACTGCAGATTGTGGAAATAGTTGTCTACGCCCAGAAGCATCTTCACCGACTGCAGGAAGTGCTGTACATAGTCGTAAGTATGGAAGCCGATCAGGTCCGCTCCCATGACGCCGTGCAGAAGGGCCTTTTTCCATTCGGTCGGCATGAGCCGGAAGATCTCATACGAAGGGAAAGGAATATGCAGGAAGAAGCCGATTGTGGCGTCGGGTCTTTTCTGCCGCAGCAGGTGCGGGAGAATCATCAGCTGGTAGTCGTGGATCCAGACCTGGTCGCCGGGTTCCAGCAGGGGGATGATCTTCTCGGCGAAGAGCTGGTTTACCTGCAGATAGGCTTCGAAGTATTCGTTCTTGTATTCGGCCAGTGAGGAAAAATAGTGGAAAAGGGGCCAGAGGACCGAGTTGGAGAACCCGTTATAATAATTGTCGTAGACGGTCGTGTCGACAAAGATCGGTTCGAGGCTAAAGTCCTGACCTTCAGTGTTGGAGGACGCGACCAGGTTCCAGTCCTCCTGGGGAAAATCTGCCACACCGATCCACATTTTGCCCGTCAGGTCCCCGCGCTGGGCGCCGGTATTTTCAAAATAGCTCTTGATAGCCGAGACGAGCCCGCCGGAGCTCTGCCGCAGGCTGACCTTATCTCCTTCTCTGTCCAGGGAAAAGGGTAAACGATTGGAAATAATGATAAGACGACCCATGCTATCCTTTAGACAACAAACAGGCCAGAAATGGGAAGAGTCCCCGGTGGGGACTCTTCGAATTTATTGAGCTTATGTCTGTTAGGAGTATACTAGTTGGTTCGCAGGCCGGGCTTCACGCTGTTGGAGGTAATCTGGTAGCTGCTGGCCAGCTTTACGATCTCGTTGGTGGTCAGCACGCGGTTGTACAGGCGGATATTGTCCAGCTTGCCTTTGAAATGAAGCGGGTCGCCATCCCACCATGCGCCGATGATGAGCTTGCCAGAAGGGCAGAGGTTAGCCTTGGTGCCCAGCCCCTGTTTCGCATAGACCAGGCTTCCATTGATATAGATCCAGGTTCCGCCTTTGCGATAGATCATGATGACATTATACCATGCCCCGGGAATGGGTCTGAAATTCGTCGTATCGATGAGATTGTAGGCATCGTTTCTACCAGCCTGGTTACAGCCCAGGGTAAAGTCTTCGGTTCCCCAGG
>JAFDYG010000254.1 GCA_018267545.1 Bacteroidota bacterium
AAGGAAGATAGTATTCATTTGAGGCTAGACCGCTGTCGATTTGGCTATAGTCGGGCCGGCCATTGTTGAAATCCACCGGAACAGGTAGCGCATAGACAAAAGTTTGCGTTTCATAATCCAGTTCGGATGGGAAAACCAAACCAAATTTATCACCCACCAGAGACCATGTAAGCTGAAAAACTGGGAGAATCATACCTTAAAGTACCGTTTTTATACTGGACTTGTTGAGCAAATTGCCGGCGGCAATAGATTCAAACTTATATTGGTGACCGATGTCAATAGTCGCGAATGGGGCTACTACAACGTCTGCCCGATAGAGATGGCTATGTGTTGTTTTTTCGCTTCTTCGTTTGCTCCAATCCTTGATCAGAGTTCCTTTTTTATGTATCGTTCGGATGTCCAACCTTAAATACTCGGCAGTGTCAATCGTAAACTGCAGAACCCTGGGATTTCGTCTATCTTTGCCCTTTGCAAGAGCTGCGGCAAGCGAAGGCTCATTACCCAGGTAAAATCCCCGCCCCAATTCCCCCCCGCCTTTTGTAACGTCAATCTTGACCGGCGGCCCGATAATCTTGGACGCAGAACCGGCATTTGTTCCGTGATAGAATTCCATTTAATAATATTTTGTTTATGGCAACGCTCAACAGCCTACTCCCAACCTCACCTTGCACCTCCGCCTCTATTCCTCAACGGCCAATACCGCATATATCCAAACTTAGATAAATCTTTCAACACCCGCTAATACGTCCGTTTCCCCTATATCTTTCCCAGCCGCATCACCTCTTGACCCGTCCTTGTTGGGCCTAGGCACAGGGGAAACGTCCGTAGCGGCGATATCTAAGTGATTAAAAAAGTGTGCGCCACAGTGTCAAAATGAAGAGAAATAAAGGGCAAAAGGGGGTAATAAAAAACCCCTCAAATAATTGATTGTCAATATTTGAGGGGGCCGAGTGCGGGCGATAGGAATCGAACCTACATGGATTGCTCCGGCAGATCCTAAGTCTGCTGCGTCTGCCAATTTCGCCACGCCCGCATTTGATCAAATCAAAACCATCTATTGAATTGCCAGCAAATTTCCAGCAATTTTTTTCGGTCTGGACACCAGACTTTTATAGTACTCAATCGTAATGTCCTGACTGGCAAGCGAAGTTAAAATAGACAAAACTAGATTCAGGATGATTCAGTCAGATCCTAAGTCTAGTGCGTCTGCCAGTTTCGCCACATCCGCTAATATTTTGTAAACCAAACCTCTACAACAATCCAAAAATCCCCCGTCTATCGCCGGGACTTTTCCGGAAAGCGTGCAAAGCTAGGGCTTTTTTTTGTAAATTCGTAGACAAGGATATGGAAACAGTAGCAGCAATACCCAAGTATAATCTTACGGAAGACCAGGAGAAGAAACTAATTCTACGCGAATACCGCGCCTTACTTCGTTCCCTAAAGCCAAAGCTCAAGCTCGGAGACAAAGAGCTCCTCCGAACGGCCTTCGAAATGGCCGCCGAAGCACACAAAACTATGCGCCGCAAAAGCGGCGAACCCTATATACTACACCCCCTGGCCGTAGCCAGGATCTGTTGTGAGGAAATCGGCCTGGGTGTCCGCTCCACCATCTGCGCCCTCCTCCACGATACCGTGGAAGATACCGACATCTCCCTCGAAGACATCGAAAGGGAGTTCAGCAGCGAGATCGCCCGCATCGTAGACGGACTCACCAAGATCTCCAACGTCGTCGACGTCAACGCCTCCCGCCAGGCCGAAAACTTTAAAAAGATCCTCCTCACGCTGACGGACGACCCCCGGGTCATCCTCATCAAGCTCGCCGACCGCCTGCACAATATGCGTACGCTCGACAGCATGAAGCGCGAGAAACAGCTCAAAATCGCCTCCGAAACGGTCTACGTCTACGCCCCCCTTGCTCACCGCATGGGCCTCTATACGATCAAGACCGAGCTCGAAGACCTGGCGATGAAATACCTCGAACCCGAAGAATACCGGGAAATCGCCCGCAAGCTCTCCGAGACCAAACGCGAACGCTCCCGTTATATCAACGAATTTATAAAACCACTCAAGGATAAGCTCGACAAAGCCGGCGGTTTCAACTTCGAGATCTACGGCCGCCCCAAGAGCATCCACTCCATCTGGAACAAGATGCGCAAGAAGGGCGTCGCCTTCGAAGAAGTATATGACCTCTTCGCCATCCGCGTCATCCTCGACTCCGCTCCCGAAAAGGAAAAGGAGGAATGCTGGAAGGTTTATTCCATGATCACCGACGAATACAACCCTTCCCCCGAACGGCTCCGGGACTGGCTCAGCAACCCCAAGTCCAACGGCTACGAAGCCCTGCACACCACCGTGATGGGCCCGCAAGGGAAATGGGTGGAAGTCCAGATCCGGTCCAAACGAATGAACGAAATCGCGGAGAAAGGCCTGGCCGCCCACTGGAAATACAAGGAAGGCGCTGCAGACGAAAGCCGCTTCGACAAATGGTTCCAACAGATCCGCGAAGTGCTGAATACGGAGGACAACGACTCCATCGACTTCCTCCAGGACTTCAAAACCAGCTTCCTGGCCGAAGAGATCTATGTCTATACCCCCAAAGGAGACGTAAAAATGCTGCCCGTCGGCTCCACCGCCCTCGACTTCGCCTTTGCCATCCACAGCGCCATCGGCGAACAGTGTATCGGCGCCAAGGTGAACCATAAGCTGGTGCCCATCAGCCACAAGCTGCGCAGCGGCGACCAGGTCGAGATCATCACCTCCTCCAAACAGAAACCCAATGAAGACTGGCTCGCGATCGTCGTCACGGCCAAGGCCAAGACGAAGATCAAGGACGCCCTCAAGGACGAGAAAAGAAAGATCGCCGACGAAGGGAAATACGTCGTCCAGCGCAAGCTCGAAAACTTCGGGGCGGCCTACAATCAGCACAACATCGACGTCCTCACGGCTTATTATAAATTGAGCTCCTCCCTGGATTTCTTCTACCAGGTATCGGTCAGAAACATCGACCTGAAAGAGCTAAAAGAATTTCAGCTGCTGGGAGATCGCCTGGAGCCCCCGAAACCGATCAAGCCGGTCATCGAGGCACGCTCCTCCGACTCCTCGACCGCTGTTCCACGCAAGGACACCGAGCTGATCATCTTCGGCGAAAGCAGCGACCGCATCGTTTATACACTCGCCAACTGCTGTAAACCCATCCCCGGAGACGACGTCTTTGGCTTCGTATCCGTCGGTAAGGGCCTGACCATCCACCGGACCAATTGTCCCAACGCGGCCAAACTCATGGCGAACTATGGCCACCGCGTCGTCAAGACGAAATGGGCCAAGAACAAGGAAATCTCCTTTCTTACCGGTGTCCGTATCGTGGGAATGGACGACGTGGGCGTCGTCAACAAGATCACCAACCTCATTTCCGGTGAGCTGAGACTCAATATCAACGCCATCACCATCGAAGCCAAGGAAGGCCTTTTCGAAGGGAATATAAGAATATACGTCCACGACAAGGAAGAGCTGGACGAACTGGTGACCAGGCTGAAACAGCTCAGCGGGATCCATTCCGTCGTACGCTACGACACCGAAACCAGCTAGGCCGCCTGCACCCGGCCTCACCGCCCGCACCCGGCCTCACCGCCCGCACCCGGAGCCCGCCCCCAAAAATTATCCCCGCCGCCCCTGGGCCCAAATATTTTATGTTTTTTCAAAAGCCCCGTATGACCTATTTTTGCCGCCTCAAAAAGGCCAATGGCCGTTACAACTTAAAATAAGACTGAATGGTTGATGTAATATTAGGCCTCCAGTGGGGGGATGAAGGAAAAGGAAAAATAGTGGATTTCTTTGCTCCCCGCTACGACCTCATTGCCCGCTTCCAGGGCGGTCCCAATGCCGGTCACACCTTGTATGTCAATGACAAGAAAATTGTCCTGCATCAAATACCCTCCGGGATCTTCCACGAAAAGACCGCAAACCTGATCGGCAACGGTGTCGTCCTCGACCCCGTCACGCTGAAAAGAGAATGCGAATCCGTCGCCGCCTTCGGCGTAGACTACCGGAAGAACCTCTATATCTCCCAGCGTACCCACCTCATCCTGCCGACCCACCGCGCCCTCGACAAAGCTTCAGAAATGTCAAAGGGACAGGAAAAAATCGGCAGCACCCTGAAAGGCATCGGCCCCGCCTACATGGACAAGACCGGCCGCAACGGCCTCCGGGTGGGCGACCTCCTGGATAAGAGCTTTACGACCCAATACATCAAACTGCGCCTCAAGCACCAGAAGCTGCTGGATAGCCTCAACTTCCACGAAGACATCTCGGCCTGGGAAGAAGAATTCCTCGAAGCCCTGGAATTTATGCGCGGGTTCAAGATCGTCAACGGCGAATATTTTATCAACGACAAGATCGCGCAGGGACAGAAAGTCCTTGCCGAAGGCGCACAGGGAAGTATGCTGGACGTAGACTTCGGCACCTTCCCCTTCGTCACCTCTTCCAATACGATCTCTGCCGGCGTCTGCACCGGCCTCGGCGTAGCCCCGCAGAAAATACGCGACGTCATCGGCGTCAGCAAAGCCTATTGCACCCGCGTCGGCAGCGGCCCCTTCCCGACTGAGCTGGAAGACGCCACCGGCGAAGAGCTCCGCAAGACCGGCAACGAATTCGGCGCAACCACCGGCCGCCCCCGCCGCTGCGGCTGGATCGACGGCGTCGCCCTCAAATTCGCCTGCATGATCAACGGCGTCACCAAGATCGTGATGACAAAGGCCGACGTCCTGGACGCCTTCTCCGAATTGAAAGTTTGCACCAGCTATAATGTCAACGGCCAGAATACCCACGAAATCCCCTTCCAAATGAACAGGGTGAAGATCGAACCCGTCCTGGAATCCTTCGAAGGCTGGAAAAAGGACATCACCGCGACCAAAAATTACGGGGAACTACCCGAAAAAATGAAGGAATACGTACAATTTATCAATAAGTATTTGGGAGTAAAAATTGCGTATATTTCCAATGGCCCCGGACGGGATCAATTGATCGAAAATAATTGAGACCTTCGACGCGAAACAGAGTAGTAACGCTGCTTTGAGCGGAAAAAAAATTAATTTTTAAAAAAATTTGGCGAATTAAAAACTTCGCTGAAAATTTACATAACAATCTTATTGGACATGGCACCAAAATCTGATAAGGAGGGAAAGGGTTCAAAGAAATCCGCGCC
>JAFDYG010000255.1 GCA_018267545.1 Bacteroidota bacterium
GGGGTCGGTCGCCTCGCTGTCCGGCAAGGAGATCAAGGACCTGGGAGTATCGAATGTACAGCAGGCCTTATCCGGAAGGGTGGCTGGTGTACAGGTGAAGCTCAATGACGGCGCTCCGGGCTCTTCACCGCAGATCAGGATTCGGGGGGTCGGCAGCATCTCCGCGGGGGTGGACCCTTTGTATGTGGTGGATGGCTTTCCTACGGACAATATTCAAACGATTAATCCGAATGACATCGAGAGCTTCGACGTCTTGAAGGATGCTTCTGCAACGGCCATTTATGGGTCGAGGGGCTCGAATGGGGTCGTTATCATCAATACCAAGCGGGGAGCGATGGGTAAGACCAAGGTCAGCTTCGACATGTACTATGGCCGCCAGAAGGTGTCCAGGACGCCCAAATTCCTGACCGCCCAGCAGCAGGCGAACTACTATTACAATTCTATCCGGAACAGGAACATGGACCTTGGAAATAATATCAGCGGCGATCCGGCGACCTGGGCCATCCGGGTTCCCCAGACGGTGCTGGATGTGCTGTCGGGCAAGAACACCAACGATGTAAGCGCGCTCGATGCGGTGTTTCAAACGGCGCCCCAGACCAGCTATAATCTATCGATATCTGGCGGTTCCCAGAATGTCCGGTATGCCATCAGCGGAGAATACCTGGACCAGGACGGCATCATCCTGAACAGCAATTTCAAGCGGTACTCATTGCGCGCCAATTTCGATGCGCAGGTAACGGACAGGCTGTCGGTAAAGCTGAACATCAACCCTTCGTTTACGATGAACAAGAATGTCATCGCCAGCGGTAATGGGGCGGGGGCTTCTACCAGCATCATCGGGTCGGCTACCTCCGCGCAGCCCTATTATCCTTTATACAATCCGGATGGATCTTATTTCGTATACCAGGGGATCGATGCTTCCACCGATCTGTATAATCCGATAGCGCTGGCCAGGGAAAAGAGGGACAATGCGACCAGGACGAGGATACTGGCGAACTTCAGCGCCGAATATAAGATCACAAACGACCTGCGGATTAGCGCGCTGTTTGGCGCGACGACCAATAACTTCAAAGAGTCGGCGTTTACGCCCAAGATTCCGGCGTTCTTCAACAATGCGGCGATCGGTTCGGATACGGCGCTGTCGGGATATGACTGGCTGGCGGAGTATACGGCTACGTACAGCAAGACCTTTGGCCGGCATAGCATCTCCGCTCTGGCAGGATATACGGTACAGGAAGACATCGTCAATACCAATTCGCTGAGCAGCAACAACTTTCCCAATAACCTGATTCCTTACCTGAGTGCGGTGAGCGGGATCATCTCGACGGGCGCTTCCTCCAGGGAAGAGTGGTCGATTCTGTCGCAGCTGGCGAGGGTAAATTACAATTATGACGGCAAGTATTTCGTGACGGCCAGCATTCGCCGGGACGGGTCGTCGAGGTTTGGCGCGAATAACAAATACGGTGTCTTTCCGTCTGCAGCCGTAGCGTGGAGAATGTCGGACGAGAACTTCTTCAAGAGCATCGAGTTTGTCAATATGTTGAAGCTAAGGGCTTCGTACGGTAAAACGGGGAACAACAATATCGGCAACTATGCGTCCGTATCCACGGTCAATTATGTCAAGTATGCGAACGGGGGGATTGCGATCGGCGGATTTGCGCCCAATGCGATACCCAATCCCAATCTGACCTGGGAGACGCAGCAGCAATTCAACGTAGGTGTCGATCTCGGTATTTTCAAGAACCGGTTGAATCTTACGATCGACCACTTCTCTTCGAAGAATAAGGACTTGCTGCTGAACGTGAATGTACCCACCGCATCGGGCTTTAGCACGGCGCTGCAGAATATAGGAGAAGTAAAGAATACGGGCTGGGAATTTGTCGTGAGCTCGGTGAACCTGAATGGGAAATTCAAGTGGACGACAGATTTCAATATTTCTACCTATAAGAATAAGGTGGTCAAGCTGGGACCGTCGGGTGACGATATCATCTCTGCGAACAATATCACTCGTATCGGTCAGCCGATCGGGATGTTCTATGGATATATAGCGGATGGGGTCTTTTTGAATGCGGCCGAGCTGGCTAAGGGGCCCATCTATAACAAAGGATTGTCGGATGATTCGAGGGTAGGGGATATCCGGTTCAAGGATGTGAGCGGCCCGAATGGGAAACCGGACGGAGCCATCACCAACGCCGATATTACGATCATGGGGACGCCCTATCCCGACTTTTACTATGGGATTACAAACCGGTTTTCTTACGATCACTTTGCTTTGAGCGTAAACATCGCGGGGTCGCATGGGGCGCAGATCTATAATAACGCATTTTTGATCTACCGTCTTATCCGAAGCAGGAGCCGCACGCTGACGACCGAAGCTAATTTCTGGAAGTCGGAATCCGATCCGGGGGATGGAAATACGGTACGGCCGGATGATAACCCCAGGGGAGGTCTCCGTCTGGCGAGCACGCGTTATATGGATAATGGGTCTTACCTGCGGGTCAATAATATAACGTTTAGCTATGTCCTGCCGGATAAAGTTATGTCGAGGCTGAAGCTCAACCAGCTCAGGGTGTATCTGAGCGCGAACAATCCTTTTACGGTTACGAAGAACAAGAGCTTCAACCCGGACGTGAGCAATAGCGGCAGCGCGCTGAATCCGGGGGTCGACAATAACAACTATCCGTTGCCGAAGAGCCTGATGGCGGGTATCAATATCTCTTTTTAAAACCTGTTAAACAAAATTGTCATGAAAAATATACTAATAGTGGCGTTTGTGTTTATGCTGGCTTCCTGTAAGAAGAGCTTTATCGAGAGGGCTCCTGCGGCGGCTGCCAGCACCGATGCGTTGTATAAGACCGATAAGGACTTCCAGGATGCGATCATCGGGACCTATGCGGCCTTGCGGAATCAATACAGCACGATGTTCCAGTTCGGCGACCTGCGCGGGGACGATGCGTGGATCCAGATTTCCAATCAGCCCAGCCTGACGGGCGTCGACGTGTTTTCGATCAACAGCAGCGATGCGCTGATGAACAATACCTGGGCGAACTATTATATCGTCATCAACCTGGCCAATAATGTACTGGACAAGCTGGCGAAGGCGGATGTGTCTGTCGTCAAGAACAAGGACCGGTATACGGGGGAAGCGGAATTCCTGCGGGCCCTGGCCTATTTCGACCTGGTCCGGATTTTCGGAGATGTGCAGATGGTGACAAAGGTGCCGACCGTTCAGGACGTGGCCAATACCCCGCGTTCTCCGGTGGCTACGGTTTATTCCGATATCATCGTCAAGGACCTGCTGGATGCGGGCAGCAAGCTGCCGCTGGTATGTACGGGCACTGAGGTGGGCAGGGCTACCAAGGGCGCGGCAAAGGCGATGCTCGGGAAGGTCTATCTGACTACGCATGATTTTGTAAAGGCGGAGCCGGTGCTGCAGGAATTGACGGCTGCGCCGTATACCTATGCGCTGCTTTCCAATTATAACGACCTTTTCGATTATACGAAGAACGAGCACCACAGCGAGTATATCTTCGACATAGAATATGAAGAGGGGCTGGGTGGGATCGGAAGCATCTTTACCAACCAGTTTATGCCCAATGCGCCGGCCATGCTGAGCTATTATGGGATTCAGGGTGGATTCGGAGAGTCGATGTCGCCAACGCTAAACTTCGTCAACCTGTGGCGTGCCGGCGACAAGCGGAAGGATATCAGCGTCCAGTGCTGCGGTATGTGGACCAATCCCACTACCGGCGCTGTCGTTACGTTCAGCTCTACGACGATCCAGTCGTTTACAAAAAAATACATCACTCCTGTCGCTACGCTGAACGATAGCCGGGCCAACTGGAAGGTGGTTCGGTTTGCGGATGTGCTGCTGATGTATGCGGAGGCTCTGAATGAGAATGGGAAGCCGACGGATGCGTTGACGCCGCTGAACAGGGTGCATACCCGGGCGGGGATGACGGCGTTTGCCGGTCTGTCGCAGACGCAGCTGCGGGACACGATTGCTTTCGAGCGTAGGTTCGAGCTGGCTTTCGAGGGGCATCGGTGGTTCGACCTGGTCCGGACGGGCAAGGCGCTGGAAGCCTGTGCGCCGGTGGGGATGAAGGACTATATGACGGTATTTCCTGTGCCGTTGACGCAGGTCCGGGTAATGAATAATGCAAAACTATTCCCTCAAAATCAGGGCTACAATTAAACCTTATCATATGTACAGGAGAAAATTTATAAAAAATAGTGCATTGTTTGGCGGTGGGATTGTGCTGGGAGGTTCTGTTGTGGGGGCTTCGGAGGCTCGTGGGGCTGCGGCTTTGGGAAAGGCGGAGGAATGGCCGGCGGGTGAGCTGTGGTTCGGCAAGTCGGTCAGGTGGGCGCAGCTGGCGTTTGTGGAAAGCGACCCGGGGAAGTTCGACCCCGATTTCTGGCTGAGCTATTTCAAGCGTATTCATGCCGACGGGGCATTGCTGAGCGCAGGAGGGGTGGTGGCTTTCTATCCTACGGATATTCCTTTGCATCACCGCAGTGACGTATTGGGTAATTCCAACCCGCTGGGCTACCTGGTGGAAGGCTGCAGGAAGATGAATATGTCGATCTGTCTGCGGACGGACCCGCATGCAGCGAGACAGAACGTATATGACGCGCATCCCGACTGGATAGCCGTGACGGCCGATGGACAGAAGCGCCGTCACTGGGCCAATCCGGACCTATGGGTGACCTGTGCGCTGGGACCTTATAATTTCGAGTTTATGACGAAGGTGAACCAGGAGATCATGGAGCGGTTCAAGCCGGATGGGATCTTCTCCAATCGTTGGAATGGTTCGGGCATGTGCTATTGTCAGCACTGCGTGGAGAATTTCAGGAAGTATTCGGGGATGGAATTACCCCGTACCGATAACCGGTTCGACCCGGTGTTTCAGAAATATGTGGAGTGGAGGAATGTGCGGTTGAAGGAGCTGTGGTTTTTGTGGGACGCGGAGATACGGAAGGTAAGGGCGGACTCCAGATTTATCCCGAATGGATTTCCGGATAAATTGCTAACGGGCAAGAACTCCGACTTCTTCTTCGCCGATCAGCAAGCGCGGAGCGGCTATATCCCACCGTGGGCCAATGCCAGGGGGGCCAAGGAAACGAGGGCAACGTTGGGGATGAAGCCGCAGATCGGCATCTTTAGCGTGGGTATCGAAGAAGAATTCCGGTGGAAGGATTCTGTGCAGGGGCCGGCGGAGATCCGGATCTGGGTGGCCGAAGGGGTAGCCAATGGATTGCTGCCGTGTTTTGTAAAATTCGGTGCGGTGCTATATGACAAGCGCTGGCTGGACACGGTAAGCGATATGTATCAGGTCTATCATCGCGGGGAGAAGTACCTGCGGAATACGGCGTGTCTGGCGCGTGTGGGGCTGGTGTATTCGGAGCAGACGGATCGTAATTATGGGAGCAAACCCTGGCAGCAGAAGGGTAGGGATCATTCCAATGGCATGTACCATGCATTGGTGGAGAACCGGACACCCTTTGAAATGGTCAATGACAAGCTGCTCGATGCGGACAGCTTGAAAGCATATAAACTTCTGGTCCTTCCGAATATCGCTGCGCTGTCCGACGATCAGTGCGAGCAGCTGCGGAAGTTTGTTCAAAACGGCGGGAGTCTGGTCGCAACCTTTGAAACGTCTCTTTACAAGGAGGATGGCAGCCCGCGCAGTGACTTTGGGCTGTCGGATATTTTTGGCGTCTCTTTCGCCGGCAAGGTCGAGGGGCCGATGCGCAACAGCTATCTGAAGCTGAAAGCAGACCCGGCTAGCAAGACTTATCATCCGGTGCTGAAGGGGATGGAGGGTGTATATCGAATCATCAATACCATCTACCAGGTCGATGTCACGCCAAAAGGAGATTTTCCCAGCCCGGTGACGCTGGTCCCGACCTATCCGGACCTGCCGATGGAAGACGTGTATCCGAGGGTAGAGGATACGGCGACGAGGGAGGTCTATTGCAGGACGGTCGGGAAGGGAAGGGTCGTTTATATCCCCGGAGATCTGGACCGGAGCTTCTGGCAAATCCTGAACATCGATCATGGCAAGCTGCTTCGCAACTCCATCGACTGGGCGTTGAATGAGGAGCCGGTCGTATCGGTGGAGGGACCCGGCGTGCTGGATGTAACGGCCTGGAAGCAGAAGAGCTCGATGGCCGTACACTTGGTGAACCTGACCAATCCGATGATGATGAAGGGGCCTTACCGGGAATTTATTCCTGTGGAGGCTACGGTGAGCATCAAGGTTCCTGACGGTTTGAAGGTTTCCGCCGTGCACCTGGTCATGGCTGATCGCAGTATTTCTTTTGAAGTGAAGCAGGGCAGGGTGAAGGTGACCGTACCCAAGATTATAGACCATGAGATTGTGGCTCTTGATTTAGCATAATATATATACTACACTTTATGACATGGACTCAAGTAATTAATCCGTTCGACAACATTTATTTGTCTGCGTTAGTAGCAATTCTGCCCATTTTATTCATATTCTGGGCATTGATCATCAAGAAAATGAAGGGATACCAGGCGAGTCTGCTGACGACGGCGATCGCCTTGCTGATCGCTATTATCGTCTACCGTATGCCTGTGAAGCTGGCCGTACTTTCTACCGTGAATGGGGCGTTGTATGGGCTGTTTCCGATCTGCTGGATCATTATCTCGGCGGTGTTTCTCTTCAACATTACGGTGAAGAGCGGGCAGTTCGAGGTGATCAAACATTCGATGGCTTCTACTACGTCCGACAGGCGGATGCAGGCGTTGCTGATCGCCTTTTCTTTCGGGGCATTTCTGGAAGGAACGGCGGGATTCGGCGCGCCGGTGGCAATCACGGGGGCGATGCTGGTGGGGCTGGGTTTTAATCCGCTCTATGCCGCGGGAATCTGCCTGATCGCCAATACGGCGCCTGTCGCTTTTGGCGCCATCGGAACGCCTATCACGGTGGCTTCGCAGGTCACGGGGCTGCCTGAGATGGCGATCTCGCAGATGGTGGGCCGCACGTTGCCGGTGCTTTCCCTGCTGCTGCCCTTTTACCTGATTATCCTGATGTCGGGTTTTAAAAAAGCCATGGAGGTCTTCCCGGCTATCCTGGTATCGGGTGGTTCGTTTGCGCTTCTGCAGTGGTCCTCTTCCAATTTCCTGGGGCCTGCTTTACCGGACGTTTTTGCCGGGCTGGGGTCGATCATCTGCCTGGTGACCTTTTTGAAATTCTGGAAGCCGAAGAGCGTATGGCGTTTCAAGAACGAGCCGCCGCCTACGATCAATATGAACGCTCATTATTCGGGGGGAGCTATTTTGAGAGCCTGGTCGCCGTTTATCCTGCTGACTGTCATTATCATTGCCTGGGGCTTGCAGCCGGTGAAGGACTTGTTGAATTCGATAGGGCAGGCGCAGTTCGAAATGCCGGGATTGCACAATGCCATCCAGGATAAGAAGGGCAATTTGATTCCGCACGTTTTCAAATTCAATTATCTCTCGGCGTCGGGAACGGGGATTTTCCTGGCGGCGCTGATCTCGATACCGTTGGTGGGATTGTCCTTGCGTGATGCCGTCAAGGTCTTCGGCCAGACGTTGAAACAGCTGAAGTTTCCCATTATCACGGTCGCTTCGATACTTGGTTTTGCCTATATCGTCAATGATTCGGGGATTACCATCACCATTGCGGATGCGCTGGCGAATACGGGAGCCTTCTTCCCCTTCTTTGCGCCGGTGCTGGGCTGGCTAGGGGTTTTCGTGACGGGTTCGGATACTTCGGCCAATGCTTTGTTCGGTAAATTGCAATACGCTACGGCTACATCTATCGGGGTGGACCCGGTGGTGACGGTTGCGGCCAATGTATCGGGCGGAGTGGTTGGGAAGATGATCTCTCCCCAGTCGATTACCGTGGCGGCGGCGGCGGGGGGATTGGTGGGGCAGGAGTCTTCGCTGTTCAGATTTACCGCCAAGCATAGCTTTTTGATGCTGATACTAATTTGTTTTATCGTGCTGGCGCAGGCGTATCTTTTCCAGTGGCTGATACCTGTATATCATACAATAGCAAAATAAAAACGATAAAGATGTTCGAATCAATGAGTAAATACATGAAGGTGGGACTAGTCCACTTCATGGCCTATCCTTCCACCATCAAGGGGGAGGGACCGGTGATAGAAACGGTTAAAAAGGTGGCTCTCGATGATTATTTTTCCGTCATAGAAATTACGACGATCAAAAATGATCAGGACAGGCAGACCGTTGCGAAGATGCTGGAATCGGCAAAGATGACAGTTACTTATGGGGGGCAGCCTCGTTTGTTGACGACGGGGTTAAATATCAATGACCTCAATGAAGAAGGACGGCAGAAGGCGCTGGCTAGTCTGAAAGCGGGGATCGACGAGGCGTATGAGGTAGGCGCGGTAGGCTTTGCGTTTTTGAGCGGGAAGTATGAAGAGTCCACAAAAGAGCAGGCTTATGAGGCGCTGGTCAAATCGACGAACGAGCTCTGCGCCTATGCCAAGAGCAAGGGGAGCATGCGGGTAGCTTTGGAGGTATTCGACTATGACGTAGACAAGAAGAGTCTTATCGGGCCTGCTGCGCTGGCTTTGCGATATGCGAAGGAAATCAGAAAGGAACACGCGCATTTTGGTCTGATGGTGGACCTGAGCCATATTCCCTTGATTCACGAGACGATCGAGGAATCGCTGATCCCGGTAAAGGACTATATCATCCATGCGCATATGGGGAACTGTGTGGTGAAGAGTCCGGAGCTTCCGGCTTATGGGGATGTACATCCGAGATTTGGGTTTCCGGGGGGAGAAAATGACGTGGAAGAGCTCGTTCACTATCTCCGGGTTTTGATGAACATCGGTTATCTGAATGGAAGGGAGCCGGCGATTGTGAGCTTCGAGGTCAAACCCTTTGGGGATGAAGACCCGGATGTGGTGATCGCTAATGCGAAGCGGACGTTAAACGAGGCATGGACAAAACTATAAAATAATATTATGAAGATTGTTGTATTGGATGGTTATACGTTGAATCCCGGGGATTTGTCCTGGGAAGGGTTGGAGCGGCTTGGCGAGGTGGTGGTTTATGATCGGACATCGCGGGAACAGTTGTTGGAGCGGTGTAAGGATGCTTCCGTCATTTTTACTAATAAGGCACAGGTGCCCGGGGACATTATCAAGCAGCTGCCGTCGCTTCGATTTATCGGGGTATTGGCTACGGGCTTCAATATCGTGGACGTGGATGCGGCCAGGGAGCGCGGCATTCCGGTCTCCAATGTGCCGGGGTATAGCACCCGGTCGGTGGCGCAGCTTGTTTTTGCTTTACTTTTGGAGCTTTGTCACCGGGTGCAGCGGCATAGTGATACCGTGATGGATGGAAAATGGTCTGCGTCGCCGGACTTTTGTTATTGGGAGTCTCCGCTGGTGGAGCTGGCGGGGAAGACGATGGGGATCATCGGATATGGGACGATCGGTCGGTGCGTGGGGGAATTAGCTACGGCTTTTGGGATGAAGGTGATAACGGCGGGTAGAAACCAGGGGATAGGAGAGCTGCTGGAGCAGTCGGATGTGGTGAGCATCCATTGTCCTTTGACGCCGGACACGAAAGGGCTCATCAATAAAGAAAATTTACGGCGGATGAAGTCGTCCGCTTTTCTGATCAATACGTCGCGGGGGCCGATCGTCGTGGATGCCGATCTGGCCGATGCGTTAAATAGTGGAACGATTGCGGGTGCGGGGATCGATGTGCTGTCTGTGGAGCCGCCGCCGGCGGGGAATCCTTTGTTTGGGGTTAAGAATTGCCTGATTACGCCGCATATTGCGTGGGCAACGAAGGAGGCTCGCGCCCGACTGATGGACATGACGGTTGCGAATCTGGCTGCGTTTGTGGCGGGGAGCCCGATCAATGTGGTGAATAAATGATTGTCATATGAAAATAAAGGTGTTTCTGCTTGCTGCGGCGTTCCTTTGGGGCGCTGATGTTCTTGCACAGGTTGACCCGGGGCGATACGATACGACCTGGTGGAACAGGGCGCCGTTCCGGCTTGTCCAGACGAATCTGCGGGAGATCGACGCAACCATGAATGTGGACGCCTATGTGCAGAGTATGGTGGACGCTTCGGCTTCGGTGGTGCTTTTAAACGTTGGGGGTATCGTCGCGAACTATCCTACGAAGCTGCCGTACCAGTTCAGAAATACTTATATGAAGGGGGACCTAGTGGGGGATTTGGTCTCGAAGCTGCATGCAAAGGGAATACGGGTGATCGGTAGGTTCGACTTCAGCAAGCTGAACGAGAAGCTGGCGGCCGAGAAGCCGGAATGGCTGTATGTGGGAACGGATGGACAGCACGTCAATTACAATGGGCAGGTGCATACCTGTATCAATGGAGAATATCAGCAGAAATATTCGTTGGAGATCTTGAAAGAGGCGATCACGACCTATCCGCTGGATGGGATTTTTTTCAATATGGTCGGCTATCAGACGGCGGATTATTCGGGAGTAGACCATGGGATCTGCCAGTGTGAAAATTGTAAGAAGAGGTTTAAGGATTCTACGGGTCTTGCCGTGCCGGTCAAAGCGGATATGAAGGACCCGGTATACAGGCAGTACAATGAGTTCCGGCGGGTAACGGCGAATAAACTATTTCGGGAAATAGCGGCGCACATCAAGCGGCTGGACCCGGCGCTGATCATCGATTCGTATTCGGAGGCTGGCGTAGATATGATCGCCAGCGAATCGGGGGCTTCGCTTTCGCCGGAGTATGAATGGAATTATTCGGCAACCGATAATGTCAAGCGAACATTGGGGTCATATAAGGACCGGGCGCCAAGCAATCTGCTCATCTACTTTCAGGCGATAGGA
This sequence comes from Bacteroidota bacterium, assembly GCA_018267545.1. Lineage (GTDB taxonomy): Bacteria > Bacteroidota > Bacteroidia > Chitinophagales > Chitinophagaceae > Puia. Next base: position 10,853 of record JAFDYG010000255.1, read on the forward strand.
TACCGGCACATTGGGACTTCGCCGAACCTGGCGAGGGTATGGATGCTGGAGAACATGCTGCAGGGAGCGCCGATGGGATTTGTCGTGGTAGGTACGCTGGTGAATTATGAAGACAGGGTGTTTATTCCTGTTTTGAATGACCTATATGGGTTTCATAAATCCAATGAAAAGCTGTTTACTAATCTTCAGCCGGTGAGTAAGATTGGTCTTGTGCGGGGGAGCCGGAATGAATATGAAGGGATCATAAAGCTCCTGACGGAGGAGCATATTCTATTCGATGTGATCGAGCCGCCGGCGTTGGGGAGTGATCGTATGCCTAAGAAGCTGGGGGAGTATGAAGCGTTGATTCTTGGGAATGTCAGTGATATGAGTGAACATGAAAGGGATGTGATCGATGATTATGTCCGGAAGGGAGGGAAGCTGCTGACCACGGGTTATACTTCTACTAACGACGAGTTGGGTAAGCCTTTGAATAGCATACGGCTGCAGTCGCTGGGTGTGGCGCCGTCCTTTGGTGTATTTCGTCAGGCGATATCGACGTATCTTAAAGTATCGGAAGCGGATAAAGCGGCTTTGGGGAAGGATGCGTTCAAGGACTTTAGCATGATGATGGTATGGTCCGATTTTTTGCAGTGTAAGCCTGTGGGGGGAGCGGAAGGTTATATGCGTCTGCTGCCGGGAACGAAGTTTGGTCCGCCGGAGAAGTCGTATTTTACACCGGATGAAATAACGGATTATCCAGGGGTTATTATTAATGGCCGGTCGGTGTATATACCCTGGCTGATCGGTACGCAATATCGACAGAAGGGGAACTATGCACAGCGGGCGTTGTTTGTTTCTGCGCTTGACAATGTGTTGAAGGTGGACAGATCGATTCAAACGGAAGGATCGCCGCTGATCGAGATGACGAGGGAAGCCAATCGGAATGGGGTGTTCGAATGGGTGGGGCTGATCAATCACTCGGGGCAGATAGGTGGTTCTTTGCGTGAGCCTGTGGCGATTCATGATACGAGGGTTCGTTTCAAGCCGTTGAAGCCGGTGAAGACGGTGCGGCTGTTACGGAGTGGGGCTCCGGTGAGATTTTTGCAGAAGGATGGATGGGTAGAGGTGACGGTTCCGAAGCTGATGGATTTTGAAATGATAGTGTGTTACTATAATTAATGTAAATATGGAAAAAAAAGTAATTGGCTGGATTGGCACAGGATTGATGGGCCATCCGATGGTTGGGCATCTTTTGAAAGCAGGGTATACCGTGAATATCTATACCCGTAGCAGGAGCAAGGCGGAGGATTTGTTGGCGCAGGGCTGTGCGTGGTATGATACGCCGGCAGCGGTCGCTGCTAATTCCGACTGGGTGGTGACGATGATCGGTTCGCCTAAGGATGTAGAGGAGTGTTATTTTGGGGACGCGGGGATTTTGGCCGGTGTAAAGTCCGGGGCGATTTTGGTCGATATGACCACGACGAAGCCCAGTCTTGCGGTGAAGATCGCTGCGCAAGCGGAGGCTCGTGGGGCGGACTTTATCGATGCTCCTGTATCCGGCGGGCAGGTAGGGGCTATCAATGGAAGCCTGTCGATCATGATCGGAGGGAAGAAGGAAGTGGTGGATACGGTGTTGCCGATGTTTCAGGCTTTTGGGAAGAATATGGTTCACCAGGGGGCGGCGGGCGCTGGTCAGCACGCGAAGATGTGTAACCAGATCGTGATCGCCGGAACGTTGATCGGGGTGTGCGAGGGTTTGATCTATGGCACGAAGGCGGGGCTGGATCTGAATACGCTGCTTGAGTCGATCAGCAAGGGTGCTGCGGGATGCTGGAGCCTGGATGTGCTGGCGCCGAAGATCGTTCGGAAAGATTGGTCGCCGGGATTTTCGATAGACAATTTCGTAAAGGATTTGCGGATTGCGTTGGAGGAGGCGGATGCGATGGGGTTGTCCTTGCCGGGACTGGCGCTGGTCAAGCAGCTGTATACGGCTGTGCAGTCGATGGGCGGCGGCGGTAATGGCAATCAGGGATTATATAGAGCGTTGGCAAAGTTGTCCAGTATGGATTAAAAGGTTGAATTATGGGTGAATTACGCGTACTTATTGCGCCGAATGCGTTCAAGCATAGTTTGGACGCGGATGCTGCGGCTTTGGCTATAGAGGATGGTTTGAGACATAGCTCGCTTAGCTGTAGCTGCGAGCTGTTCCCGGTTGGGGATGGTGGAGATGGCACAGGGGAATTGATCATCAAGAAATGTGGTGGAGAGCTGGTAAATGTGGCCGTGCGTGATCCGCTGGGCCGCCCGATCTTTGCTTCTTATGGATTGATCGATGGCGGCGGGACGGCGGTTATCGAGATGGCGAATGCTTCGGGGCTTCGATTGCTAGCGCCTTCGGAACTGAATCCTTTGCGTGCGCTTTCTTTTGGAACAGGGCAGCAGATGTTGTCTGCGGTGGACAAGGGAGTTCGGCGGATTGTCATTGGTATGGGCGGGTCTGCCACGGTAGACGGAGGTGTAGGCATCTTGCAGGCGCTGGGCTGCCGGTTTTTGGATGAGGAGGGAGTGGAACTGTCGTTGTTGCCGGGGGAGCTGGTCAGGCTGGGGAGCGTGGACGTTTCGGGTATGGATAAACGTGTCTTAGACTGCGAGGTTGTGGTGCTTTGTGATGTCGATAACTTCTTGTTGGGGGCGCAGGGGGCGGCGGCGATGTTTGGTCCTCAGAAGGGGGCTAAGCCGGAAGACGTGCGGCTGCTGGATGCGGGGTTGGAGCGACTGGCTGCTGTTGCGTTGCGACAGCTGGGCAGGGATATGGCTTCGATTACGTATGGGGGGACGGCTGGTGGGGCTTCGGCGGGTTTATTTGGTTTTTTGAATGCGAGTCTCGTGAATGGGATAGATTATTTTTTGCAGCTGACGGGTTTTGAAGCGTCGGTGCGTCGGGCGGATATCGTGATTACGGGGGAGGGGAGTATCGACGAGCAGACTTTGCAGGGGAAGGGGCCGTTTGGGGTAGCTGCGAAGGCGAAGGAGTATGGGCTGCCGGTGATTGCGCTGGCGGGGAAGGTGCCGTTGGGGAGGAATGAGGCGTTGTTACGATACTTCGATGTGCTGCTGGCGATTGGGAATGGTCCGGTGGATTTGCCGGAGGCATTGCGGTCGGCGGGAGAGAATATGAAGAGGACGGGGTGGGAGATTGGGAATATGCTGGCGATGGCAGGGGCGTCATCAACTATCTATTAACGACGTTTTTTGCGAGGCTTGGGTTCTTCTTTTACTTCGGGTAAGGGAGTATCGGCTATGACGTGTGTAGTATCCGGGAGAGAGGGGCCCTCTCTGTAAATAAGAATGTCGTTGTCCATATGTGCTTCGGAGACCAGCTGCTGGCAGGCTTTGAAGAAGGGCAGGGTGCTGTCGGTGGAGCACTGGATGGCTGTGACTACGTTATATTTTTTAGCCGTGTTGGCTTCGAGGGTGAAGCTGTAGCCATCGAAACCTAGTTCTGCGCAGTAATTGTATCTTGGCAGCCGCCAGTAACCGGAAGCATTGATCTGCTGAACCAGCTGCCTGTATTTGGCAGGCGTGATTTTAGTCCGGTTAATAGTATAAGTAAAATAAGGACGTTTGCCGACATAGGCTTTGTCGAGGAGCTGCCGATAATAAACGGGAGAATAGAGCTGTGGATAGAGCCTGCCCATCGAGTCGGCGATGCGTCGGCGTCTGGCGGTAAAGTTCTGCAGCGTATCGGCGAGTGGGAAATACCTTTCCAGCACGCGCAAATGCAGACGTTCAAGCGGTGTAAGCAGGCTGGTGTCGGGAGACATAGAAATATCGGGGTTTCCCGGGCGCCCTTTTTTTGTGACTATCTCGTCTTCCTTCAGGATAATAAAGATCGGAGAGGATAGGGCTGGCGAATAGAGGAATCGAAAGACGGCTGCGGGTAGAGGACGCAGGCTAAGATTGGGTTCGTCAAACTCTTTGTTAAAGCTGGCGAAGTCGGTCATCATGAAAGAATCTTTCTGTGACATCCGGTTTTTTAGCGGAAGCTGATAGAAGGAAGTATCCTGATCGGCAACAGCCTCCGGGTAGTCGTAACCACCCGGAGGATATTTTACCGCTGTATTGCAAGAGAGCAGAAGAACAATATAGATAAGGTGTTTTCGCATGCGGGCCTTTGTTATGGCCTTTTGTTACGCGGTCGTGATGTTACGCGATCGTGATGTCTTTATCCAGGTATACGTCCTGGATGGTTTTGATCATTTCTACGCCTTCGGCGAAGGGGCGTTGGAAGGCTTTGCGGCCGAGGATGAGACCCATGCCGCCCGCGCGTTTGTTGACGACTGCGGTAAAGACTGCGTCCTGCATGTCGGAAGCCCCTTTGCTTTCTCCACCACTATTGATGAGGCCCACGCGGCCGTTGTAGCAGTTGATCACCTGGTAACGGGTGAGGTCGATCGGGTGATTATCGGGTGTGGTGAGCTTGGAGTAGACGAGCGGAGATGTCTTTCCGTGTTTGGTCGCAAGGTATCCGCCGTTGTTGGTCGGTAATTTTTGTTTGATGATATCTGCGCGGAGGGTAACGCCGAGATGGTTGGCCTGGCCGGTGAGGTCGGCGGAAGTGTGGTAGTCTACTCCGTCCACTTTGAAGCCGCTGTTGCGGGTATAGCACCAGAGGATGGTGGCCATGCCGAGCTCGTGGGCTACCTCGAAGGCTTCTGCGATTTCCTTTAGCTGGCGGTCGCTTTCCTGGCTGCCCCAGTAGACGGTTGCGCCGACGGCAACGGCTCCCATGTTCCAGGCGGTCTTTACGGAGCCGAAGAGCGTTTGGTCGTAACGATTCGGCAGACTGAGAAATTCGTTGTGGTTGATCTTGACGACGAAGGGGATGCGATGAGCGTATTTGCGGCTCATGATGTCGAGTACGCCAAAGGTTGAGGCTACGGCATTGCAACCGGCTTCGACGGCCAGCTTGATGATATTTTCGGGGTCGAAATACATGGGGTTGGGGGCGAAGGAAGCGCCTGCGCTGTGTTCGATGCCCTGGTCAACGGGGAAGATGGAGACATAGCCGGTGTCGGCGAGTCTGCCATGGCTGATCAGGGTTTGCAGGCTTCTCAGTACCTGGTTGCTGCGACCGGAATTGGTCCAGATCTCTTCCACATGGTTGGGGGAAGGGAACGCGCTGAGTGTCGATTTGTCAATGACGGGCTTATGATCCAAAAGAAAGGAGGCTTTGTCGCCGAGAAGGTCGAGAATTTTCTTAGACGCCATGATTGTTGACTTTTTGTTGTATTGCAAGTTAGCCCGTCTGGGGGAAAAAGAAAAAAATCCCCCTTTGGGGGGCAATTTTTGCCATGAAATGTACAACGGTTGCCGGGGGTGGGTGGTGGTCGGGTTCTGGCGGACCTGGATGGTGTGCTGGCGGTTCAAACAAAATGGTCGATAAATGGTTATGCAGGGCATGGAAATAGGAATCGATTCTTTTGCGGCCCGGTTTAGCAGGAATGCTAACAAGGTCTTGAGCGATATAGATGCTATGGAACAATTGCTGGAGCGGATCGTGCAGGCCGAGCGTTTTGGTCTGGACGTCTTTGGGATCGGGGAGCATCACCGGAAGGGGTTTTTGGATTCGGCGCCTTCGATGATTTTGGCGGCTGCGGCGGCCCGGACCGGGCGGATTAAGTTGACCAGTGCGGTGACGGTGCTGAGCGCTGCGGATCCGGTGCGTGTCTTTCAGGAGTATGCGACGCTGGACTTGATTTCCCGCGGCCGGGCGGAGATGGTGGTGGGCCGGGGTTCGTTTACCGATGCTTTTCCGTTGTTCGGATACCGGCTTTCGGACTACGATGATCTCTTCGAGGAGAAGCTTCGGTTGTTGTTGGAGATAAGAAACAACGAGTTTGTGAGCTGGTCTGGGAAATTCAGGCCGGCGTTGATTAATCAGCCGGTGTATCCCAGGCCGGTGCAGGAGCGGATGCCGATCTGGGTGGGAGTCGGAGGGACCCCGGAATCCTTTATCCGGGCGGGGTCGCTGGGGCTGCCATTGATGGTTGCGATTATCGGCGGGGAGACGCATCGTTTCGCTCCATTGGTCGATTTGTACCGGGAGGCGGGGCGTCGGGCGGGGTTTGCGCCGGAGCAGCTGACGGTAGGCATGCATTCGCTGGGATATGTGGCGGAGACGTCGGAGCAGGCTGTAGAGGAATTCTACCCGGGATATGCGGCGAGCATGACCGAGGTGGGGAAAGAGCGGGGATGGCCGCCGATGACGAAGGGCAGGTTCGAAGCGCAGAATGGACCGAAGGGGGCGTTGCTGGTGGGGAGTCCGGAGGAGGTAGCGGAGAAGATATTGCGGCACTCGGAGGCATTGGGAGGTATATCGAGGCTTACGTTTCAACTGGATAGCGCGGAGCTGTCGCAGGAGAGGTTGATGAAAACGATCGAATTGATTGGGAAGCGGGTAGGACCGCTGGTCAACAAATAGACTAGCTTCGGCCTTGTTCTCTATAAATAAAAAAGCCGTCCAGATGGGCGGCTTTTTTGTTGTAGTTTGTTTTTAGCGGTTATGCGTTACGGTTAACGCAGTTGAGATCTTCGAAAGCGACTTCGAGGCGCTTGGCAAAGGTTTCTTCACCTTTACGGAGCCATACGCGCGGATCGTAGTATTTTTTGTTCGGCTTGGCAGGACCTTCGGGGTTACCGAGCTGGCCCTGGAGGTAGCCCTCGTTCTTTTTGTAATAGTTCATGATGCCTTCCCAGAAAGCCCATTGCAGGTCGGTATCGATATTCATCTTGATAGCGCCGTAGCTGATGGCTTCACGGATTTGGTGCTGGGGGCTGCCGCTGCCGCCATGGAAGACGAAGTAGACGGGCTTGGGGCCGGTCTTCAGGGTCTTCTCGATATAATCCTGGCTATTCTTCAGGATGATGGGGCGAAGCTCGACGTTGCCGGGGCTATATACACCGTGGACGTTACCGAAGGCTGCTGCTACGCTGAAGAGGCGGCCAACCTTGCTGAGCTCCGTATAGGCATACGCCACGTCCTCGGGCTGGGTGTAGAGCTTGTGGTTTTCTACGCCGCTGTTGTCGACGCCGTCTTCTTCACCGCCGGTTACGCCGAGCTCGATCTCGATGCCCATGCCCAGGGGCTGCATGCGTTTGAAGAACTCGACGGAGGTAGTGATATTTTCCTGGATGGGTTCTTCGGAAAGGTCTAGCATATGGGAGCTGAACAACGGCTGTTTCTTTTCCTTATAGAACTGTTCGCCGGCGTCGATGAGTCCGCTGATCCAGGGAAGCCATTTGTGCGCGGCGTGGTCGGTATGGAGGACGACGGGTACGCCGTAGTACTTTGCGACGTTGTGAATGTGAAGGGCTCCGGAGATGGCACCGGAGATATTGCCCTGGAGCTGGTCGTTGGGCATGCCTTTACCGGCGATAAACTGGGCTCCGCCGTTGGAGAACTGGATGATGACGGGGGAGTTGACCTTTGCTGCGGTCTCGAGAACGGCATTGATGGTATTGGTGCCGATGGTGTTTACAGCGGGTAAGGCGAACTGGTTGTCTTTTGCGTCGTTGTAGAGGGCTTCCAATTCTTCACCGAAAAGGACTCCAGCTTTGTATTTTTTCATGTTTACTGAACTTTGAGGCCGCGAATATACAGGTATATCGGGAAAAAGTTGAAAAATGTTGAATATGGGCGGGGCGGATTGTTTTAGCCGGTTTCCTGCTGTTTTGGGTTGTTTGAGTCTAATCCTCGAATTTTCCCAGGTTTTTCTGGAGAAGGGACAGGTTTTTTTGGAGGGTTTGTTTTAGCTGTCTTTTTACCAGCTGCCCCATGGAGCGGCATTTGAGGAAGGCGGGATTCTTGAAATAGGAGTTTAGCTCGGTTTTTAGCTGGTGCAGCTTTTCGGGGCTGGATAGCTCCTGGTGGCGGGACATGATGTTGAGCAGCTCCATCAGCCGGAAGCGGGAGGATGCTACGCGGAAGGCCATCATGGTGCGCTCTTCGGTCTGGTATTGTTCGATGGAATCCTTGTTGAGGTGTTTGAGGGTCAGCTCGACGAGGGCCTTGTTTTCCTTGAAGAATTGTGGGATATAAATATTCTTTCGGCCTTCGTAGGATTGCTGGTCGAAGTCGATGGCGCGGATACGATATTGGTAGTCTTCGATATCAGGGGTGATGTCTACGACGAAATTATAGGAGCGCATGTCGCCGAGGAGCCTGACGAAGCAGCGTTCGTTGAATTTGACGAACTCTTTTGCGAACCGGATTTTATTGGTCTGGGGGTCGTCCAGGAAGTTTTTTATAAACAGGTCTCCGGGGATGCCGGGGATGTGTTCTTCCACGAGGGTGTTGTGAAAGGTGAAGTAAGTGATGCGATTGGGGGAAAGGAGGTGTTCCAGCTCGAGGCCGTAGATGCGGGAGGCGTCGGCTTGCTTGATATAATAGTGATCGTAGTTGTCGTTGAATTTATTGACGATACGGATTCGGAAGGGGACGGAATTGGCGAAGCTGCAGAAGTCGATGCGGGCTACGTCGAGGTGTTTGGTATAGCTGAGGTCGCCTTCCGTTTTTAGGATGGCGTACATCTGGACGAGGCCTTCGCGGATGAAGTCCCAGTGGCGCATGTCGTAGATGGCGGTTTCCCAGAGTGTGTCCTGTTTATTTTTGTCGAGGAGGGGGACGGAGTAAGTCATGTGCTGCAGGAGATCGCGGTAGGAGACGGGGAGCTTGACCTCGCGGCCGTGGTGTTTGAGATAGCTGCGAAGAGAGTCGGTGACAGGGAAGATGGGTTTTTTCCGGGAGGGTTTGTTGGCGTCGGAAGGCTGCTGATCGCTGAATTGCATGGGGTAAAGGTCGGGTTTTTGGGGCAAATCGGTATCTTAGACGTATGAAAGTATGTTCCTTCCTTCCCGCTGCTACGCAAATGATCTACGACATGGGGCTTCAGCACCTGCTTTATGGGGTTACCTTCGAATGTCCTGCGGAGGCGCTTGCCGAAAAGCCCAAGCTGGTCCGTTGTATCATGGAAGGGAAGAACTATACGAGCGCCGAGATCGATACGGTTTTTCGTACGGCGAAGGCGCAGGGGAAAAGCCTTTATTATGTCGAGGAGGAGCTGCTGCAGGGGATTGAACCGGATATTATTTTTACCCAGGATACTTGCGAGGTCTGTCAGATCGATACCAAGTGTACCGCGGCGGCGGTGGCAAAGCTGAAACGTCGTCCGCAGATTATCCCGCTTACGCCGGCGAGCCTGGAGGACGTATACGCTACGGCAGTTACGATTGCTACGGCGCTGGGGCATGAAGATGCGGCATACCGGTATCTGTCGGGGCTGCAGAAACGGACGGGGCATATTTTGGATACGTTGAGGCAGCATGGGATGCCTTTGAAGAGGGTTTCTTTGTTGGAGTGGATTACGCCGGTGTATAATTGCGGTCACTGGATACCGTTCCAGGTGGGACTGGCCGGGGGGATTGATATGCTGAGCAATCCGGGTGGAGATAGTATTGTCGTTTCCTGGGATAAGATCAGGAAGTATGATCCGGAGGTGATGATCGTGGCGCCTTGTGGGTTTCATGTAGGTCGGTCGTTGGAGGAGGTCGATTTGCTGGCGGAGAATGAGGGGTGGGGAGAGATTAAGGCGGTTCGGGAGGGGAAGGTTTTTGTTTGTGATTTTGCGATGTTTACGCAGCCTAGTCCTTCGACGTTGGTGGAAGGAGTGGAATTGCTGGCGGGGTTGTTTTATCCGGAGCTGTTTGAGGTCGGGGAGCGGTTTAGGGGGAAATGGAGTGCGGTTGCGGGGCGTGGGGTAGTGAGCGGTATTTGATTTTTCTTAGGCATTTTATCATCGTATTTTTGCTTTCTCTTCTTACCTTTTTCTAAATCATGGTGGAGCCTGTGTTATAGACCAACTGTAGGGGTCTGTAAATTTTATTGTATGGCGCGGCGAAAGAATGACGCGCTTTGGAAAGGCATGCTGGAAAGGGTATTCGATGACTTGTTGCGATTCTTGTTTGAGGATGCGGACAAGGTATTTGATTTGGAACGGGGGTTTGAGTTTCTGGATAAGGAATTGGCGGAGCTGTATCCGGAGCCGGGGAAGGGGGCGGATGTGAGGTTTGTCGATAAGCTGGTCAAGGTGTTTCTCAAGGATGGAACGGAAGAGTGGGTGCTTGTGCGTGTGGAAGTGCAGGGGCAGCATGATGCAGCGTTTTGAAGAAAGGATGCAGATTAGCTTTGTTAAAAAGCTACTGGTAAATACTGATTTTTCAGTGGAAAAGATTGCTGATCTGGCAGATGTAACGGTTGAGTTTGTTGAGGAAGTTCGTGCGGATGAGGATTAAACTTTGGGTCTATATGATGATATTGAACCGCTCTTTTGAGCGGTTTTTCTTTTTGAAGGATGTAGTGGGCTAAGATTTTTCCTCCGGCTCGGGTTCGGGGGTGGGCGGACGGCTGGTTTTGTCGAAGAAGGAAGTGATCTGCGAGCCCATCGAGATGATGGAAGTGAGCAGGCCGCCGAGCTTTTGATAGAGGGCGCCCTGGGTGAAGAAAATGAAGAGGCCGAACGCGGTGAAGAGAATGGTGAGGGGCAGCTTGAAGGCTTGCCAGGTGCCATCGCGGCGGCTTTTTTGCATACAGGTCTTGATAGCCTTGTCGTTAGACTGGGTTAGCACATATTCGCGGAAGCTGTCGGTCACGGGCTCGAGGTGACCGTTGTAGAAGACAAGAAGATGTTTCTTTTGCAGCTGCCAGAGGATACCGCCGGTGCGGTAGTTGGTGAAGCCGTCTTTGGCGAGATCGAATAAGACAAATTTTTCCAAAGAAGATAAGGGAGCCCAGAGCTGGGCATAGAGCTTCTCGTTTAGCTCTCCATTGCAAAGGATAAGCTCGGGGCTGGGATTGCTGCGCTCTTCGGTGCGGATGGTTTCGAGCCAGGGCGGTAGGCTGCCGGGCGTTTCGTCGGGGGGGCAGGCGAAGTCGTTGAAGAGGTCGATCATGAAAATGCGGGTCGCGAGGGACATCGTCACTTTATAGGCCAGGAAGACGCTGAGCAGCTGAGCACCGAAATAGAGGAAGATGAAGAGCGCGCCTGTCGAGCCCGTCTGTCTTCCTATCAAAGAAAGGGATGAGCCGGAGGCGGTGGTTCCGGCTTGTAATTGCAGGGGACCGTTGTCGACCCAATCTGTTGGGGCTTCGTAGTCCAGCCAGACGCGGGAGGCCTCGTCGGTGTAGAAGCGCCAGCTGCCGTCGTCTGCGGAGTCGGGGTGAGGGGTGGAAGAGAGGACGTCGCTGTCTTCGGGGAAGAAAAGCTCGTGGATATCCTGGTATTGGGAAGACAGCGGGAAGAAGGGGCGTAGGCGGCTTGGGGGACGGTTGGAGACAATGGTGTCGCCGGGAAGTAGATAGAGACCGTATTTGAATTTCAGTAATAAATGCGAGGGGCTATCGATGGCTGCCTGCGCTCGCGGGGAGGTATCCAGCGACACGCGGGGGCTGGTGTCCCCGAGCAGGGATTTATAGTCACGCATTCTTTCGTTGAGGGCTAGCCGCCGAACATTGATACGTCGGGCGGCTTCGACCCGCAGGGTATTGCTTTGCATGCTGGACTCCTGCCAGGACAGGAGCCAGAAGATGCCGCAGGCGGGGATGATGCTGATCAGGACGACGCCGGTGACGATGGCGGCGGAATAATACTTCAACCAGTGTTTTCCGTGTGTTGCGCAGGGGGCTACTGCGGAGCGGAGGGGACCGGTAAGGGGAGTTACGGGAACCGGTGGGTGTCTATTGAAGGAAGAAATGAAATAGCCTATGAGGGTAAAGAAGGCGATCTGAACGATCAGAGAGAGCCAGGGCGTCGAGGTTGCGGAAGCCGTATCCGAGCAGGAAAAGCTAATGAGGACCGCCAGGACGAGGGTAAGAAAAAGCAGGAGGGGAATCAGGGGACGAGAGGTTACCAATGCGCGGAATTTCTTGCCCGGGTTCTTTTGTTTTTCCCGCAGTGCGTAGTAGTAAAATGCGACATAAAAGGGCAGCGCCAGCGAGATGAAGAAGAGCGAAAATTCAAGCTGCCGTGGCAGGGATTTTATGACGATCCAGGAAAGGATGTATGCACCCAATAAGCTCAGCATGCCTGAGATCAGGTGGCGATAATATTTTTCTTTATGGGGCAGGGGGCGAAGCCATTCGAAGTGTTTGGAAGGGGCGATCAGGATGCTGGGCTTTTTACCCGTCCATTCGTTGATGAAAGTGGATATGATCAACAGTATCAGGACGCAGGTGCTGAAGAAGGCGGCCAGCCCGATCAGGTGGAGCTGTGAGCTATCGGTGTCGGAGAGATTGTAATAAGTGAGGATAGTGTAGGGTAGGGATTTTATCGGGGTGGCGAGCATGGCGACCTTCTGTCCCTTTAGCCGGAAGAGATTGAAGAAGCGCTGATTGCGGAAGCGTGTGCATTCGAGGATGGCGTCGGGGTTATCGCTTTCTTTTAAGATATTGGAAAGAAGGGCGCGCCCCTGGCGGGAATCGTACAGCACCTGTCCGTTTTCGTCGATGATGCTGAAATTATATCCGCAGGGAAGGACCGTATTGGTTACGGAGGCCATTTGCGAGGAAAGGCCTACCAGCATGGTGCGGTGTGTGCTGTCGCCGCTTGGGATGACCACGGAGATGGTATATTCTCCGTCGAGCTTGGATAGCGTGGGCTGGATGGTGAAGGGGATGGTCCTATCGCTATCGGTCAGGGTGAGGAATTTTCGATTGATAAAGTCCTTGTAATATTTTCGGTCGTCTACCTGCAGGAGGATGGGTTTATTGCTGTACTTCTTTTCGCTCCAGGTGCCCGTCCATTTGCCGTTGGCGTCGATCCAGAAGGTGATGTCCGACCAGGGATAGATGGTGGGGCGATAGAGGCTGTCGAGGGCCAGGCTGTCGGCCTTACCCAGGCGGGCTCCGCGCATGCCGCTGAAGACGGTCGTGTCTCTGTCTTTATGGTTTTGCTGGGCGGCGAGAGGTTGCTGAGTTATGAAGGTATTGTCCCACTTCCTTAGCTGGCGGGTGATGAGGCGGAGCTCCTGGAAGAAATTATCCTGTACTTTTCCGGAAAGGGATTCGAGATTTCTTCGATTGTCTACGGTTTGGATGCGCATCAGGAAGAGCCAGGAGAAGAGGAAGAAGCCGGTAAAGGCGGCGACAAAATAAGAGCCGATCAGGAGCCGGATGTCGAGGTCGGTAATTCGTTCGTAGACGCCGAGAATAAAGATTTTTAAGATAGGGAAGTTCATCAGCAGCAAGAGGATGATGATGCTGGCGGGTATGAGGAGGTCCAGGGGCATGTCAGTATAGCCGCTGGAATAGTGCTCGGTGGTGACGAGGCCGGAGAGGATGACGGACTGGTTGCCCAGCTGGAAGGGGTAGATAAAGAGCTTGTAGGGATTACCCTGTATGATGACGTCGCGGACGTTGCGGATGCTGAAGCCGTCTTCTTTGCTCAGCAGACTGTCGGTACGGACCTGGGAGTCGAGGGAGAGATCGTCAGGGTTATAGAGGATGTGACCGACGTTTACGTTTTCGGAGTCGGGTTTACCGACCAGGATGTAGCTATCGAAAATATCCTTATAGGTAGAGACGATGGGTGCGATGACGGAGTCGAGGCGGATGGACATGCTGCGGATTGAATCGGGGCTGCCGCTTACCGGAGACAAAGGATAGGCGAGCCGGTAATTGCCGTTGAAGGGTTCGTCGACGATAAATTGTACTCCATTGGGAGACAGCTTTGCGGAAGTGGAGTTCGACTTCGAGAGGGTGAGGTCTTTGAAGGAACGGAAGAGGGCATTGACGACCCTTCGTTGGGCGTAGATATCCAGGGCTCGGCTGTAGGCGGTGTTTCTGCTTTGGACGGCTTTTTCGATCTGCTCGAGCTCGAGGAAGGCGCGGCGGTTAAAGTTGTCTTTTTGGCGTGGCAGGTATTTGAAGAAGTATAGAGATAGGAAGATACCCAATATCAAAAGGGTGAGCGTGGCCGGTATGATTCTTCGTATGACCTGGTTTTGTGCCATGGATGGCTTTTATTATTTGTCGTAGGGCGGAGGGATGGGGGAAACAGCGCGAAGCTAAGTGTTACTAAGGGACGGGACAATGGCCTGTTATGGGTATTTTAGCGCCTGCTGGCGCAGGCTGGCGAAATAGGCAGGGGCTTCGAGGAGGCGGCTGCCGTACCAGCTGAAAAGCTGGCCATCGACGAGCTGGATATGGGTATTGGGCAGCAGCTGCTGGATTTCCGGGATGTGTTTTTCGCTGAAGGGATAGGGTTCGGAGGAGAGAAGGAGGGTTTCGCAGCCGGAATCGGCGAGGGCTTCGAGGCTTGTCGCGGGATAACGGGTTTGGGAGGCGAAGAGGTTATTATAGCCACAGTATTGGAGCATGTCGTGGATAAAGGTGTCGCCGGCGGCGGCCATGTATGGATCGCGCCAGATGAGGTAGGCGGTGCGTGATGGAGAGGAAGGGAGCGTTATGGCGGCAAATCTCCTTTGGATTTCACTGGCGAGGTCCTCCGCGGGCTGTACGCGGCTGGTGAGGCTGCCGACGGTGCGGATCATGTCGAGGGCGTCGGAAAGGGTATGGACGTCGCTGACCCATACGGGATAGCGGGTGGCGAGGTCTTCGACCTGCTGCCTGTCGTTCTCTTCCTTATTGGCAAGAATGAGGTCGGGCTTTAAAGTGTCGATGATTTCGGCGTGGACGTTCTTGGTGCCGCCTACGCGAGTTTTTGTACGAAACCAGGAAGTGGGATGGATGCAGAATTTTGTAATGCCGACGACCTCGTCTTCGAGGCCAAGTGTGTAAAGGAGTTCTGTTTGGGAAGGCACCAGGGAGATGATTCGCATGTTTCTTCTCTTCTTCGATGAAGGCCTCCAGCTAAATTTTAAGTTGCTCTAATCAGAATTTAGCTGGAGGGGCTTTGGTGAAAGCAGGGTTTGTGGTTCAATAGGATTGGACTGCTTTACAGGTTTTTGTTCGGACGTTGGATTTCGAGAAGAATACGTTTTAGTCTTTAAGGGCAAACTATGTGTGTGCGTGATAAAAAGAAAAATAGAAGTTGACTGATATTGGATCTTTCAGAATTTCTTAGGTATTGGTTTTGGGCTTTTACGGATATTAGGATTTAGGTGTTTTGGTGTCGGGTTTTTCGGGATATTGGGTGATTGATTGTATCAATCAACTTCTATATCAAAAATAATTTGTTAAAAGGGATAAATCAATAGAGGTTTTGCTTTATTTCCGTGTCGCACAATTTACTAACCATTTCGTAATCATTGCATAAGGAGATGGGGAAAGCCCTGTTTCGGGTGTCGTAAAACTACGATTGCGGGGATAGGCTTAAGCTCCAAGTGCTTGAATTACATCGTATTTGGTTACGATATGGAAGTTGCCGCTTTCGTCCTTGCCCAAAACGGCTCCGTTCTCCCTGGTAATCAATGTACTCAGGCGTTCCAAGGGGGTGTCGAAGGAGACGATCGGGTAGGGTTTTTCGAGGATTTCCCCAATTTTCTTGCTTTTTATATCTGTGCCGTTACTCATCATCCGGGTGAAGAGTCCGCTTTCGCTGATGGCTCCGACGAGCTCTCCGTTCTCGAGGACGGGCAGGTTTTCGATGTTGTATTTCTGCATGAGCTCGAACGCTTCGGAGACGGTCAGGGCGGGGGTGGCTGTAATGAGGCGTTTTGTGCCGCGGCCAGAGACGATGTCCTTGAAGGTCTTGACGTCCAGGAAGCCCCGTTCCATCATCCACTGGTCGTTATAGATCTTACCTACGTAGCGGCTGCCGTGATCGTGGAGGATGACTACGACCACGTCGTCTGGCTTTAGGCGATCTTTGAGCTGGAGCAGGCCTTGTATGGCCGTGCCGGCGCTATAGCCGCAGAAAAGGCCTTCTTCGCGGGCGATGCGGCGGGTCATGATGGCGGCGTCTTTGTCGGTGACCTGTTCGAAAAGGTCTACGTATTTCATGTCATAGTTTTGGGGAACGAAGTCTTCGCCGATGCCTTCGGTGATATAGGGATGTACTTCCTTCATGTCGATCTCACCGGTGCGGAAATACTTGGTGAGGAGGGAACCGTATGGATCCATGGCCCAGACCTGGATATTGGGATTCTTTTCCTTCAGGAACATGGACGTGCCGGTGACGGTGCCGCCGGTGCCGGTGGCTACTACGAGGTGTGTGACTTTGCCTCCGGTCTGTTCCCAGATTTCGGGGCCGGTGGATTCGTAGTGGGCGAGGCGGTTGGCCAGGTTGTCGTATTGGTTGGCGTAAAAAGAGTTGGGGACTTCTTTGGCGAGACGTTTCGATACGGAATAGTAGGAGCGGGGGTCTTCCGGTTCGACGTTGGTGGGGCAGACGATGACTTCGGCGCCGAGGGCCTTGAGGATATCCATTTTTTCCTTGGACTGCTTATCCGTGGTAGCGAAGATACATTTGTATCCTTTTACGACTGCAGCGAGGGCGAGGCCCATGCCCGTGTTGCCGGAAGTTCCTTCGATGATCGTGCCGCCGGGTTTCAGCTTCCCTTCCTTTTCGGCTACTTCGACCATTTTGAGCGCCATGCGGTCTTTGGCGGAGTTGCCGGGGTTGAAATATTCCACTTTGGCGAGCACCTGGCAGGGGAGATCTTTTGTCAATTTATTTAAACGTATAAGCGGCGTATGTCCAATCGTTTCGAGAATATTATTTTTGATATCCATGGTGGAAATTTTGTGCGTCGTAAAGGTAGGATTTTGTCTACATTTGCCGCCCTTATTTGAAGTACATAACTATGGAGCCAATTTATATTCAAAAGATCGCCGAGAAGCTGAGCTTTAGTCTCAAGCAGGTGAACAATATTTTCGATTTGCAGGCGGAAGGCGCGACGATTCCCTTTATGGCCCGTTACCGCAAGGAAGCTACCGGGAACATGGATGAGGTGCAAATCA
>JAFDYG010000256.1 GCA_018267545.1 Bacteroidota bacterium
AGATAGCGTTTATATTTTTGTCGCAGTTCGGGTCAACCCCACCAGCGACGCCCTACCCTTCTTGTTAAGCGATAGCATTGGCGTCAGCTTTAATGGCAAGCAGCAATTTATACAGCTGCAGGCTTATGGGCAGAACGCGCATTTTTTACGCAACCAGGTGATCAGCAGCAATACAGTTTGGGACAATAGTCTTCCATATGTGATACTTGGAAGTCTGCAGGTCAATTTGGGTGCAACGCTTGCGATACAACAGGGATGCAAAGTTTATTTTCATGCGGATGCCCCTTTGCTGGTAGATGGTTCGCTGCAGGTGATAGGGGATCACTTCGACAGCACGAGGGTTTATTTTTCGAGTGACCGATTGGATGTTCCGTATAGGGATTTTCCCGGTGGATGGCCCGGTATCTATTTTCGTGGGACCAGCAATAACAACTACCTCCGGTATGCGGTCATAAAGAACGCGTATCAGGCGATCGTCTCACAGTCGCCACCGTTCGGCGGACAGCCGAGTCTGATACTCGACCAGTGTATTATCGACAATAGCTACGACGCGGGGATCTATGGAATCAAGGGAAGCATCCAGGCCAATAATTGTCTCGTCAGCAATTGCGGGAAGAATGTCGAGCTGGCCGGCGGGGGGAGCTATCAGTTTACGCATTGTACGGTCGTTTCTATCTCCAACAATTACATCGCGCATTTGCAGCCGGTGCTATCGGTGAGCGATGCGGTGGCGCAGGGAGCTGCGACGGCGGATCTGACGGCGGGATTTACGAATTGTATCTTTTGGGGGAGTAATGGGAATGTGGATAACGAGGTGGTCGTGAGCAAGCAGGGCAACGGGATTTTCTCGGTGGGGTTCAATAGCTGTCTCTGGAAGGTAAAGACGGCTCCTTCGGGCGTGACCGCTACGGGCATGGTTTTGAATCAGGACCCGCTTTTCGACAGCGTTAACAATTCGCGATATTATTATAATTTTCATTTGAAGGCGGGGTCTCCTGCGGTTGATAAGGGGGTATCGACAGGGCTGACGGTCGACCTGGATGGCAGGCTGCGCGCGGTAGGGTTGCCGGACCTGGGGTGCTATGAGCGGCAATAAGGTTGGCCCGGCGCCGGATTACAGGGCAGCTTGCGGGGCTTGCCCGTTTAAATCGAAACTCTGCCGCCCATCAAGCAAAAGATTCACTAATCTAAACTTTAGCGTTCAAACTGTGTAGTAGTTTTAATAACTTAAATACCTTCAACCAAAATCCCAATTTATGGTACGCGTACTTCTTCTTTCTCTCTTTTTGTTCGTTGGTACCACCAGCGTATATGATTATAAAGTGACGGGCCTGGATGGAAAGCCGCTCGAACTTTCTAAATACAAGGGCAAAAAGTTATTGATTGTCAATACTGCCAGCAAATGTGGTTATACTCCTCAGTATGCCGATCTGGAAAAATTATACGAGCAATACAAGAGCAAGCTGGTTATCGTTGGCTTCCCGGCCAATAACTTCGGTCAACAGGAGCCCGGGACAGCTGCGGAGATTACCGAGTTCTGCACGAAAAATTATGGCGTTACCTTCCCGATGGCTGAGAAGGTGGATGTAGTGGGTGAAAATATCCATCCTTTGTTCAAGTATCTGACGGAGGAAGCAAAGAAGATGGGTGTTGCTGATCCTGTGATTAAGTGGAATTTCACTAAGTTCCTGGTTGACGAGAATGGCAAGCTGGTTGCGGTATTCCCGAGCAAGGTGAAGCCTACGGACGAAGCGATTACGAAGTATTTGAATTAAGATATTTTGAATTGGACCGGACCTGTCCAATAGAAGGAGCGACCCAAATGGGTCGCTTTTTTTTGTGCGGCTGGGTTTTGTGAATCGGGTTTTGCGGGTTGGGGTTATCTTTGCGGCCTATGTCATTTACGAAAGTTATTGGCCAGGCGGCTGTCAAGCATAGTCTTGTCGAGCTGGTTCAGCAAAATCGTCTTAGCCATGCCCTGCTTTTTTTGGGGCAGGAGGGAAGCGGGGCGTTACCGCTGGCCCTGGCTTTTGCTCAGTATGTGGTCTGTGAGAAGGTGAATGGCAAGGGCGCGGCAGCGGCGGTTCAAGCGGGACCTTCTCTTTTTGGGGAGGAACCGGCGGCGGCTGGGGCGAGGCCGGTGGAAGCGGGGGCTGCGGCGATGATGGATGCGTGCGGAGTATGTCCGTCTTGTGTCAAGGCGAGTCAGATGATTCATCCGGACGTCCACTACTCCTACCCTGTCATTCCCAGGAAGCCGGGGGACAAGCCGGTCAGTACGGATTATAGTTCGGAGTGGCGGGAGTTTATGGGTCAATATCCCTATGGGAATGCCTATGACTGGCTGCAGTTTATCGGGGCCGAAAATAAACAGGGAAACATCACTGCCAATGAGTGTAACGATATCATCCATAAGCTGAACCTCAAGAGTTTCGAGAGTGGTTATAAAATATTGATTATGTGGATGCCAGAGTATCTGGGGAATGAGGGGAATAAGCTTTTGAAGCTGATCGAGGAGCCGCCGGCGGATACTCTTTTTATCCTGGTGGCGGAGACTGAGGCGTTGGTGCTTCAGACGATTCTTTCGAGGACGCAGCTGGTAAAGGTGCCTTTGCCGGATACGAAGGATATTGAGGGGGCACTGGTGGCGAAGGCGGGGCTTGGCGCCGAGCAGGCCAGGCAGATTGCGGTGCTTTGTGAAGGCAATTATCACGAGGCCTTGCAGCTGATCCGGCATGCGGACGATGATTGGCAGGGGGTGCTTAGGGAGTGGTTGAATGCGATCCTGAAGAATGGGCCGATTGCGCAGGTGAAGTGGATCGACGAGATCAGCAAGTCGGGGCGGGAGAAGCAGAAGCAGTTTTTGCGGTATTTCAATCATTTGCTGGAGCAGGCTATCAGGCTGCGGTACATCGATGCTGCATTACTGCCGGTTCCGGAGGCGGAAAAGGATATTGCGTTGAGATTAAATAAGATAGCGGATGTCGGGCAACAGAAGGCGATCATCGAGGAGCTGGATCGGGCGGCTTATTATATCGAGCGGAATGCGCACGCGAAAATGCTTTTTCATGCATTGACTATCAAATTATTACATATTTTGGCCGAAAGAAAAACGGTGGTTTTGAATTAAAGCTTATGAGATTTCATTGTTTGCAGCATGTTGTATTTGAGACGCCGGGGTTGATAGCGTCATTGGTCGCTTCACAGGGAGGGGTATTAGAGGTTACGTTGCCGGGGCGTCTGCCGGCGTTGGATAGTTTCGACGTATTGATTGTCATGGGTGGACCGATGAGCGTACATGATGAGGGGGTTTATCCCTGGTTGAAGGAGGAGAAGCGATTGATTGGGGAGGCGATTAGGGCGGGTAAAAGGGTGTTGGGGATCTGTTTGGGGGCCCAGCTGATTGCGGAGGTGATGGGAGGAAGGGTGTATGATAATCCGGTGAAGGAGATTGGGTTTTGGCCGGTAAGGTGGGCGGATGGCGAGGAAGAGGTGGTTTTTCACTGGCATGGGGAGACCTTTGACCTGCCGCCGGGGGCCGAGCTGCTGGCTTCGAGCCCGGGTTGTGTAAACCAGGCGTTCCGGCTGGGGGAGAATGTGCTGGGGCTGCAGTACCATCCGGAGGTGACGGCTGAGATTATAGGCGGGATGATCGAGAATGAGGGACATGAGCTGGTGGATGGGAAATATATTCAGAAGGAGGATGATATCATGGACGCACGGCCGGTTCGGGGAAGGACCTGGAAATTGGTTTCAACTTTCTTAATTAATTGAAAATGAGCTATTCAAGTGTCATAGGTTCGATCGGGGTGACCATGCTGCTGTTGGCTTTTCTTTTGTCGCTTTTTAAATTTCTTAGTCAGGACAAACTTCTTTATGTCCTTCTCAATATTATTGGGGCCGGGCTTTCCTGTTATGCGTCTGTTTTGATCCGCTATTGGCCCTTTGTGGTTCTGGAGGGCTGCTGGTGTCTTGTCGCGCTTGTGGCCCTGGTAGGAAAAAAGCGGCGGCCGGTACATTAAATCGCTGTTTCTGTGTATATTTGAAAAACATGGCCCATATCGGCCATGGAAAAGAAGTGTATCCAAGACAGGCCGGCGGTGAAGTTGGAGCGATAGAAAGAGCTGGGCCGTTGAAAGAGCGTATTTTGTATTCAGCATATTTCGCATAATGGCTCTCTGAGAGCAGTGTCTTCTTCCTGCCTGTAGGATTCATCTTCTTTTTATCATTTTATCACCGTTTATTAATTTATTTGGGATATGGGATGTAGCAATTGTGGAACGTCCAAGGGGGGCAAACCTACCGGCTGTAAGAGCAACGGCGGGTGCAGCACCGGCGGATGCAATAGGCTCAATGTACATGACTGGCTGGCTAATTTACCGTTTAGCGATCCGGAAAGCGGATGCAGGATCGTAGAGGTGAGTTTCAACCAGGGAAGCCGCAAGGACTTCTACCGGAACGCCACGACGCAGCTGTTTGAAAAGGGAGAAATGGTAAGTGTGGAAGGGGTCAGCGGCTTCGACGTCGGAGAGATCACGATGACGGGTGAGGTGGTCCGGCTTCAGATGAAGAAGAAGGGTGTCGAGGAAAGGAATCCGGAGATCAAGAAGGTATTGCGCAAGGCAACCGATAAGGATATCGAGATCATGCAGCAGAACAAGGCCCGCGAGCGGGATGCGCTGATCCGGTCCAGGGCGATCGCCCGCCAGCTGAAGCTGGATATGAAAATGAGTGAGGTAGAAATTCAGGCTGATGGAAGAAAGGCAACTTTCTTTTATATCGCCGACGACCGGGTGGATTTCCGCGAGCTGATCAAGCTTTACGCCGGAGAATTTCGTCTGAAGGTCGAAATGCGTCAGATCGGCGCCCGTCAGGAGGCTGCAAAGGTCGGCGGTGTGGGAAGCTGTGGACGGGAACTGTGCTGCAGCACCTGGCTGAGCGACTTCAAGTCCGTTAATACGACGGCGGCGCGTTATCAGAATCTGTCGATCAATCAGAGTAAGCTGAGCGGTCAGTGCGGCCGTCTCAAGTGCTGTCTCAACTATGAGCTGGATACGTATCTGGATGCCCTGCAGAATTTCCCGGACAATGCGGAAACTTTGCAGGTAGCAAAGGGTACGGCGATCCTGATCAAAAAGGATATTTTCAAGAATTTGATGTGGTATGTGCTGCCGGACAGCAATAAGCAGTATCCTCTGACGATCGAGAGAGTTAGGAAGATTCGCCGGGATAATATGCAGAATATCGTTCCGGAGAGTCTCGAACCGGTCGAGGTGAGCTCGGGTAAGCCGAAGGAAACGGAAGAGAGCGGATTTGTGGATTTGGTTGGGCAGATCAGTCTGCGGACCCTGGAGAAGGCGGACAGGAAGAAGAAGCATGGTCATCATAATAAGCATCAGGCGCAGCATGGTAAGGATGGGCGTGGGGGCCGCGAAGGCGGTGGTGAACAGCGCGGGGGCGGTGAGCAGAGGGGTGGCGGCGAGCAGCGTGGTGGTGGTGAGCAGCGTGGCGGAGGAGGAAGGAATGGAGGTCGTGACGGCAGGCCGCCGGCTGAAGGGAAGAGATCTGGGCCTCCTC
>JAFDYG010000257.1 GCA_018267545.1 Bacteroidota bacterium
CTCACGTTCCAGGCGGCCGATCTCAAAAACCGTCACCTCCCCATGACCCGCCAGTCGGCCATGGCCAAATACTACGCCAGCGAAGTCGCCGTCCGCGCTTCCACCGAGGCCGTACAAATCTTCGGCGGCTATGGCTATACAAAGGATTTCCCCGTGGAAAAATTCTACCGCGACAGCAAGCTCTGCACCATCGGCGAAGGCACCTCCGAAATCCAAAAAATCGTCATCGCCCGCGAAGTGCTAAAGGGATAATCCTCTCATAACAATTTTATAATATCTACATGTTTCCCCTCCATGCTAGTTTTGCTCGCGTAAAATTACATGTGAAATGGAAACTGCTTATGTCCGGCCTCCGGTAATCGATCCGCTCGACCTCTCCAGCTTCGACAGCCTCTATCACCAATATCACAACGCCGTATACAGCAATATCCTTAAGCTCGTTCGCCAGCCCGACGCCGCCGAAGACATCCTGCAGGAAGTCTTCCTCGCACTCTGGGAACACCGCCGCAAGCTCGACACCGAAAGAGTCGCCGGCTGGCTCTTCGTCACCAGCTATAACAAGTCCCTCAAATACCTCAAACAAAAAACGCGCGAGAACGTCCTCCCCCTCAACCCCACACTCGAAGACTTCCAGCAGGACGACCCCGCCTCCGAATCCACCGAAGACTGGTACCGCTTCCGCGTCTCCATGATCGAAGACGCCGTCAACCACCTCCCCGAAAGAAAAAAACAAGTCTTCCAGCTAAACCGCTACGAAGGAAAATCCTGCGACGAAATCGCCAGCATCATGAACATCTCCCCTACCTCCGTAAAGGACTATCTCAAACAATCCAATCGCTTCATCAAAGAATACATCTTCTCCAACTACACCGAAGCCACTCTCACCATCGCCCCATTATTACTGATCTATTTCGGACAATAACACATAACAATTCGGTAACACCCACACGCATCCCCTTTTCTCCCCTCCCGGGTATTTACATCGAAAGATGAGCAAATCAAACGACCAGGAACGACGCAAAAAGCTGGAAGAAGAATTCAAAAACGAACTCGCTGAGGGCCGCAAATCCATGCCCGACGCCAGCTCTCAAAGAATCCTCGAAGCCATCCACGCCCGAATCGAAGAGCGCACCGGGCAAATGCAAAAGAATCGCCGCCTTCCCCGGCTAAAATGGACCACCACCGCCGTCGCCGCATCCCTGCTCATCCTTGCCATATCCCTCTGGCAGCTGCCCACACGAAAAATCCAATCTCCCACGACAAGCCCCGCCCTGGCCCAAACTATAAAAACCAATAATAGCCACCAGGACCTTCACCTTATCCTTCCCGACCACTCTACGGTAGAACTATCACCCGGCTCCACCCTATACTACTACCCGACATTCGAACCCGGCCGCCGCAACATCACCCTGACCGGCAAGGCGACGTTCGACGTCACTACCGACGCCACCCGACCCTTTAGCGTCATCGCAGGAACCATCCAAACAACGGCACTGGGTACCCGATTTACCGTCAGCACCCTCATACCAAACAACGTACAGGTGCACCTCCTGGAAGGGAAAGTCGTACTCCGGTCTAACGATAAAACCCAGGCGATGCGGGAAGTCTACCTACAGCCCGGACAACAATTCGTGCTTGACCAGCAACATCGCCAATACGCCGTCTCCGATGCCATAGACAGCCCAATGGCCGTCGCACAAAAAAGCACGCAAAAAAACGCACCCCAAAAGCCAATATCTCCCGCTCTAACCGATACCTCTATCCTTGAATTCAATCAGGAACCCCTTCCCCATGTCCTGGACGCCATCGGTCGTAAATATGGGGTAGTCTTCCGTCTCTCCGGTCATGGCTTCAACACCATGTCGGTGACGGGAAAATTCCTGCCTTCCGATTCCTTATCCACCGTACTAACCCTGCTGGGCAGCATCAACGGACTGCAGTTCAGCAACACAGGTAACACGATTGTCGTAGCCCGGGCCCAGCCCTAAGCACACCCCTACTTGTAAAATAAAAAAAAGGATATGTCATTATTCAGGCTCTCAACCGCCCGCAGGTGGTTGTATGGAATCTTATTGTCCATTGCCCTGCCGGCAATGGCCCAGGAAAAAACGCAGCTGACGGGCATCGTCACCTCAGAAAAAGGTGAAGCCCTCAGTAACGTCACCGTCACCATGACCGGCATCGGCACCAGGGAAAAGCGCAGCTTTTCCACCAACGAAAAAGGCCTCTTCACCGCCACCGGATTGAGAATAGGCGGACGCTACGAATTTACCTTCACCAGCGTAGGCTACGAGAACTACGCACTAAAGGATTTCGAAATCAAAGCCGGTGTCAACAACTCCGTCATCATCCGGATGAAACAAAGCGCCTCCGGTCTCAACGAAGTCGTCGTGATCGGCTACGGCACCGTACTAAAGAAAGACGTTACTGGCGCCATCGGCTCGATCAAGTCCGACAAGATCGCCGAAGTCGCCACCACCGACGTGACCCAGGCCCTGCAAGGACGCATCGCCGGCGTGATGGTGCAGACCCAGACCTGGAAACCCGGCTTCACTTCCCAGGTACGAATCCGCGGCAACCGCTCCATCACCGCTTCCAACGAGCCCCTCTATGTCGTAGACGGAATCCCCACGACCGACGCCATCGACCAGATCAGCCCAAACGACATCGAGTCCATCGACGTCCTGAAAGACGCATCGGCCACAGCGATCTATGGTAACAGGGGCGCCAACGGGGTCATCCTGATCACCACAAAAAAAGGCATCCAGGGCAAGTCCAGCATCGAATACAACGGCTACGAAGGCCTCCTCAAAAACCGGCCCCTGCCAAAGCTCATGAGCGCCGCCGAATTTGTCGAGTACTCCCGCGAAGCACAACGCAATTCACTCGGCGGAGCCTACGATCCCAAACCCAACAAAGACCTGGATTTTAAAAACGACCAGCTCGTCGCAACCCCATATATGTCGAAGAACATGCAAAACGCATGGGCCAGCGGCAACTACGACCCGTCGAAGCTCACCAGCACCGACTGGCTGGGCTTCGGCCTCCGCACCGGCAACATCCGCGACCACCAGCTGACTATCCGCGGCGGCAACGAAAAGTCGCGCTTCCTGCTTTCCGGAGAGTATTATAACAATATCGGCGTCGTCCGCGACCAGGACTATACCCGCTACTCTGTTCGCATCAACGGCGAAACGAATGTATCGAAGAATATCAAGGTAGGCACCGAGACCGTCTTCAGCCATTCCTTACAGGACGCCGGATGGTCCGACGTTTTCGACGTATATGGCCTGAAGAGCTTCAACCCGCTCGCTTCTCCCTATAACGACGACGGCACCCTGGCGCTCTATCCCACCAACAACACCCGCACCCCCAACCCGGTTACGAATTTCGGACACACCAAACGCGTCGTAAAGCAAGACCGCTTCCTGGGAAATTACTATCTCGACGTAAGCTTCCTCGACGGCTTCAACTGGCGCACCAACCTGGGCCTCGACTATCGCAGCCAGCAGAACCTCAACTTCGACGCGGCCAACACGGCGTCCGCAGGCGGAGCGGCGCCTTCCGATGCCTACAACGCCAGCCTCCGCCGGAACATGTACACCGTCGAGAATATCCTCAGCTATCGCAAGACGATCAACCACGATCATAATATCTTTGCTACCGTACTGCAATCGGTCCAGGGACAGACAGTAGATACCAGCATCATCGCCGTGTCCAACCTGCCTTACGACCAGCAGCTTTACTACAACGTGGGCAGCGCGCTCACCATCCTCGGGATCAAGAGCAACTACGCACACTGGAGCCTGGCTTCCTTCATGGGCCGCCTCAATTACGCGTTCAGGGATAAATACCTCGCTACGTTCTCCGCCCGCTACGACGGCTCCTCCGTCCTGGCAGACGGACACAAATGGGTCCTCTTCCCCTCCGTCGCCCTCGCCTGGCGCCTGAAAAGCGAGTCCTTCCTCCAGGACGTTCGCGCTATCAGCGAGCTCAAGCTCCGCGGCGGCTGGGGCAGAACCGGCAACTCGGCGATTACCCCCTATAAGACCGAAGGCGCACTTTCTATCGTCCAATATGCCTACGGAGATGCCCCCGCACTCGGCTTCTCCCCGCTCGAAATGCTCAACCCCAATTTGACCTGGGAGACCACGGGACAATATAACCTCGGCATCGACTTCGGCCTCTTCCACGGCCGCGTCAGCGGCAGCATCGACGCCTACAGCCAGAATACATACAACCTGCTGCTCAACCGCAACCTGCCCACCGTCTCCGGCTTCAACTCGATCCTCAGCAACGTCGGCAAGACCGGCAACCGCGGTATCGAGGTAGCCCTGACCACGGTCAATATCGCAAAGAAGGATTTTGAATGGCGTACCGACTACGTTTTTGCGACCAATCAACAAAAGATCGTTGAGCTTTACAACGGTAAACAAGACGACGTCGGCAACAACCGGTTTATCGGTAAGCCCGTCCAGGTCTTCTACGACGTCACCGACGCCGGCATCTGGCAGAATACCGACGCCGACAAAGCCGAGATCGCCAAATACAACGCCAACGGCGCAACCTTCAAGCCCGGCGACATCCGCCCCTGGGACCGGAATCATGACTACAAGATCGACGCCTCCGACCGCTATATCATCGGTCAATACGACCCCAA
This sequence comes from Bacteroidota bacterium, assembly GCA_018267545.1. Classification (GTDB taxonomy): domain Bacteria; phylum Bacteroidota; class Bacteroidia; order Chitinophagales; family Chitinophagaceae; genus Puia. The sequence continues at coordinate 4,661 of JAFDYG010000257.1, forward strand.
GTGGACCGCCAGCCTGGGCAACAATTTCCGGTACAAGAATTTCGACGCATCGTTCTTTATGTACGCCGCAGTAGGCCAGACGGTCTACCACGACCTCGACATGCGCTTCGACGGCCGCTACAACCAGCCCAAGCTCGACTACTGGACGCCGAACAATCCAGCCACGAAATATCCCCGTCCCCTCCTCGGAACGGCAGGCCTCAATTTCGTCAGC
>JAFDYG010000258.1 GCA_018267545.1 Bacteroidota bacterium
AGGATATGTGCGAATTGTATCTTCGTTTTTTTTTTTGTTGATTGAATACAAACTGGAAGGCAATAAGTTTAAGTCGGTTATGCTGACCAATGTTCCGGGTTATCTGTCGGCAGAGAATATCACCGTGGAATGCCCGGACCTGGGTACGCTGACCGTCGACGTGGCTTACGGGGGTAATTTCTACGCCATTGTCGACCCGCAGGAAAACTTTAAAGGACTGGAGAATTATTCTGCCGATCAATTGATTAGCTGGAGCCGGGTCATGCGCAAGCGCATCAATGAGACAAACCAGTTCGTCCATCCCGAAAATCCCACGATCAATACCTGCACACATATCCTCTGGACGGGCAAAACTATCGACCCGAAGTCGACCGCCAGAAATGCCGTCTTCTATGGCGACAAGGCTATCGATAGAAGCCCTTGCGGCACCGGCACCTCGGCCCGGATGGCGCAGTGGTTTGCAAAAGGAAAGTTAAAAGAAGGGGATACCTTCATCCACGAGAGCATCATCGGCAGCACCTTTACCGGAAGGGTAGAGAAGGCTACGACCGTTGCCGGGAAGCCGGCCATGGTGCCGAGCATCGAGGGATGGGCCAAGATCTATGGGTACAATACCATTTCGATCGACCCCGAAGACGACCCTTATGCATATGGCTTCCAGGTGATTTAGCGTCTATATATTGTTCATCCTGAACAATCACTCAGTTTTAATGTTGTAGTTGCCGTTCGGATAAATTGCTCCGAAGTAGTTATTTTTATCCTTTATTTCGCCAACTACTCTTATGGACTGGATATCGACTTATTTACCATACCGGCAGACAGGCTATTTCTCCCGCATCATTACGGACTATCTGGAACAGGCTGCCGAGCTGGCTCCCTTCTATGCCCATCCCGTTACAACCGAAGGGCTAAAGGCGGCCATCGAAGCACGGAGGAAGGCGCCCGTGAATCGCCCGGTATTGGTCGAAGCCCTTCGGGAGCAATATGCTTCCGTGAGCCCGGCGCCGTTGGTAGAACAGAATATTGCACGGCTGGCCGACGAGAATACTTTTACTATCGTCACCGCCCACCAGCCCGCCATCTTTACCGGTCATCTCTATTTCATCTATAAGATCCTGCACACGATCCGCCTGGCGGAGCAGCTCACAAAGGAAACGCCAGGGGCCCATTTCGTCCCCGTCTTCTATATGGGAAGCGAGGACGCCGATCTGGACGAGCTGGGCAATGTCTATCTCGGCGGTGAAAAGCTGGTTTGGGATACCAAGCAAACGGGCGCCGTTGGGAGGATGAAGACCAAGGGGCTCGACCGCCTGCTTTTCCGGATCGAAGGGGAGCTTTCTGTACAGCCTTATGGCAACGAGCTTCTCGCGATGCTGCGCGAAGCCTATCTGGAAAGTCCCGATATCCAGACCGCGACCTTCCGGCTGCTGCACCGGCTATTTGCCGAATATGGTCTTATCGTGCTGATTCCTGACCGGGCCGACCTCAAAAAGTTGATGATCCCTGTATTCGAGGACGATCTCTTTCAGCAAACGCCCTCCGCGATCGTGGAGAAGACGATCGGGCAGCTATCCGCACATTATAAAGTCCAGGCCAATCCCCGGCTGATCAATCTTTTTTACCTGAAAGACGACATACGGAACCGGATAGAAGAAGTCGACGGGAGCTACGTCGTACATGGGACCAATATCCGATGGACCCCGGCCGAAATCAAGGAGGAGCTGCACCGGCACCCCGAGCGCTTTAGCCCCAATGTTATCCTGCGTGGTCTCTTCCAGGAGACCATCCTGCCCAATGTCGCCTTTATCGGCGGGGGAGGAGAGACGGCCTACTGGCTGGAATTGAAAGGACTCTTTGATCACTATAAAACGCCCTTCCCGGTACTGGTGCTGCGCAATTCTTTCCTGCTGGTCGAAAAGCAATGGCAGGAGAAGATAGAAAAGATGGGATTCGAAGTAACGGACATCTTCCAGCCCGCCGAAGACCTGATGAATCAGCTGGTACGGAGGGATTCTGAACAAACACTAAGTCTCGAGGAGGAAATCGCGGCGGCCAATCGTTATTACGAATCGCTCAAGAATCTGGCGCGCCCCGTAGACCCGACCCTGGAACAGCACGTTACTGCCCTTCAGACCCGCGCCGTCGAACCGCTGCGCGTGCTGGAGAAGAAACTGCTAAAGGCGGAGAAACGGAAATTCGACGACCAGCGGAGACAGCTTCAGACGCTGAAGACCGCTTTATTTCCACACGATGGTCTGCAGGAAAGAGTCGAAAACTTTATGCCCTGGTATGCTCAGCATGGACAGGCATTTATTCATCATCTGTACAAACATTCACCTGCTCTCGAACAGTCCTTTGTCATACTTTACATGTAGCCCGCCTTTTCGATCGTAAGCCGGTCATTTAGCTGATAGCTACGCGGCACGCCGGTGGGCAGGTCGAAATGAGAAATGTTTTCTTCGCTGATATGCTCGAGGTGCATGATTAATGAGCGAAGGCTATTGCCGTGTGCAACGACGAGGATGTTCTGCCCCTGCTTCAATAAAGGCTCGATATGATTTTGGTAATAAGGAATAACGCGTGCAGCGGTATCGGCGAGGCTTTCTCCCCCGGGAGGTCTTGTAGTATAGCTGCGCCGCCAGATCGCCACTTGTTCGTCTCCGTATTTCCGGGCGGTTTCGGCTTTGTTGAGTCCCTGCAGACGGCCATAGTTGCGTTCATTCAAGGCCTTGTCCCGGGTCACAGGCAGCTCCGGGTAGCCGGCTGTTTCGAGCAGGAGCCGCATGGTCTCGATGGCGCGCTGGAGAACGGAGGTAAATCCCTGGGTGAAGTGCTGGCCTCGGAGCTTGCGGCCGGCGGACCGGGCTTCTTCCTGGCCAAGCGCAGTGAGGGGGACGTCTTCTTCTCCGGTAAATCTATTTTCCAGATTCCATGAAGATTGTCCATGACGGACCAGGACCAGTAACGCCATACGAATTGGTTTGGGTTTACAAAGATAGGTAATCAGCTGCGACCGCTGAGCAGGGCCACGGGCCATTCACTCAACGTGTTTTCGAGCTGCGGACCTGCGAGATCGATGGCTGCCCGATGCGTAGCTCCCGTAAATACGTGCGTCCAGCTCTCGGGAGCACCCGGCGGCAGCGATAAGGCCAGTCTTTCAGGAAGAGGCTGGCCAAAACGGATCAAGGGTACGACGACCAGCGCCCAATCCCTGCCTTGGCGCCGCAGATAGGCAAGCACCGGGCCTTTGACCGGAACCGGGATGTATTCACCCCCGGAGAAGAGCAGCGGGTATTCCTTACGGAAATTGAGCGTGCGGTACAATAGGAACAGCTTCTCTGCGCCTTCTTCGCGATGCGCCTGGAGAAACTCACGAAGGGCGTCTCCGCCTTTCGATTCTACGACCATGATCTGCTGCAGAAGCTGTGCCCGGTGACCATAATCGACCGGGCGTCTATTGTCCGGGTCGACGAAGCTGGTTTCCCAGAGCTCGGCGCCCTGGTAAATGTCTGGGATACCCGGACACGTTAGTTTCAACAATAATAGAGAAAGGCTGTAGGTTATCGACTCGTGGATGATCCGACGGACAAAAGGGGTAAAGTCCTGCAAGAAGGGAGAACCATCCTGCAGCAGGGCCTTGACGAAGTTCCGGGCGTTTTGTTCATATTCTTCATTTGGCGTATCGTAGTTGGTCTCTGTCTTTGCTTCGCGGAGCGCCTTGGTAAGATAGTCCGACACGCGGCCGCGAAATTCATCGGTCACGATGGTATCGGCAGGAAATCCTCCCAGGAGCGCCTGATAGATCAGGTATTCGTCGTTGGGAGAAGGCGGCTGGATAGGGCTGTTGAGCTCGCGCCAGCGCGAGACGGCTTCCATCCATTCCCGGGGCATGCTGCTGAGCAGGCTGAGCCGGATCCGGCTGTCTTCTCCGCGCTTGGTGTCGTGGGTAGTAGTGCAATTCAGGGTATGCGGGCTGTGGGTCTGCCGATAGGTCATCTTCTTATGGAACTCATCGGCGCTCAGGCCTGCCTTACCGGGGGAATCACCCACTTCGTTGAGTGCGATATAAGGATTATAAACGTAGAAAGTGGTGTCTTCGATGCCTTTAGCCGCCAGCGGGCCGGTAAACTGCATCAGCCGCGAACGGAAGGTCGAAGGGGTCTTCAGAAAAGATTCCAGGCAGCCGATCTCGCCGCGAAGGTCTGACCGGAAGTGTTTGGCCTTTTGAACAGCGGCATTGATGACCAGCCAGTCGGGCTCGCTGATAGGGCCATCGCCGGGATAGGCGCGGTAGACGGGAACAGAGGACATCAGGACCGCCAGCGCTTCTCCGAGGCGCTCTTCGTCCTGCTCAGAGGTAAAAAGTGAATCCCGGGTCAGCAGCTGCAGAAGGTGTTTAAGCTCTCCGCGCATATACCGGGAGAGGAAGTCGTATTTCTTTTCGAAAACGAGCCTCGTGTATTCGGGCAGGTTGATGATCTTCTCTTTATAAAAATCCAGCAGCAGCCGGCTGCCGTCGGTATCCGTAAGAAGCTGGCCTGCCATTGCCAGGAAGTCGTATCCCGTAGTGCCTTCGATCGGCCAGTCTTCCGGCAGGTGTTCTTCTCCCGTCAGGATTTTCTCGGCGACGATATAGCAGTCTTCCCCGAAGAGCTCTTTTAGATGTTGGGTATATTCTTTTGGCTGCGCCAGCCCATCGATGTGGTCGATGCGAAGCCCCTGGATCCAGTCCTGGTGATACCAGTGTAGGATCTGCTTATGATAAGCCTGGAAGACCTCCTCTTTTTCCATCCGCAGACAGATCAGACTGCTGACGGTAAAGAAGCGCCGGTAATTGATCCGTTCGCTGGCGAGCCGGAAATCGGTCAGCTCATAGTGCTGCTTTTGGAGCAGCTGTTCCAGCGGCTGGGGTGGGGCATCGAGTGACCCCGGAGCCAGGGGATATTCTTTGTCATAGAAGCCAATAGAATCCTTATTGAGACGAATTTCCTTCTTTCGCAGACATTCTTCCAACGATGTACCAAGGAAGGGAGCCATAAGCTTTTCACCGGCGGGCGCCATGATGTCGAAATAAGCATAATAAGCAGACTGCTCTCCATTTTGAAGGACGTCGTACAGCCAGGGGTTCTTCGTGTCATAGGCCATGTGGTTGGGAACGATATCCTGTAGCCAGGTCATGCCTCGTTCTTTCAATATCGCAGCGATTTCCCTCAGCTCTTCTTCGGTTCCGATCTCGGGGCTGAGCACGAGCGGATCGACGACGTCGTAGCCGTGCGAGCTTCCTTTGAAGGCGGTGGTGATGGGAGAGGCGTAAATTGTGCCGATGCCGAGCTGATACAAATATTCGATGATTCCTCTCAGATTCTTCAGGGTGAAATGATCATTCAGCTGTATGCGGTAAGTGCTGGTAGGGACTTGCATGGTTTATTTTTTTTCGAAGACGACTGCCGAGTGTGGTGCGATGAGGATGGGCTGTCCGGGTGAAATATCGTACTGAGGTCCCGTGCCGGGCCCCTTCCATTGTGTGTCGGCGGTATCGAAGACCTTTCCCAGGTAACGGCCGGTGATATTGTCGAGCGAAACGGGCCGGGAGCCGAAGTGCAGCCAGATAAAGAGGTGGTCGTTGATGATCTTTCGTTCAAAAGGAAGGGTGTCTCCTGTCGGGGGGTGAACGATCATGGTGTCACGGGTGCGGCCCTGCAGGGCGGGCCGCGTTTGGCGGAACTGGATGAGCTGACGGTAAAAAGCCAGAAGGGTACTCCCCGGCTCTTCCCCGACTTTCCACGACAGGACGGCGCTCTCGAAGGTCTCGGACGCCATCGGGTCGGGGATCTCTATATCGGAATGAAAGGCTTTGAATTCCGCCGCTCTTCCTTTTCGGACGGCTTCGATAAGCTCGGTATCGCCAAAATTCCCAAAGAAAGGGAAGGGATTGCGTTCGCCATATTCTTCTCCCATGAAGAGCATGGGTACATAGGGAGACAGGAGGACGGTGGCGGCGGCTAGCTTCAGCTGTTCGAAATTCAGGTGGTTCGTCAGCCGGTCGCCGATGGCCCGGTTGCCGACCTGGTCGTGGTTCTGAGCAAAGACGACAAACTGGTCGTAGGAATTGCCGTCTGCGCGCGCGCCAAAGGTTCGTTTGCGATGGGGCGAATAAACGCCGTCATAAACATAGGTGCTTCGAAAGGCCTTTTCGAGCTGTGCGATCTGTCCGAAGTCTTCATAGTAGGCGTTGGTTTCGCCGGTCATCAGTGCACGGAGAGAATGATGGAACTCGTCGATCCACTGCCCGTCGAGGCCATAGCCTCCTTTTGAAACGGGATTGATGTACCGGGGATCGTTGAGGTCGATTTCGGCGATCAGCTCTTTTTTGCAATTGCAGCGGCGTTCTATCTCTAGAGCCAATTCCTTGAGCTGCTGTATAAAATGGATGGCGCTAAAGTCACGGATAGCGTGCACGGCGTCCACACGCAAGGCGTCCACGTGGTAATCTTCCAGCCACATCCGGGCGTTCTGCAGGAAATAATTCCGGACTCCATCGGACCAGGGTCCGTCGAAGTTGAGGGACTTTCCCCAGGGAGTCTTGTAGACATCGGTAAAATAAGGTGCGAAGGCTTCGAGATAATTTCCCTCAGGCCCGAGGTGATTGTAGACGACGTCGACGATGACGGCAATTCCCCGGGCGTGGGCGGCGTCGACCAGCTGCTGAAAGGCTTTGGCCCCACCATAGGAATGTTGGACCGCAAAAGGATAAACACCGTCATACCCCCAGTTGCGGTCACCGGGGAATTGCCCCAGGGGCATAAGCTCGATGGTGTTGATGCCCAGTCCGGCGAGATAGTCGAGCCGTCGCTCGATTCCTTCGAAATCGTGTGTAGAGGAAAATGTTCCGGTATGTAATTCATAGATGATTTTGTTACTGAGTGGGATGCCTTTCCAGTCTCCATCGGTCCAGGCGAAATGGCGGTCGAGGACGGCCGAAGAGCCGTGTACGCCTTCCGGTTGAGAAAAGGAGGCAGGATCGGGACAGATGACTTCACCGTCGAGACGGAATCGGTACTGCGTGCCGGGACTAACGGAAATGGATATCTTCCAGTAGCCCTGGTCGTCTTTTGTCATGGGGTGAAGACCATCGGGCAGCTGGAGCTCGACTTTTTGCAGTAAAGGGGCCCAGACGGTGAATTCGGTGGCGGCGGGACTATACCAGGCGCCGATTGGATGAGCAAATTTTTCCACAGCTATTGTTCTTTATTCTTTTTTCGAAAGAAGCCTCTCAGCAGCCAGTTGTGCTGGATGGCTTCAAGGTCGTCGCTCAGCTCTTTGCTGCTGACGCGCAGGTTTTTCAGGGTCCGTTGGAGATCGGCCCCTGCGTCTTCGTCGTTGAGCAGCACGCCCACCGGCGAAGTCGTGTTATCGAGGTGCTGACCGGCGTTTCGCAGCGAGGTCGTGAACTGGCTGGCCTGGTCCGCGGCCTGGTTCAGCTGCGCTACGGCGCCTTTCAGGCGATTGAAGACCGTCGTGTCGGTGATCAGCTGGTTGGCCAGGCCGTCGGAGTTTTTAAGCCGCCTCGAAAAGTCCTGGAGGTTGGCGATCATCGCTTCGCCGCCTGCAGATGCCGTTTTCAGGTGCTCGACCGAGGTCTTGAGGCGATCGGCGATGGCCGGGTCATTGATCAGCTCGCCTAAAGTGCCTTCTCCCTGGCTGATCTTCCGGCTGATGGCTTTGAGATTGCCGGTGATCTCGAGCAGGTTGCTATTGCTGCTTTGGAGGGTGCTCATCATCTCCTGCATGCCGGGGATTCGTTCGGAACCCAGCCGGTCGTTATTTACAACGGGTTGAGCACTGTCGCTGCCGCCGTCCAGGACGACGATCTTATTGCCGACGAGACCGTCTGTGCTGATGCGGGCCCTGGCGTCTTTCCGGATATGCGGGGCTGCTTTTTCTTCGATATTGAGGCGGACGGCGACCTGTGACTTACCATAGAAGGAGATATTGCTGACCGTTCCGACCTTCATCCCCGACAGCCAGACATTGTTGCCGGACTGCAGGCCCTGGACATCGTCGAAGATGACGTTCAGGTGTATCGTTTTTACAAAGGCCTTACGCTGCCCGCCGATGGTAAAGACGGTTACCAGCAGGATGACCAGTCCGATGGAGATAAATACGCCTACGGCCAGTCTTTTTCGCGTGTTGGTTTCGTTCATGAGTCCGATATAAAGTTGTACGTATAAAAATTCTTTATTCTGGGGTCTTCGGTGTCGAAGACTTCGTCGAAGCTTCCCTGGCGAAGGAAACTGCCTTCGGAGAGCATAATGATCCGGTCGCCGGTCGTCTTTGCGCAGGTGAGATCGTGGGTGATGATCACGGCGCTGGTGTTATAGCGCTGCTGCACTTCATTGATCAATTCATTTATCTCTACGCTGGTAACGGGGTCGAGTCCCGCGGTTGGCTCGTCGTACAGCATGATCTCGGGCTGCAGGATCAGGGTGCGGGCGATGCCGATCCGCTTCTTCTGTCCGCCGGACAGCTCGGATGGCATTTGATTGATCGTTTGCCTTAACCCGACGTCTTCGAGCACCTGTTCGACGGCTTCGTCGATCTCCTTACGACCCAGGTGACGTTTGTTCCGGACCAGGGGAAACTCCAGGTTGGCCCGGACGTTCATGCCGTCGTAGAGGGCGCTGCTTTGAAAGGAAAAACCAATCCGGG
>JAFDYG010000259.1 GCA_018267545.1 Bacteroidota bacterium
ATATAGTCAGGGCTGACGGCATTATTATGAATGGGGAGCTTCATGTTGGGGTCTTTGCCTTGCCAGGTGAGACTATTCCCGGCGCTATAGATGTGCAGGGCGTCATGCAGGGCGGTGGCGGCGTTTTCAACATAACCGGTGGCGATGAGCCTGCTTTTTAGGAACTCGAAGTTTTTCTTCATGTTTCCCTGCAGATCCATATAAACGAGCCGGTCCATTGTATAGCCTATATTACGATTCTTGATGTGCTGGACTTGTTGGTAGATGATGGTGGTGCAGACTATAAGAATAACAGAGGCGGTGAACTGGGCGATCACCAATCCCTTTCGGATGAAGACGACGCTGCCCGGGCTTTTTATTTTTAGGCCTTTTAGCACGAAGACGGGGTTGAAGGAAGATAGGTAAAAGGCGGGGTAGCTGCCGGCAATGACACCTGTTCCTATGGCAATTAACAGCAGGCTGGCCCAATGCGAGAATTGGAAGAAGTGGATCGAGAGGTCTTTATTGACAAGGGTGTTGTACGCGGGCAGGAGGAGGTAGAGCAGGCCGATGGATAGGAGGACGGCGAGGAAAGAGAGGAGGAGGGCTTCGCTGATATATTTACCGACAAGTCTGCCTCTGCCGGCGCCCATGACTTTTAGCACCCCGACTTCTTTAGCCCGTTGTTCGGAGCGGGCGGTGGCGAGGTTCATAAAATTGATGCATGCGATGAGCAGAATCGCAATGGCGATGAGGGTGAACAGGTGTATATAGCGAATGGCGCCGGCGGTTTGCACGCCATTCTCGAAGTTGGCGCAGAGATGCCAGTCGTTCATGCTCCAAAGAAAAAGGGTGTTTTTTTGACCGACCTTTTTATCGAGGTAGTCTGTTAGCTGATGGTCGACGACGTCGCGGGAGGTGGCGGGGTCTAGCTGGACGATGACTTCCGGCATGGGATTATCCCAGCGATTGACCCAGGGGTTGGCGTTTTCCCAGGCCTTGAAAGGCGAGACCCATTGAAAGTGATAATTGCAGTTTGCAGGGAGGTCTTTGAATACGCCTGTTACGGTATAAAGACCGTCGGCGGCATAGCCTACGTTTCCATTCATTTTAATCGTTGCGCCCATGGGGTCGGTCTCACCGAAGATTTTTCGGGCCATCGATTCGCTTATGATGACGGATTGTACTTGGTCGAAGGCGGATTGGGCATTGCCCCGGATAAAGGGCAGGGTGTACATGGAAAGGATGGAGGGGTCGGCGTAGATGCCATTTATTTTTAGCGATTTATCGCCAACGACGGCTAGCTCGTCCATGGGCCAGCTGAGGCGGCCGCTGTTTTTGATTCCTGGAATATCGGCTTTAACAGCGTCGGCAAGTGGGCCGGGTGCAGAACCATTGGTGGAGATGCCACGGTCGTTCTTCTGGTTCTGCATGATGTGGTAGAGCTGGTTGCGGTTGGCGAAATTGTAGTTGAAGGTAGTTTCGTTCTCCACCCAGAGGAAGATAAACGCCGCGGAGGTGATGCCTATTGATAAGCCAATGATATTCAATATGGTGTATGTTCTATGTTTCCAGAGATTGCGGAAGGAAAGGGTGAAGTAGCTCTTAAGCATATGGAAAGGTATTTACTTGTATACCTGGGAAATGTGAAAGGGTTACAAAGTTTTTTGAAAAAATCTAGACAGAGTTGTCTAGATTTTATTTAGCTTTGTATTCTAG
>JAFDYG010000025.1 GCA_018267545.1 Bacteroidota bacterium
CAGCTGATAGCCGGGAGTATGCGCGCTAAAGAAGGTAAAGGCGCCCGAGATTTCCGGCTGTTTATTGGCCGCTGCTACGAACTGGTTGACCACCCGTTCGAAGGTCTTGATATCGTCGTTCGACTGCCGCTGCTCGATCTGGATGCTAAAGCCGCCGGCGTTACCCAGACCCGGGATAGCGGGCGGCGGGATGACGACAACACGGGCTTCTTTGACAACCGCCAGCCGTTTGTTCAGCTCGGCGATAACTCCATAGAGCTGTTGGGACTTTTCCTTCCGTTCGTCCCAGGGTTTGAGCTGCAGGAAGATGGTGCCGCTATTGGACTTGGAGCCGAAGGTCAGGATGTTCAGACCACCCAGGGCGGCCGTGTGGGCAACGCCGGGGACGTTCTGGGCGATGTGCTGAATGCTGTCCAGCGCCGTCAGGGCGCGGGTCGTAGAACCGGCTTCGGGAATTTCGAAGGCCAGGTAGATACGGCCGTCGTCTTCGGTTGGGATAAAGCCGGTGGGCTTGCTCTTGAAGAGGAAGACATCACCGACGATGATACAAATCAGCAGGATGATGACGAGCGGCGAATGCTTGATCCAGCCCTTTACGCCAAGCGTATAACGAAGGCTAAAGCGATGGAAGGCTACGTTGAACTTATAGAAGAACTTATTCAGGCCCTTCGATTGTTTATTGATATGGTGCTCGCGCAGCAGGATCATACAAAGCGCCGGCGTCAGCGACAGGGCCACAAAGGCCGAGATCAATACCGAGATGGCGATGGTGATGGCGAACTGTTGATAAAGACGGCCGACGATCCCGGGTATAAAGCCAACCGGTACGAATACCGCCGCCAGGATCAACGCGATTGCGATAACGGGACCGGAGATATCGTGGATGGCTCGCGCCGTCGCTTCCTTCGGCGAGAGGTGTTCGGTATCTATATAGTGCTGTACGGCTTCCACCACGACGATGGCGTCATCCACCACGATCCCGATGGCCAGTACGAAGCCGAACATCGTGAGCGTATTGATGGTAAAGCCGAGCGGTATGAAGAAAATGAACGTACCGACGATCGCCACCGGAATGGCCAGTACGGGAATCAGCGTAGACCGCCAGTTCTGCAGGAACAGGAACACCACGATGGTCACCAGCAGCAGGGCGATCAGCAGGGTATTCACTACGTCTTCGATCGAAACCTTTACGACCGATACCGATTCGAAGGGCACTTTATAGGCGATGTCGGCGGGGAAGTATTTCCGCTGCTCTTCCATGGCCTTGTAGACGCCTTCGGCCGTAGCAAGGGCGTTACTACCCGGAGCCTGGTAGACCAGGAGGTAGGAAGCGCGTTTCCCATCCACGAAGGAGTTGGAGGTATAGCTTACTTTGCCCAGTTGAACGCGGGCAATGTCTTTCAGGTAGACGATGGAATTTTGTGCGGGGTTGGACCGGATGACGATGTTTTTGAACTGTTCCTCCGTTGTGAGACGGCTGTTGGTAAAGACGGTAAATTCGAAAGCGCTTCCCGAGTTCTGCGGGGGTGCGGCGACCGAACCGGCTGCTACCTGCAGATTCTGTTCGTTGATTGCGTTTTGGACGTCGGCG
>JAFDYG010000260.1 GCA_018267545.1 Bacteroidota bacterium
TAAAATGCATTTTATCCTAAGGATTGGTTTTAGCTTTTTTGTTGTCGAAGTGAACGCGACCTTGTCCCTTATCTCTGTCAGAATCCCCCTGTGCAAAAGGTGTGAATAAATATAAAACAAGTGTTTGAACTATGCAGGAGCTAAGGGCAATAAATGTTGTGATTGGAGACCGGACTTACCGTATAAAGATCGAACCGCGGGACGAGGAGGTGGTACGGCGGACTCTCAAGACCATCAATGACAAGGTCATCGAGTATAAGACGCAGTTTGCGGGCCGGGATATGCAGGATTATATTGCCATGGTGGTTTTGTGGTATGCGACGTCGCAGATAGCGGAGGCCAGGGACGGGGCGATGAGTCCGGGGGTGCTGGATGCGCTGGCGAAGATGGAGCAGCAGCTGGATAGGGCGTTGTAGGGGCCGTGGGGCAGGGTTGAGATTTGGGGGCGGGGTTGGGGATTGGGTGGGGTTGGGATTTGGGGCAGGCCGCGGGGGGCGGCGGATTGGGCCGGAGAGGGCGGGATTGAGGGGCCGGGGGGGCGGATTTTGGCGAAATTTCGTGGTAAAAGTCGCGGCTGACCGCCCTTTGGCGTTTGAAGTTGAACGCTATTTCCCTATCTTCGCCAACTAACACATTTTCATGCAATCATGAACTCTAATAAGAAATATGTGATTGTGAACGATTTAAATCCAAGAGTCAATGCTAATAACAATAGTTGGAATAGTTGTCGCACTGATAGCCGGTGTTTTTGGGGGTAAGCTACTGTTCGCCAAAGACACGCAAGGTAAGATAGACGCGGCGGACCAGCAGGCCAAGAAGATAGTAGGAGATGCACAGACGGCTGCTGAGAATTTGAAGAAGGAGAAGCTGCTGGAAGCCAAGGAGAAATTTGTCCAGCTGAAGGCCGAGCACGACAAAGAAGTGCTGGAAAAGAACCGCCGGGTGAACGATGCGGAGTCCAGAATCAAGCAGAAAGAGCAGAGTATCAATCAGAAACTCGAGAATCTGGACAAGCAGTCGAAGGATAACGACGTCATCAAGGAGAACCTCAACCGTCAGATCGAGGTGGTCAATTTGAAGCGTACCGAGCTGGAGAAGCACCAGGAAGAGCATATCCGCCGGCTGGAGAAGATCGCCGGGCTGACGGCCGACGAGGCTAAGGCTCAGCTGGTTGAGAGTCTGAAACAGGAAGCCCAGACGAGGGCGCTGGCTATTCAGCAGGAAATCATCGACGACGCCAAGCAAAGGGCCAATAAAGAAGCCCGTAAGATCATTATCCAAAGCATCCAGCGGACGGCTGCGGAGCAGGCGATCGAAAATTCCATTACCGTATTTAACCTGGAAAGCGACGAAATCAAGGGTCAGATCATTGGCCGTGAGGGTCGTAATATCCGGGCGATCGAGGCGGCTACGGGGGTAGACCTGATCGTGGACGATACTCCGGAGGCGATTGTCCTTTCATCTTTTGACCCGCTGAGACGGGAAATCGCGCGTCTTTCGCTGCAGCGGCTCGTGGCCGACGGCCGCATCCACCCTGCGCGTATCGAGGAGATCGTGGAGAAGACCCGCAAGCAGATCGAAGAGCAGGTGATGGAGATCGGGGAAAGGACGGTTATCGAGCTGGGTATCCATGGTTTACACAAAGAGCTGGTACGGATTGTAGGGAAGATGCGGTTCCGTTCTTCCTATGGTCAGAACCTGCTGATGCATAGCCGGGAGGTAGCGAATCTCTGCGGTATCATGGCGGCGGAGCTGGGAATGAACCCTAAGCTGGCTAAACGGGCCGGGTTATTGCATGATATCGGAAAGGTTCCAGATGAGGAAACGGAGCTTAGCCATGCCCTGCTGGGGATGAAGCTGGCCGAGAAATATGGTGAGAATCCGGCGGTTATCAATGCCATCGGCGCCCACCACGACGAAGTGGAGATGCAGTATGTCATCGCTCCGATCATCCAGGCTTGTGACGCCATCAGCGGCGCCCGTCCTGGCGCGCGTCGCGAGATCATGCAGCAGTATCTGCAGCGTATCAAGGACCTGGAGAACCTGGCGCTGGCCTATCCGGGTGTGGAAAAGGCCTATGCCATCCAGGCCGGTCGTGAGCTGCGGGTCATTGTGGAAGCGGA
>JAFDYG010000261.1 GCA_018267545.1 Bacteroidota bacterium
CCTTTAAGGAAGGAACACGAATAATACTGAAGAGTAAGAGGTCGTATATGTCTACAAAATAACCAAGAGCCCCAACGATCACAGCCAGATTGAAAAGCCGCAGCTTCTTTTGTTGTTCCATGCAGTTTTATGAATTTTGATAGGGATCCTTTACCGGCGCCGGACCGCTCTTCTTGCCGAAAAAGATCTTATAGAGAACCGGAGCCGTAGTGATCACGATGATCACGATCACAATCACCTCCAGGTGCTTCTTCAGGTCGAAACCGAACTTATCGAGACAAATCCGGTAGAAGTAGTGGCCGGCAAACAACATCGCAAACACCCAGGCCACACAACCTACCACATTGTAAAAATGAAACTTTTTCTTATCCATCGCTACAATCCCCCCGATAATGGGGGCAAAAGTCCGGACGATGGGCAGGAAACGGGCAAACACGATCGCCTGACCGCCATGCTTGTCATAAAACTCTTTCGCCTGGTACAGGTACTTCTTTTTGAAAAGGAGGCTATCCTTGCGGTGAAACAGATAAGGACCGCTCTTATTCCCAAACCAATAACCCACCGCATTCCCAAGGATCCCGCAAATCGAAATCAATACCCACAAAACCACCAGGTCGAGAAAGTCGCTCCCCGTGCCCGCCGGAATCATGCTTGCGATCAGCTTCTCGCTGTAAATACCGGCCACGAATAAAAGACTGTCCCCCGGCAGGAAAAACCCCACCATCAGACCCGTCTCGGCAAATACGATAAAGAGCAGCACCCAAAGTCCACCGTTATTGATATAGAATTCAGGGTTCAGTAAGTCTTTCCAGGTAATAGCTAAGAGTTCAAACATAAAAAAGGTTCTATTTAATATTCACAGGGCTACCTTCCAGCTCTCCCTCCCATTTGCTAACGACAACTGAGGCGATGCTATTGCCTAATACATTCGTCGCGCTGCGGGCCATGTCCAGGATCTGGTCGATGCCGAGCAAAAGTAGCAAGCCCTGCTGCGGTATATTATACAGCGACAAGGTCCCCGCCACTACGACCAGGGCCGCCCTCGGCACACCGGCAATCCCCTTGCTCGTCAGCATCAGCACCAATAACATCGATACCTCCTGCCCCAGCGTCAGCTGCACGCCATAAGCCTGCGCGACAAATAGCGATGCGAAGCTCATATACAACATGCTCCCATCCAGGTTGAACGAATAACCCAGCGGCAATACGAAGCTCACGATCTTCGGCGGACAACCGAAATTCTCCAGCTCTACGATCAGCCGCGGAAACGCCGCCTCCGAGCTCGCCGTGCTAAAGGCCAGCAAGATCATGTCCTTTATATTCAACACCAGCTCGAATACGCGCCGGCCGATAAATAGCGATGCGATCAGCAGCAGTATCACCCACAATCCAAGGACGGACAGATAGAAAGTCAGGATGAACTTCCCATACGTATACAGCAGCTCCGGTCCCTTCACCGCCATCACCGAAGCGATCGCCGCCATTGCAGCCACCGGCGCCAGGTACATCACGTAACCGGTCATCCGAAGAATGATCAGCGACACCGAATCGAGTGCCTTGATCACGACCTTTCCCTGCTCTCCGATCGAGGCCGTTGCAATCCCGAAAAAAACCGCAAAAATCACGATCTGCAGGATCTGGTTGGTCGCCATCGCTTCGAAAATGCTGGTCGGGAATATGTGCGTGATGAAATTTTTAAAAGAAATCGTAGACTCCAGTCCCGTCGTAGCGCCCGCAGCCGGCAGCGGCAGGTTCAATTCACTGCCTAGTCCCAGGTTATGCATAACGACCAGTCCCAGGAGCAGGCTTAGAAGCGAAGCGCCCATGAACCACAAAAGCGTTTTACCGCCAATCCTTCCCACCGTCTTCACATCTCCCAGCTTTGCAATCCCAACTACCAATGAAGAAAACACCAACGGCGCAATGATCATTTTTATCAATCGGAGGAACGCGTCCGTCACGATACTTATCCCATCCGAAAAAGAGCTTACCTGGCCGGGGGTGCCATTATAATGGACCCACAGCCCCAACAGCACGCCCGCCAACATGGCGATCATAATCCATCCTGTAAGACTAATTTTTGGCATATACCCTCCCTACATATAATGATTAAGGATGCAAACAATCGAAAATTCTTCATTTGGCAAAACTTTACCCGAAAATTCCCCACCCCCTCCCTAATGATTATTAAATATTTGTTTATTTTCGGCCCTAGTCGTTTCACCTAACTTATCAAAACAAACTTAATATGAGTTTATCGAGAAAGAAGTCTCTGGACGTTTTACTCGCCCAGGCGGCAGATTCCGAAAAGGGCCTTAAACGCACCCTCGGAGCCTGGAGCCTGGTCGCCCTCGGCATCGGAGCCATTATTGGCGCTGGCCTCTTCGTCCGTACTGCGGCAGCCGCCGGCGAACACGCCGGGTCGGCCGTAACCATTTCCTTCCTCGTAGCCGCCGTCGGCTGCGCCTTCGCCGGCCTCTGCTACGCCGAGTTTGCCTCCATGATCCCTATCGCAGGTAGCGCCTATACTTA
>JAFDYG010000262.1 GCA_018267545.1 Bacteroidota bacterium
AGATGGGCGTCTTTGGTTTGATTCGCTGGCTGATGCCCGTACTTCCGATCGGCGCCTGGGCCTGGGGTGACACCGTTTCGAGCTGCTGTATCATCGGGATGATCTATGCCTCGCTCGTAGCGATCAAGCAGGACGACCTGAAACGTCTCGTCGCCTATAGCTCCATCGCCCACGTGGGTCTGATGTGTCTGGCGGTCTTCGCTACCACGTCGACCGGCATGCAGGGCGTCATGATTCAGATGTTCAACCACGGGGTCAATATCCTCGGGATGTGGATCGTGGTCGGACTGATCGAAAGACAGTTCGGCACGCGGAAGATCTCGGAGCTTGGCGGTTTGGCGCAAAAGGCTCCGGGCCTGGCCATCCTGCTGGTAATCGTTGCATTGGCTAATGTGGCCCTGCCGCTGACGAATGCGTTTGTGGGTGAGTTCCTGCTGTTTAGTGGTGTGTTTAGCTCGACCGCCACGCAGTATAATGTGGTGTTTACGGTTGTCGCGGGTCTTTCGATCATCCTCGGCGCTATCTATACCCTCAATATGATTCAGCGGGTATTCTTTGGAAATACAAATACACTGACCGAGAAGGGCACCGATATCAAGATGAATGAGAAGCTGGCGCTTGCGGCGATCGTCGTCATTATCATTGTGGTGGGTGTGTATCCGAAGCCGGTGTTGGAATTGACGAAGCAGACCGCGGAATTTTTGCTCACGAAGATGAGCTATAAGTCTTAATAAAAGAGATCAAAAGAAGATATGAACGCCTAAACCGACTGGAAGGAGGTTTGCGGAGTGTTCACGAGCGAAGCGAAGGGAACGAGTGAGAAGGAGCGAGGGACGAAGCTCCGCCGAAGCTCTGAGCAGACATAAGCGGGACGAGCGGGATAAAGTCGAGGCAATTAAAAAAAGAGAAGCAAGTTTAATATGAACGCTATACTACTTTCGGCTATTTGGGGTATCGTTATGATGTTCAGCGGCATCTTTACGAAGAGTAAGACAGCCATCCGGAACACGGCCGTCGTGGGCTTGGTGCTGCTGCTGATCGTCAACTTCATGGACATGATGGGAAGCCACGTGTCGATCGACGTCCACAAGATGCTCTTCTTCGACACCTTCGGTCTCCTGGGCAATGCCATCGCTTTTGCCAGCACGCTGCTGCTGGTCCTGCTCAGCGGCCGCGACATGGAGCGGGTAGGGCACAACCTGGCCGAATACTTTGCGCTCATCTTCTTCGTCCTTTGCGGCGTCGCGATCGTGACGACCTTCAATACACTCCTTATGTTATTCATCGGGATCGAAATCATTTCGATTCCTCTCTATATTCTTACGGGTTCGGACAAGCGCAACCTGAAGAGCAACGAAGCGGCGCTCAAGTACTTCCTGATGGGCTCCTTCTCTACCGGTCTGATGCTCCTCGGTATCGCGTTTCTGTATGGCGCCAGCCAGAACGGCACCTTCTTTATCGATGACCTCTGGACGGGTGGCCCTGCGGCAAAGCCGGTCTTTATGGCGGGTCTGCTGCTGATGCTGGTATCGCTGGCGTTCAAGGTCTCTGCTGCTCCTTTTCACTTTTGGACGCCAGACGTCTATGATGGAGCGCCGACGGTTTTTACGAGCTTTATGGCGACCATCGTGAAGGTGTCGATCTTTATAGGTTTTGTCCGTTTGTTCGAAGAGGGCTTTGGTCCCGGACAGGACAAGTGGCAGATCTTTGTGGCGATCATCACGGCCGCTACCCTTTTTATCGGAAATATAACGGCGGTCTTCCAGCAGAGCGTCAAGCGGATGCTGGCTTATTCGTCCATTGCGCAGGCCGGCTTTATGATGCTGGCGCTACTGGCCCTTAACGACGTATCCAAGGAAGGCATGCTCCTTTATGCCGCGGCCTATAGCGTGGCTACGATTGGGATTTTTGCCGTCCTGATACGGATGAAGGATTACACCTTCGAAGGCTTCAACGGCCTGGCCCGGCAGCAGCCGGTCCTGGCGGCTACGGTTACGATCTTCCTGCTGTCGCTCGCGGGCATCCCGCTCACCGGCGGCTTCTTTGCCAAATACTATATGCTGGCGGCGGTGGTTTCTTCGGGACACTACCTCTGGCTGGTCATCTTCGCGGTCCTCTGTGCTGCGGTCAGCGCCTACTATTACTTCCGGGTCATCCAGGCCATGTACTTCAAGGATGGAGAGGGGACGAC
>JAFDYG010000263.1 GCA_018267545.1 Bacteroidota bacterium
AAAAGATTATCCAACCGCCCTACCCTATTTTATCAAGAGCCTTTCTTATCAGCGACAGCTGAGCGACCGGAACCAAATTATGCGCTGCCTGCTGGATTTGGCCCGTACGTATGCAGGGCTGGGACAGGATGCTGATGCTTTTCGATATGGAAAGGAGGTGCTGGCTGTGGCGGTAGAGACGAATGCGCGGCAGGTGATCAGGGACGGTTGTCAGCTGTTGGCTTCCTTATACGACAAAAAGGGAAAGACGGACAGCGCGTACGTTTATTATCGACGGTATATTTCCATAAAAGACAGTGTGCTGAATGACCAGGTCAAGGGTAAGCTGGCTTCGTATGGCTTCGAGCAGAAGATCAAGTGGTTGAAACAGGAGAAGCAGCTGTCGGATGTTTGTTTACGGGAAGAGATGCTGACCAAGAATATCCTGCTGGGCGGTATCGTGGTGCTGGCCCTGTTTGGATTTATCTATGTCTGGAACATACGGCTCAAGCGGAAGAATGAGGCGCACCTGCGCAAGCGGGCCGAGAACGAGCTGGAGATACAACGGCTGGAAGGCGAGCGGGCCAAGGCCTCGCTGCAGCAGCGGGCAAAGGAGCTGGAGATACAGGCGCTGCGATCGCAGATGAATCCGCATTTTATTTTCAACTGTTTGAATGCGATCAATCGATTCATCCTCAGCCATGAGACAGAGGCGGCTTCGGATTACCTGACGAAGTTCAGCCGCCTGATGCGGATGATTATGAACCATTCGCGGCATTCGTTGATTTCGCTTGCGGACGAGGTGGAGATATTGGGTCTATACCTGGGAATGGAGCGGCTCCGGTTCAAGAATGCGTTCGATTATGAGATCAAGATAGACGAAGATATCGATTCGGACGACGTCCGGATTCCGCCGCTTCTGCTTCAGCCATTTGTCGAGAATGCGATCTGGCATGGGCTGATGCACAAGGAAGAGCGGGGATTCCTATCGATCCGGATGCATACGGAAGGTGATACGTTGATTTGTACGATACGGGACAATGGGATTGGCCGGAAGCGGGCGGCGCTGCTGAAGAGCAAATCGGCGGAGAAGCATAAGTCCATGGGGCTGCAGATCACGGCGGAGCGAATGGCGCTGCTGACGGGAACGGGAGAGCCGGGGCACTTTTTCCGGATTGAGGATTTGTATGATGAGGATGGGGCTGCGGCAGGGACGAAGGTGGTGCTGACGATAAAAGTCAATAATACGGCCGGAGAGGTCGTAGGGGTATAAGCCGGCCTACCCGGTTCGCGGGGGCTATCAATTAAACGGTTAACTTATGATCAATGCTATTATCGTGGACGACGAGCCTTATTGCTGCGAGGCGTTGGCGATCCTGCTGGGGCGATATTGCCCGCAGGTCGAGGTAATCGGCTGCTATCATTCCGGGTCGGAGGCGCTGGTCGCCATCCGGGAGCGGAAGCCGCAGCTGCTGTTCCTGGATATCGAGATGCCCCGTATGAATGGCTTCGAGCTGCTGGAAAAGGTGAAGGACCTTTCTTTCGAGCTGATCTTTACGACGAGCTATGACCAGTATGCGATCAAGGCGATTCGATTTAGCGCGCTGGATTATCTCCTAAAGCCGATTGACCGGGAGGAGTTGGTCCGGTCGGTACAGAAGGTAGATCAGCGCTTGCAGTCTCCCCTACCCCAGCAGATCGACCTGTTGTTTCAGAAGCTGCAAGGGCAGACGTCACAGTTCAGCAAGATCGCTATTCCGACGATGGAGGGGTTGCAGATGGTGGCGGTGGATTCGATCATCCATTGTGCGTCGGACAGTAACTATACGATCCTGACGTTGAAGGATCAGCAGCGGGTGGTGGCGTCGAGGACGCTGAAGGAGATCGAGGAATTGCTGGAGGATTATTCGTTTGTCCGGGTGCATCATTCGAATGTTGTCAATTTGAATGAGATCAATAAGTATATCAAGGGAGAGGGGGGATATTTGGTGATGTCGGATGGGTCTTCGGTGAATGTGTCGAGGAGCAGGAAGGAAGGGTTGTTGAGGAAGCTGCAGCCGAATAGGACGTGAGGGCGCGCGTGCGCGGGGGTGTTGGGTTTGGGCGCGTAGGTGTTGGTTGGTTGTGGGGCTCATGATGGTGGAGTGGCGCGAGGCCGATTGCTCATTGAAAGTGTATAATAGGGGGTTGATTTCTGCCGGGTGCTGATTCTGGCTGTGAGACGGTGAGATGCATGGTTAGATTTGTCGAAAAGTAATAACCATGAAAAAAATACTTATCGTGCTGCTGGTGACGGTATTGATTGCCGGTAGTGAAAGCGCTCAGGCGCAGAATTCGGACAAGGCCTATTTATTAACTTCTACGGCGATACGTTCGGATAATGGGGCGGTGAGGGCTACGAGGGATTTGTGGAAGAGGATCGGGGATCAGAAGAACGAGGCATGGTATAAGCTGCCGACGGGGTATCTGGCGACTTTTAAAGAAGGGGCGGTGGATAGCCGGTTTGTTTATGATGCAAGAGGGAGGTGGATTTATACGATGCTGACGTATACGGAGAAGGAGATGCCGAGGGATGTGCGGAAGTCGGTGAAGAGTATTTATTTCGATTATTCGATCGGGTGGGTGAAGGAAGTTCGGCAGGATGAGGATGTCGTGTATGTGGTGCATGTGGAGGATGCTAAAGAGTGGATGGATTTGTCGGTGCAGCCGGATGGGCATATCGATATTTTGAAGGCGGTTCGTAAGCAGTAGCGGCGGAGGCCGTGGGGGTCGTGGGAGGTGGGCGGCGGTGGCGTGGGAGGTGGGGGCGGCGGGCCATGGGTGGCGGGTGTTTTTTGGGGGGGAGAGGACGGGGCCGATGGGAAGATAGAGTTTGGTTGCTTCGGGGGTTTGGGGTAGGTTTACGAAAAATTATACTATGAAGCGCTATTCTCTCCTTCTTCTGCTCGTTCTGGGTTCGCTGGCGGGCTTTTCGCAAGGTGCGATCGTGATGAAGATCGATAATGTTACGGCTGCTGGCGGTGACAAGGTCATTTCTTTCGAAGGTAATACGACGCTGGCTGTTGCGGTGGGTGGTGGTGGAGCGGGGGGAGCGGGTAAGCCGATACTCGACCCGATCAAGATCAAGAAGCCGCTGAGCGTTTCGACGCAGCTCGTGAGCTTTGTTTTGACGGGTCGGCATATTCCGACGGTGGAGTTCGACTTTTTGGATAGTGGAGGGAAGATGATTTATAAGATAGTTCTCTCGGATGCGATGGTCAATAAATTCTCTTATGTTGCCCCGGAAAGCCTGACCAATGAGGTGTGGTTTTCGTTTCAGAAGATCCAGTATGTGGACGTGGTGAATAACAAGACCATCAATTATTCGGTCGCCACGGGGGTAGTTAATTGATTTTGTGGGGTTTGCGATTGCTGAGGACGGCGGGCTGGGGGGGAGGTGCGGGCTGGTGTTGACGGTTAGAGGGCGGGGTGTTGCCGGTCCGGGGATTTGGTGTAAATTTGCGGTTCTGAATTTTTTAAAGATATGAGCCGTAAAGGAAAAGTCCTGGTAGCAATGAGTGGCGGTATTGACAGTACCGTTACGGCGCTCATGTTGCATGATGAAGGCTATGAAGTCATTGGCATCACCATGAAGACGTGGGACTACGCTAGTGCAGGAGCATCGAAGAAGGAGACCGGGTGTTGTAATCTGGACAGTTTTAATGACGCGCGTATGGCTGCGGTGCAGCATGGTTTTGCGCACTTCGTGCTGGATATACGAGAGGAATTCGGTGACTTTGTCATAGAGAATTTTGTCGACGAATATCTGGCGGGACGGACGCCGAATCCTTGTGTGCTTTGCAATACGCATATCAAATGGCGGGCGCTGCTGAAGAGGGCGGATGCGATGGATTGCGAGTTTATCGCGACGGGTCACTACGGTCAGATCAGGCAGCATACCAATGGCCGGTGGACGGTGGCGAAGGGAATCGATGAGACAAAGGACCAGAGCTATGTGCTTTGGGGGTTGCAGCAGGATTTGCTCGCACGGACGCTGTTGCCGCTGGGGCCTTATCGCAAGACGGAGATCCGGCAGATGGCCCTGGATTATGGGTACCCGGAGCTGGCGAAGAAGGCGGAGAGCTACGAGATATGTTTTGTCCCGGATAATGATTATCGTGGGTTTTTGAAGCGTCGTGTGGATGGATTGGAAGAGCGTGTTGCCGGTGGTAATTTTGTCGACAAGAATGGGAAGATACTGGGGAAGCATAAGGGCTATCCTTTCTATACGATCGGGCAGCGGAAGGGACTGGATGTTACGTTCGGCAAGCCGGTGTATGTGACGGGGATTCAGCCGGAGACGAATACGGTCGTTTTGGGGGATGAGGCCGACCTGGACCAGTTCGAGATGATGGTCGGGAAGGTCAACCTGATGAAATACGATACACTGACGCCGGGGATGGAGGCGATTACCAAGATTCGGTATAAGGATGGGGGGACGTTGAGTAATCTCTACCCGGAGGGGGATAAAGTGCGGGTGCGGTTTTATGAGAAGGCGAAGAGCATCGCGCCGGGTCAGAGCGCTGTCTTTTATGAGGGGGATGAGGTGATTGGAGGGGGGATTATACAGCGGGCTGTGCCGGGGATTTAGGGGGTGCGGCGCCTTGGGCGGGCATGCGGTCTATGGGCGAGTTTGGGCGCATTTGGCAGCAATAAAATAACCTATAATACGTTACAAGTCCGGGAGGTATCGCTTCCCGGATTTTTACTTTATAGATATGAAAAATCGTCTGGGTCTCCTTTTAATTCTCGCCTTTGTCGCCAGCGGAATCGGCTGTAAGAAAAACGTTGATTTTAAAAATAGCCCTGATTATCAAGGAGCACCGACCGATTTTTTTATGCCCTTGCAAGTCGGTAAGTATGCCATCTACCGGTTGGATTCCCTCAATTTCTATTATTACGGACAGCTGGATACGACCACGAGCTATTTAGCAAAGGATTCGGTGGAGAAGTCGTTTACGGATGGGTCGGGGAAGACGGCCTGGCTGGTTACCCGTTATTTGAGCGATACGCTGGGTTCTTATTGGTATAGCAGCAAGACGTATACGGTTTCGCCGTCCTCTTTGCAGGTGGCGGTTACGGAAGACAATTTGCGATATATCAAGCTGGTGGCGCCGGTCGATTTTGGTACGGTTTGGAATGGGAATGCGGCGTTGCCGTATGAACCGTTCAAGGACTTTTTCGATTTTAGCGATGACTCGCATTTGAATTTGGATAATTGGAGCTATACGTATCAGAATGTCGGGCTGCCGTATGCGGTGGGTTCGAAGAAGTATGATACGACGGTGACGATGCTGGCGGTGAATGATTCGGTCAATGTGCCGATCAAGGACCCGAAGACATTTGCGTCGAGGACGTATTGGTGGGAGACGTATGCAAAGAGCGTGGGGTTGGTGTACAGGCATACGGAGATGTGGGAGTATCAGCCGCCGACGCCGGATGGGACGCAGTCGGGGTATAAGATTGGGTTTGTGGTGACGATGAAGCTGCAGTCGCACAATTAGTGTGCGGCGTGGGCCGGGCGCGCGAGGGGTTTGCGGGGGTTGGATTAGCGGGTGAAGCGGGCGGCGAACATGGTGTCGGCGCGGAGATCGTAACCTTTTATATTTTCCATTCTATTTTGTTTCAGGCCGGGAGTTTTTTTGATGAGGGCGGCCATCTCTTCATTTTCCTTTTTAAAGACGGAGCAAGTACTGTAGACGAGCCAGGCGCCTGGCTGGAGGCGGGGTGCTATGTGCCCGATGATGGAGCGTTGCGCGGTGGCGTAGTTGGTGATTTTTTGCGGGTTGAAGAAGTAGAGGTCTTCGGGGGTGCGGCTCCAGGTGCCGCTGCCGGTGCAGGGGACGTCGGCGAGGATGAGGTCGGCGTTGGCGGCTGCGTCGGGAGGAGGAGTACGGGTGAGGTCGGCGAGGAAGGTTTGGTAGTTGGTAATGCCGGCGTAGGAGAAACGGCTGCGGAGGTTTTTTAGGATGGTGTTGCGTATGTCGGAGGCCGTTATGTTGATGTTGGGGTACAGGTCGTGGGTCAGGATGGATTTGCCGCCGGAGGCTGCACATGCGTCCCAGAAGAAGTCTGGGGTAGCTGGTGTTTGGAGGAACTCGGCGATGCGTTGGGAGCTGTAGTCCTGGATGACGACTTCGAGATCTGGAGTAAAGTGGTCTTCTACTTTGAAGCCGTTGGGCAGGCGGAGGGTGAAGGGGGGGATAAAGGGGGTAGAAGGGTCGAGCTTATTGCGGACGGATTGTTCGTGACCGGGGCGGATGCGGAGGAAGAGGTCGGGTTGGCGGAGGAAGGAGAGGCAGAAGGCTGTGGGGTCGATGCCGGGTGAGAGCTCGTCCTGCCAGGGGAAGATGTCGAGGATCTTGAAGTTTGAGCCTTCGGGTTGGGATTGGAAGAAGGCTATTTTTTCTTCGAGGGGGAGGGCGGCTTTTTCGTTGTATTCGGGTTTGAAATAATTTAATAGCTCATGGGGCTGGTCGTTGCAGAGAAAGAAGCCGGCGAGGAGGCGTTCATCGACTTTCAGGTTTTTTAGGGAGTGGCCCAGGCGGTAGTAGCTGTAGACGAGGCTGCTGAGGAGCTTGCGGTCGCGGGAGCCCATTTGTTTGTTGAGACGGAAGAAGTCTTTTAGCCAGACGTGGAGGGGCATGTCGCCTTTGTAGAGGTCGAGGATGTTGATTGCGTGGCGGAGCTGGTTATCGAATATCATATCAAATGAAAAAAGCGACCATCTATGATGATCGCTCTGATAAAGATTAGTTGGCTTAGAGTTCGAGCAGGGCCTTCAGCGGGTCTTTGCCGAAGAGCAGCTGGTCGGGATTCTCCAGGAGTTCCTTGATGCGAACGAGGAAGCTCACGGATTCGCGGCCGTCGATGATGCGGTGGTCGTAGCTGACCGCCAGGTACATCATGGGACGCACGACGATTTGGCCGCCAACGACAACAGCACGTTCTTCGATTTTGTGCATACCGAGTATGGCGGACTGGGGAATGTTGATGATCGGTGTGGACATCAGGCTTCCGAATACGCCGCCGTTGGTGATGGTAAAGGTGCCGCCCTGCATTTCATCCATGCTGAGCTTGTTATCGCGGGCCTTGGTAGCCAGCTCGACGACTTTCTTTTCGATGTCGGCCATGCTGAGGCTTTCGGCGTTGCGGATGATCGGAACGACGAGGCCTTTGGGGGCGGAGACGGCGATGGAGATGTCGCAGTAGTCGTGATAGACCAGCTCATCGCCATCGATATAGGCGTTTACGGCGGGCCATTCTTGCAAGGCATAGCAGGTAGCCTTGGTGAAGAAGCTCATAAAGCCGAGGTTTACGCCGTGCTTTTCTTTGAACTTGTCCTTATACTTTGCGCGCAGGGCCATGATGGCGCTCATGTCTACCTCGTTGAAGGTGGTGAGCATGGCCGTTGTATTCTTGGCTTCCACGAGACGGCGGGAAACGGTCTTGCGGAGGTTGCTCATCTTTTCGCGGCGGTCGACGCGGGTGAAGAGTTCCCTGCCCGGAGTGCGGCCGGGGTGGGCCAGGGCTTCCAGGACATCGTTCTTGAGGATCTTGCCGCCGGTGCCGGTGGGTGTGATGGAGCCTGCGTCGATCTTTTTGTCGGATATGATTGCGGCGGCTACGGGAGTCGCCTTGATGTCGTTGGGAATGGATGAAACCGGGGCCTGGGCGGCGGGTTTGGCCGAGCCGTTGGCCTGGGCGGGTTGGGCTGCCGGCTGCGCGGTTTGTGCGGCGGGGGCGGCTTGTGCTGCGGGAGCGGCTTGTGCGGCTGCGGGAGCGGCCTTGCCTTCGGGGCGGGCGGCGGTCTCGTCGATCTGGGCGACTACGTCGCCGATCTTGAGGGTGTCGCCTTCCTTGCCGACGGGCTTGAGCACGCCGGCCTTTTCTGCATTGACTTCGAATGTTGCCTTTTCGCTTTCCAGCTCTGCGATTACTTCGTCTCGTTCAACATACTGTCCTTCTTGTTTGAGCCATTTTACCAGCGTTACCTCGCTGATCGATTCTCCGACTGCCGGAACTTTTATGTCAATCATTTAATCCTCCTTCTCCCCTGTGGGAGTTGTGTTTATTAAAAATTTACTTATTAGATGCTGAATGCTGTTTCGATGATTTCGGCCTGCTCCTGGGCGTGTACTTTGGAGTAACCGGTAGCCGTGGCAGCGCTGGGCTGGCGGCTGATGACTCCATAGTTTATGTTTTTCAGGTTCATCTGCAGGAAGGAAGCAGCGCCCATGTTGAGGGGCTCTTCCTGTACCCAGAACCAGGTGGACGCCTGGCTGTATTTTTTGTACAGCGCATCGAGCTGCTGGACGGGCAGCGGGTAGAGCTGCTCGAGGCGGACGATGGCGACGTCTTTTCTGTTATCCTTCTTCTGGCGATCGGCCAGGTCGAAATATACTTTACCGCTGCAGAAGAGGACCTTCTTGACCTGGTTGGCGTCGTCGACGAAGGAGTCGTCCATGACTTCTTTGAAGCCGCCCTGGGTGAACTCTTCCATCTTTGAGTAGGAACCGGGATGGCGGAGGTTGGCCTTGGGCGAGAAGTTGACAAGGGGCTTCCGGAAGGGCCAGGCCAGCTGACGGCGGAAGGCGTGGAATAGGTTGGCCGTGGTGGTGATATCCGTAACCACGATATTGTATTCGGCGCACATCTGCAGGAAGCGTTCCATGCGGGCGCTGCTGTGTTCGGGGCCTTGTCCTTCGTAGCCGTGGGGCAGCAGGAGGGTCACGCCGTTCATGCGCTGCCATTTCTGTTCGGCGGCGGTGATGAACTGGTCGATGATCGTTTGGGCGCCATTGCTGAAGTCGCCGAACTGCGCCTCCCACAATACGAGCGCATTGGGGTTTGCGAGGGAATATCCGTATTCGAAGCCCAGGACAGCGTATTCGCTGAGCAGGGAGTTGTAGATCATGAATTCGCCTTTGGCGTCGGGGAGACGGGAGAGGCGGTTGTAGAGTTCGTCCGTATTTTCATCGCGGAGGACGGCGTGGCGGTGCGAGAAGGTGCCGCGTTGTACGTCCTGGCCGGACATCCTTACGTCCTTGCCGTCGAGCAGGAGGCTGCCGTAGGCCAGCAGCTCACCGGTAGCCCAGTCAACCTTACCTTCTTCCTGGAAGAGCTTGATCTTGTCCTGGAGCAGCTTCTCGACCTTTCTGAGGGGTTTGAAGCTTTCGGGCCAGGCCATGATGGCGTCGAAGATTTTTTTAAAGTCTGCTTCGCTGATGGCGGTGATGGGCGACTGGTCGAAGTCGTTACCGGTAGCCTTGCGAAGGCTTTGCCACTGAAGCTCGGGCTTCTGGTAGGTATAGGGCAGCGGGTTCTGTTTGACGTCGTCGAGACGTTCCTGCAGGTCCGCCCAGAATTTCTTTTCCATTTCCTTGGCCAGGTCCTGGAGCTCGGCTTCTCCGTTTTGGGAGAGGTATTGCTGGTAGACTTCGCGAGGATTGGGGTGCTGGTCGATGAGCGCGTAGAGGTGCGGCTGGGTGAACTTCGGGTCGTCGCCTTCGTTGTGACCGTGGCGGCGATAGCAGACCAGGTCGACAAAGACGTCGGAGTTGAACTCCTGGCGATAGCGGGTTGCAATATCCGCGCATTTGACCACGGCTTCGGCGTCGTCTCCGTTGACGTGGAGCACGGGCGCCTGGACGGTAGCTGCCAGGGAGGTGCAGTAGTCGGAGCTGCGGGCGTCGTCGAAGTCGGTGGTAAAGCCGATCTGGTTGTTGATGACGATGTGCATGGTACCTCCGGTGTAGTAGCCCTTGAGCTTGCTCATCTGGAGCACTTCATAGATGATGCCCTGGCCTGCGATGGAGGCGTCTCCATGGATCAGGATGGGGAGGATCTTGTCGTAATCGCTTTCATACAAGACGTCGGCCTTTGCTCTCGAGAAACCTACAACGACGGGGTTGACGGCTTCGAGGTGGGAGGGGTTGGGCATGAGCTTCAGGTGGACGGTCTTGTCGTCGGCCGTCTTGACTTCGCTGCCATAACCCATATGATATTTTACGTCACCGCTGCCCATGGTTTGGTCCATTTTTGCGGTGCCTTCGAATTCGCTGAAGATCTGCTCGTAGGTCTTGCCCATGATATTGGCCAGGACATTGAGGCGGCCGCGGTGGGCCATGCCGATGACCACTTCCTGTACGTTGTGGTTGCCGGCTGTCGTGATGATCGCATCGAGCGCAGGGATGGTAGCTTCGCCGCCTTCGAGGGAGAAGCGCTTCTGGCCGATGTATTTGGTGTGGAGGAACTTCTCGAAGATGACGCCCTGGTTCAGCTTCTCGAGGATGCGGCGTCTCTTTTCCAGGGGAAGGGGCGCCTGAAACTTGTTCTCCAGCTCGTTGGTGAGCCAGTCGACCTTCTTCTGGTCGCTGATGTATTTGAACTCGATACCGACGTGGTCGGCATAGGTTTTTTGCAGGTGTTCGAGAATTTTGCGCAGGGTAGTCGTTCCCAGGCCGATGAGGTTACCGGCGAAGAAGCTTTTTTCGAGGTCTTCCTGGGTAAAGCCATAAAAAGCCAGGTCCAGGTTTGCTCCGCGATCTTTGCGAGGGCGGATGGGATTGGTTTTGGCGAGCAGGTGACCCTTATTGCGATAGCCCAGGATGAGGCGGTATGCGCCCAGTTCCTTTTTCCAGTCTACGCCATCGGTTGTAGTGAGAGTCTTGGCGAGGGTGCCGTTAGCGGCGCCATTGCCATTGAGGTAAGCGGATTTGCCCTGTGCTACTGCGAAATCAAAGCCTTCGAAAAATTTTCTGAACTCGGGATCCACGGCATCGGGGTTCTTCACAAAATCCTGGTAGAGTCCCTCGATATAAGCTGGATGAGAATTAGTTATAAACGAATAGTCCTTCATAGAAGAGTGCTGTTGAACTAGAAAGTTATTAGCCTACAAATATCGCTCAAAATTAAACAAGGAACGGGAGGATTTTGATTGATTTTAGCATTTATTTGATATTTAGGACTATATGAGACGCGGGGGTCTTCGGGTTTTTGGGGAAGGGGTGAATTTGGAGGGGGCTAAGAGGTCCAAATGGGCGATTTTCGGGGTTTGAGCGGCTTTTTTCGGATTTTTATTTGGTAGTTCCCCCAAATGGGTCTACTTTTGCCGTCCTAAAAATGTCGAGTTCATGGCAAATCACAAGGCAACCAAAAAAGATGTAAGGCAAGCTGAAAAGCGCAGGGATCGCAACCGTTACAACGGTAAGACTACCCGTAACGCGATTCGTGACCTGAAGGCGATTAAGGGGCAGAAGGAAGCAGGAGAACAGCTGCCTGAAGTAGCCTCTATGATCGACAAGCTGGCTAAGCAGGGTGTAATTCACAAGAACAAGGCGGCTAACCTGAAGAGTAAGCTGGCTAAGAAGGTGAATGCGCTGGCTGCTGCCAAGTAATCTTCTGTTACTTAGAATGTAAAAATAGTTTGTTAGCCAAAATCCCATCTATTTGCAAAAAGTAGATGGGATTTTGGCTTTTTAATGTCCGGCAAAATAAATTTTGCCGGGGGAGACCGTCTATTGACGGTCTTTTTTAATTTCAGGGCCTTATGAGAAAATACTTCATTCTTGTGTTGGCCCTTGTGCCTTTTTTGGGCTTTAGCCAGACTACTCCTTTCGAAAAGTCGAACGGTCTTCGTACGGCTACCTACTTCGAGTGTATCGATTTTTACAAGCAATTGGACAAGGCGTCTCCGTTGTTATCCATCAAGGAGATGGGCATGAGCGATGCGGGGTATCCGTATCACGTATTGTTGTATTCCAATGACGGAGTAGCGGACCCTGCGGCCTGGCGGCGGAAGGGGAAGCTGGTCATCCTTATCAATAATGGTATTCACCCCGGGGAGCCGGATGGAGTAGATGCGAGCATGATGCTGATGCGGGATCTCGTCGCCGGGAAGATGAAGCTGCCGGATAATGTGGCGCTGGCCGTCATCCCTCTTTATAATATCGGCGGGTCGCTGAACCGGACTTCGTTTTCGAGGGTCAACCAGAACGGGCCGGAGAGCTATGGCTTTCGTGGAAATGCGCAGAACCTGGACCTGAACCGGGATTTTACCAAGAACGACAGCCGGAATGCCCGGTCTTTTGCCAGGATCTTTCATTGGGTAAACCCGGATATACAAATCGACAATCACGTGAGCGATGGGGCCGACTTTCAGTATACCATGACGCTGCTCAGCTCGCAGTGGAATAAGCTGGGGGGTGCGTTGGGGGCTTTTTTGCATGACGTATTCCAGCCGGCGTTGTTTGCGGGGATGGAGAAGCGGGGTTGGGGCATGACGCC
>JAFDYG010000264.1 GCA_018267545.1 Bacteroidota bacterium
ACTTATTTTTCGATAAAATCTCACCGGATCAAGGCGCAGACGCTGGGCGGCGAAGGGGTATGGTACTCACAGATATTTTCCATTGCAGGGTATACCGGTGTGCAGATCGACGCCAAGATTTCGAACGAGGGTTCGAAGAGCAGTTCGGAGTATGTAAAAGTCTACCACAAGCTCGATAACGGGCCGGAGATATTGGACACGGCTATGTATGGGAACATGGGGACTGCGCTGGTCAAGTCTGCTCCAATGACGGGGAGTAAGGTTCAGATCGTCATCCGCATTTACGATACGACGAAGGGCAATTCGGAGTATTATATAGAACAGTACGATGTATTCAAGGAAGTCGGGCCTTGCTCGGTATCGGGAATCACGGTAACGGCAACGGCCAGTAATTCAGGGGTGCTGACTTGTACGACTCCTTCCGTTACGTTGTCGGCCTCGGGGGCCACGACGTACAGCTGGTCCGGGCCGAATGGGTTTACTTCCACTTCAGCCAATCCGGTCGTTTCGGTGCCGGGGAATTATTTAGTGGTGGGTACGAGCTCATCGGGAACGGGAAGCGCTTCTGTGACGGTTGCCGCCAATAATGCGCCGCCTGATATTTCCGCTACGGGAGGGGCGATGGGTTGTTCGACCAGCGCGACCATCAGCGCGACCTCGTCCGTATCGGGTGCTACATTCCGATGGACGGGGCCGGGAGGATTCAGCAGCACGCTGGCCAGCACGACGGTGAGTGCTGCGGGTTCGTATACGGTGACGGTGACCAATCCGGCGACGGGGTGTACGGCCTCGCAGACGGTAGCGGTGACGACCGGTGTGGGAACACCGGCGGTGTTCTGGCTGGAAGACTTTACGTTTCCCAATGGTACGGTTTCGGATGCGGGGAGCACGCCATGGACGGCGACGACCACGGGTACGGGTACGTATTCGGTGCAGAATAATGAATTCAAGACCTCTTTTAGCGGTCAGTCGGAAGGGGTCTGGACTTCCGGTCTGATCAATATCGCCGGCAAGACGAACATGGTCCTGTCGGTAGATCTTCGGAGCGAGACGGCTTCTACTTCCGATGCTTTCGAAACGGCGGACTACGTTCGCGTATATTATAAACTGGATGGCGGCCCGGAGACTCCTGTCTATGACGACCAGGCGGGGATTGGGTCTTCGACGACGGGAACGTCTTCGATCACGATAACGCCGTCCATCCCGGTGGGCAGCACGCTGCAGATCGTCATCCGGACCAGTGATTCCGATCCTACGGAGCGATATTTCTTCGATAATGTGAAGCTGAGCGGTATCGATGGCGTCAACGCGCTGGCGTCGGCCGGCGGTTCGTTGACCTGTACCAGATCGTCCGTAACGCTGTCGGGCAGCTCCACTTCGGCGGGGGCCGTTTATAGCTGGACCGGGCCTGGCAGTTTTACATCGACGGTGCAAAATCCTGTAGTGAGTACGCCTGGCATCTATACGCTGACGGTGACGGTTGGAGGATGCTCTGCTTCGGATACGGCGCTGGTGGCGCAGGATATCCTGGTGCCGCAGGGGTTGACGACGACGTCGATTCCCAGCGCTTCGCAGCTGACCTGTACGAATAACAATGTCGTGTTTACCGCGGCTTCGACTACACCGGGTACGTCCTATAGCTGGGTTGGGCCTGGCGGGTTTAGCGCAACGGGTGTAAGCGCGACGGCGACGGTGGTGGGTGTGTATACGCTGACGGCGACCAATACCGCGAATGGATGTACCGCAACGAGTACGTCTACGGTAACATCGAATACGGCGATACCGGGCGGGGTTACGACGACGGCTACACCGGCGACGGCGCAGATCACTTGTACGCATCCCACGGTGCTCTTGACCAGCAGCTCGACTACGGCGGGGGTGACGTATAGCTGGACGGGTCCTTCGGGCTTCACCGCTACGGGCGCGAGCGCAACCGCGGCTGCTCCGGGGACTTATACGGTAACGGTTACCGACCCTGTCAATGGCTGTTTCACTACCCTTCCCGGTACGGTGACGAGAAATGTCAGTGTTCCTATCGGGCTTACGGCAAGTCCCAGCGATATCATCAGCTGTTTCACGCCGACGATCGATCTGCAGGGCGCTTCTACGACACCGGGTGTGACGTATAGCTGGGCGGGCCCTGGTGGATATACAGCGGCGACGGCGATTGCCGAAACGGAGGTTCCGGGCAACTATACACTGACGGTTACCAATCCGGCGAATGGTTGTTCGTCTTCGACCGGTACGGTTGTGCTGGCGGATACGGCGACGCCTGCGGGAGTAACGGCTTCCAACAATGGTCCTTTGAATTGTATCAATACGAGCGTGGATCTGAGGAGCAGCTCGACTTCTACGGACGTGGATTTTCTGTGGGTGACACCGGATAATAATTTTATCGCGGGTCAGGCCGTGGTCGTGACCGTTCCCGGGACGTACACTATCGTCGTGACTAACGATAATAATGGCTGCTCGACGCAGGCGGTGACGACGGTGGTGCGGAATACGACGGGTTGTGCCGGGGGTGCGGGTTTCGCGGGTGGCGCGGCTTCGGGTGTGGGAGGACGTCCGGATATGAGTGCGGATACCTTGTTTGACTATAAGGTTTATCCCAATCCTTTCAGCAGCACTACGTTGGTTACTTTCCATTCGCCGACGGCTTCGCTGGTGACGGTCGAGCTGTTTAATAGTGTGGGAGTAAGAGAAAGAATGTTGTTTAATAAGACGGTAGTTGCAGGTCAGACCTATAGTCTGTCGCTGGGTTCTGCCGGACTTGCACCGGGAACGCATTTCTGTGTCATACGCAGCAATGGAAAAGCGTATTCGACGAAACTGCTCCTGGTTCGATAATCTATTACATCCATCCCGGCAGATGCCGGGATGGATGTATTCTGTTATGCGTTTCTAAGGGTAATTTTTAATGTCTAAACACTAGTATACCGGGAGACTTTATTGTAGATTTATCCCTTCAAAACCTAATACCCGATCCCATGAAAAACTTTTCACTCACCTGTTTGGTGCTTGCGAGCCTTTCACTGACGGCCCGGTCTCAAGCTCACCTCAATTCATCGTTACCTTCAAATCGGACGGTCTGTACGGGCGCGAATGCCACATTCACCGTTTCGGCTACGGGCAGTGGTACGCTCACGTATCAATGGCAGGAGAGCATCGATGGGGGCCTCAGCTGGAATGACCTTGTCGAAGGCTCGACTACCGGTGTCAATCCGGCCAATGGAATCTATACGGGGACTACGGGCCCAACGCTGACGATTACGCGGGCGCCTTCGACGATGAATGGTAATAAATACCAGAGTATCGTTTCTCTCAATGGCGGCAGTCCTGTTACGTCTATTCAGGCCACCATGAATGTGGGGCCTGACGTCAGTCTCGATGACGCAACTTCTACGAACTGTCCGGGGACCTCGCATACCTTAAATACGGCTGCGGCTGGCGGCGTGAGCTATCAGTGGCAGGTGAATAGCGGGAGTGGATGGGGGAATGTGGTGGATGGGGCGGATCCCAGCGGGATCAGCTATGCCGGGGGGGCTACGGGTGCGTTGACGATCAGCTCGCTTGCGCCGGCAGTGGATGGGTATAAGTATAGATATACTGCCAATGACGGAGCGGGGTGTATAATCACGAGCGGGGTCACTACTCAGCTCGTGCCTGCGCTGGCGGTTTTTACGCTGCCTACGGCGGGGTCGATCACGGCTGATCCGGGTATGGCTGTCAATATACCGGTTACGATTAGCTCGGGTACGGGACCTTTTACTTATCAGTGGCTGACGGCGGTCGGGGCTGGTACGTTTTCGAATATTGCCGCGTCCAATCCAACTTATAGCGGGGCAACCAGCAACACGCTGACGATCCTGAGCATGACCTCGGGTTTGTATAGTAACCGGTATCGGGTTACGATCAAGAATGCGGGGGGGTGTACGAGCGCGAGCAGCTCGTTCGTACAGATTGGTGTTATGACTACGTTGCCGTTGGGGGTCGAGAGCTTCAGGGCGCAGAGGCAGGATGGGTCTAGTGTGCGATTGAGCTGGTCGGTGGGGAATGGCGCCGGGGTTCGTTCATATACGGTACAGAGGGGGACGGACGGGGGTGTTTTTGTAGATGCGGGGAGTGTTATGGGAGAGACGGGACGGGTTGATTATAGTTTCGTCGACGAGGTGCATTTGGGTGCTTCTGCGTTGCAGTATCGGATAAAGATGCAGGGACAGGATAGTTCCTTTGTATATAGTACGGTGGTGAATGTCAATAGTGTTGCTTTGATCAATCGGGCGGAGATTCGGCCTTCTTTGGTTGAGGGTGGCAGCGCTCGTTTGTATACGATGATGGAGGAACGTGCTGCGGTGGTGGTGACGGTGACCGACATTATGGGCAGGCTGCAGTGGTCT
Organism: Bacteroidota bacterium; assembly: GCA_018267545.1. Classification (GTDB taxonomy): domain Bacteria; phylum Bacteroidota; class Bacteroidia; order Chitinophagales; family Chitinophagaceae; genus Puia. Next base: position 4,398 of record JAFDYG010000264.1, read on the forward strand.
GCGCCGGTGATGCTGGAGAAGGGGGAGAATTGGGTGCCGCTGGATGTGTCGAGGCTGGGGAAGGGCCTTTACTTTGTAAAGGTCGGAGGGGGAGTGAAGCAGACGGTTTCGTTTGTCAAGGAGTAGGTTTTGATTTTGATGAAACCTTAAACGACCAGGTGATAAAAAATTCGGCGATGGTTTCGCCGCTGGGGCCCGTTCCTATGGAGCGGGCTTTTATCGTTTGTGGCTGGCCGGTGGTGATGGCGGTCTGGATGGCTTCGTGGATTTTGGGGCCGTCTTCGCAGCGGAAAGAGGTGCGGGTGGCGGCTTTTTTGTGGAAGCTGGCTTCGAGGCCAGTGACGAGCATGGATATTTTTGGGGTTCGTTTATAGATGGCGCTCATGGCGAGAATGCCCGTGCTCATTTCGGCCGCCATGGACAGGCAGGCGAAGTAGGTGGAGCGGAAGGGGTTTTTCGTGAAGTATTTGAAGGGAATTTCGACGGTGCAGGTATTGGGGTCGGCCTGCGTGATGCGCAGGCCGGAGAAGAAGGCGGAGGGGAGTTTGGTCAGCAGGTAGAGGCGGAAGCGCAGGGGGTTGCGGGTTAGCTTGAAAAATTCATCCATACGGCTAGTGTTTACTGATTTCGACGATGGTGACCACGACGCTGTTGGGGTCGCCTTCGACGGTGAATTGCATATTTCCTTTGGCCGAGCTTTTGAATTTTACGTTGCGGACGACCTGGGTGCCGAAGGCGGCGTTGACGCGGGCGCCGAAGTCCTGGCTGGGGTTTTGGGAGATTTTATTGTTTATAGCGTACCAGTCCTGCGGGGATTTACTAACGATGACGGCCATCTGGTCGCGGGCGCCGATGGAGTCTGGCATCATGGATTTGTCCTTCGGGAAGAGTCGATAACCCGTTATACCGCAGAAGGGGGAGTATTTTGTTTTAGATGGGTTGTCGGCGCGGGGGTATGGGAAGAGGGTGTAGCTGGTTCCGTCGGTTTCTTTTCCGAATACATAGACATAGCATTCGGTGGAGTTTTGGACTTCCATTTTAAAGCGGGTGCCTAGCTTAACGGGGCTAATGGTTTCGAAGACGTTGCCGCCTTTGACTTGTAATGGGATGTAGTCGCTGGAGACGGTTTTCTTTCCTTCGTAGCTGACCTGGACGAGGCCTACTTCGCAGGCGAAGGGGGTATTGGCGGCGGCGCCGGTTTTGGGCATGGGTTCGAGGCCGTAGGCTTCGCGGACAAAGTATTTGAAGTCGCGGTAGCGGACCCAGGCGAAGCCGTTGTTGCCCCATTTGGGTCCCCAGCTGTTCATGATAAGAAAGGCTCCGCCGTATTTGCGGTCGTCGTAGCCGACGACGCACTGGGCGTGGCCGCCGAAGCCGGCCATCTGGCGGTCTTCTGCGGAGGGGGTCCAGAGGTCTTTGCCGAACATGTCCTGCATGTAGGAGCCGCCGACCATCATGCCGATGACGACGGGCGCGCCCTGGGCGAGGTTTTCTCTTATGGCGCGGAGGTCGATGGCGTTGTTGCGGTCGCCGGGGGTGAGGCGGTTGTAGCCCCGCATTTTGTTTTGCCGTGCTTGTTCGAGGAGGGATTGGTCGGGTTGTCTTGCACAGTCTTTGTCGTCGTAGGGAAATGCGTCGTAGGGGACGGAGCCGCTGCGGGTCATGAATTCCATGGCCCGTTGGATGTAGGAGCCCTGGCAGCCTTCGAGACCGATCTGGTTGTAGAGGAAGGAGGGGCTGTATCTTAACGTGTTTGGGTTTTGGCCGGTGCGGGCCGCTTCGGCGATGGTGCGGGCGGCGTAGGCGCTGCTCCAGGCGACACAGCTGCCCTGGTGCCCCTGGTCGCCGACTCCGGGGGCGAACTTTTGGAGATTGACCGCTTCGGGGAGGGGGTTCTTGGTGGAGTCGTCGGAGAGGGACTCGTATATGTTAGCCTTTTCGAATTGTTTGGGGTCGAGGAAGCCGCCGGTGGCGAGATTTTGGATGATGTTGCTGACGGGGTTGTTGCCTGGTCCGCCGCCTCCGAAGTTGCAGCCACGGCCGAAGAAGAAGTAGCCGCCGGCGAGGAGGGCTAGGACAAAGATGAGACCGCGGCCGCGGAACAGGCCGAGGAGCATGAGGATGAGGCCGAGTGGGTTTCCTCCTCCCCCACCCCCGCCGGAGAAACCGCCGCCTCCGCCGCCGCCGTTGTCGTCACCACTGTTGCTGTCTGGGTCTTGCGGGTCATCGGTCATTCGGATGGGCATGGGGGAAATTTTTGGTTACCCTAAAATAAGGAAAAATTGTGCCAGTTGCAGTTTAGGTGTCGGTGGTTACGTCGTCCCAATTTTGGTCGCCATAACGGATGAGCCAGTTCAGGGCGAGGTGCCATTCCATAATGACGTCCAGGCTGAGGTTGCCGGGCATGGGCTTGTTGTTCAGGCGGGCTTCTTCGCAGGCCCAGTGCATTCGCAGGAGGAGGTCGGTTTTGTCGAGGATTTCTTTTTTGGACCGCAGCTTTGCTTTGCCGCGAAAGGTTGCCAGGTCATGGAGAGGTTTTGTGTCGGAGGGGACATCGCTCATCTTATCGGGATAGCCGAG
>JAFDYG010000265.1 GCA_018267545.1 Bacteroidota bacterium
ATTGCCGATATAAAAATTATCACCGGTAAGGGTCGCCTGCCCCCCTCCTACCATATCCGTAACATACCGGGGCTCTGCGCCATTGAGACGATAGAAATCCCTTCCAAGTATCCCTACGTCATCCAGGTACAACGTCACCTCGCCGCGCATTCCCGACTCGGTGCCGCTCACCAGGTTGTTTAGCTGCGGTACGGTGGCATTGGCGATAAAATTCTCTACCGTAGCGTGATTCAGATCGCCATAATCTTTTTTACAGGCCTGACTAAAAAGAACCAGCGACGGCAATAAGAGCCTATATAGAATAGTATTCTTTTTCATGTACATTTTTTATACGCATTTAAAAATCGAGTGAAATATGAAAATCCGCTCTTTTGCTCGACGGATAAGGATCTACGTCCACCCCGCTGGAAAGACCCGTTCCAAAATTAGATACTTCCGGGTCATACCCCTTGTACTTGGTGGCGGTAAAGAAGTTGTTCAACGATACCCCGACACGCAGCCCCTTTATATAGTTTATGGGAAGGTGAGTGAAAGAATAATATAAACCGATCTCACGCAAACGTACGTAACCGGAATTTTGAACAAAGGGACGGGCATCCGACGCCGCAAGACCTGCCCGGTATTCTCCATCGGGTATATTCTGCTTATTGGTGACCTTGTCGTAGTCAGGGCTCGTTCCCCCCAGATCATTGAGGATCTGTGTGAGGTTCACGTTCCGTCCACCTTGCTTCCAATGCAGAAGAAACCGCAGGCTGAGCTTCTCGAAGAAAGTGATTTCGTTGTACGTATTCATCTGGAAGGTCGGCTCCGCGTCTCCTAGCTGCACAACGTTGCCGCTGCCATCTAATCCCACTATCTGCGTGGCGCTTCTACCCTCCTGGATCTGGAAGGTCCCGAAGCCAGTGCCAAAGCCTCCGGTCGGCACGGACGGAATGCTCAACCGCGTGACCTTCGACCGGTTCAACCAGAAATTGACCGAAGTATTCCAGACAAGATTTTTTGTCTGTATAGGTCTTGCCGTCATACCCAGCTCGACGCCGCGATTACGCAGGTCGCCCGCATTGAGCCACTGGCTGAAAAACCCGGAAGAGGAAGGCAGCGCATTCAGCAGCAGGAAATCCTGAATGGTCTTGTTGTAGTAAGTAAATACAAATCCCAGCCGCCCCTTAAGCAGGCTGATATCGATCCCGGTTTCGAGCTCGGCCTGACGTTCGGGCTTGATATCCGCGCGCCCCTCCCTGCTCCCGATCAGCAAACCCGGAAAGCCGGAGATATTGGATATGCCGAAAGACGTAAACTTGCTGCCGTAGACAGGCACATTGTTAGCTTGTCCGTACGCTACGCGTAATTTTAGGTTGTCGACAATCCCATCCTTCAATATGCCCATCTTCGTCAGATTCCAGGAAACACCGGCCTTCGGATACACGTAGTATTTAGCGACGTCGCCATTATTGGAAGACCGGTCGAACCGTACTCCTCCGGTGACCGAGAACAGGTCATTGATATTGGCTTCCTCTTGTATGAACAGACCCTGGTTGACATACTTCTGCTTCAGCTCTGTGGCATTCAACGCCCCCGCCTGGTCGACATTGGATTGTCCGCTGATCACCTGCGTAGCCACATTGATGAGGTTTTTATAATCCCCGGTTTCCTGCGTCAATCCTGCGGAAGTAGTAAACGATAATTTGTCGGAGGCGGTAAAGGTGTTGACCAGCGAGAGGGTATAGTTCGTATTGAGATTGGTCGTCCCCCCCTCTATCGAAGTGCCTTTATTTACTGCCTGGAACTGTAAAGTACCCGGAAAAAGCGCCGTCGTGGAAAGATTGTAGAAATCGACACCGCCACGGGCAATGAACCTCGTATTGCTCTTATCATTCTTCTGCAGCAGCGCTTCCAGATTAATCCCGGTGATAAACCGGTTGACCGATTCATTGTTGGTCATCTGGGCAATGGTCTGCAATGGATTCGAGGTTCCAAACGGGTTTGCCGGATAATCGCCCCTTGCATCAGGATGCAGCTGGGCGAAATCAGGAGTGGAGGAAAGAGCCACGCCGAAAGAGGCGCCTACATTGTCATTGCCCGTCAATCCCCTGTCTGCAGAGGAGTTGACATAGTTGGTGCTGATACCGATCTTGATATTGTCATTGATTCGGTGATCGATATTCAGTCGCAGGCTGCTATTGCGATAGCCTGTATTCTTCACGATGCCGCCTTCATCTTTCTGCGAAGCCGAAAAATAGACACCCGTATTGGCCGTTCCGCCGCTGACGCTCAATACGGTGTTGCGCGCAAAGCCGGTATTGCCGTATACTTCTTTTTCATAGTTATAGATATGACCTGCGGCCTGGGCGTCGAGAAAGTCCTGGCGCAGCCTCGCACTGTCGGCAGCATCTGCGCCACGGCTTGCCGCCCGGTCGGCGTTATACTGACGAACACCCAGCAGATGACGAGCCGTAATAGCTCCGATATCCTGAGAAACCGAAATCTTCGTCCGCCCCGCCTTACCCTTTTTCGTCGTGATGATGATAACACCTGCAGCCGCCTTGGAACCATATATAGCTGCGGCAGAAGCGCCTTTCAATATCTCGATGTTCTCGATATCTTCCGCCCGCAAATCCGCAATACGGCTGGACGGATTGTCCTGGGTAGAAGTCACCGCTCCGCCAGGCGCCGCAGCCGTAACCGCATTCAGACCCGCCGACGTAGAAGTGTTGTCGACATAAACCCCATCCACAACATACAACGGCTGCGTATTGCCGAAAATAGACGTGGTGCCCCTGAGCTTTACAGAGATACCGCCGCCGGGCGCACCCGAATTGGCATTGATCGAGGCCCCGGAAATTTTTCCTTCCAGCGCAGCGTCGAAGGTTTGTGCAGGCGCGCCGCCATTCAATTCTTTCGAAGAGATGGTCGCAACCGCATTTGCCAGGTTCCTCCTTTTTACGGTAGTCGCAAGCCCCGTAACTACCACTTCGTCCAGGTGGGCAATGTCTTCCTTCAGCACGATGCGATTGTTATCAGCCCAATCATCCGCCTTAAATGACTGGGAGATAAAGCCCGCTGAGCTGATAACGATGGTAGCACGTGCGCTGGCGCTAAGCGTAAAATTACCCTCTGCGTCACTCACTGTACCATGCGATGTTTGTTTGATGATAATGCTGGCCCCCTGTATCGGGTGGCCGCTGGGGTCACTGATGTTCCCTGAAATGGTTTTGTTTTGTGAAAATGCCAGAGCCGGCAACAGGCAAAGGATTATCCATCCTGCAATCGTGCGATTTAGGTTCCTCATGTTGAGTTGAGTAATTGGTGAAAGAATCGATCGTGCAAGAAAAAAAATAAACCAGCACATGGATAGCACCAACTTCCCAATGGTCAACATAGATTCACCAATGACGAAAAACACCACAAAGTTTAAAAGTCGAGCCGGAAGATAGATTCTACCTTTGCAGATTCACATTGCCGTTATGAAACACCCAAGCTACACCGTCACCATAGGCGATGACTTCCACAAATACCTATTCTACAGCGTAGGTCCAAAAGGACGAATCGCCAAAGGAATTATCTTTTCTCAGATCGAAGAAAACCTATTTAACCTGGCGTTTTCAGCAAAGACTCGACTATACCAAATGCAAATTATGAACAACCTTCAGGAAATAAATAAAAGTTTTGATATCCAAGGATATATAAATAACAACTGGGAAAGGTTCCAGGAAAACCGCCCCTACCAAGCCTTCTTGGTTACGAAAAAATAATTTATTAAATTTACACTATATGCACACCTCCACAGACAAGAAAAAAACAGCAACCGGGATCACCATCGACCCCAATATCCCGGACTTCAGCAAATCCCCTTTAGTCATCAAGAAAGTAGAAAATGCCCGTGCCTTTATTGCCAAACACGGCCTGCCCAAAAAGAAAACCAAAAAAGGGAACTAATCTACTATTTAACAGCCCTCTCCAATATCTCCATCGCCTCCTGATCCTCATATTCCCGTATCAATCCTTTCAGCCGCTCCTTCAACCCCGCAACAACCTTCTCATACCCCGCCTCCCCATAAACATTCCTCACCTCCTTCGGATCCTTCCGCAAATCATACAGTTCCCAAAAATCAGCCGGACCATAAAACCGCGCCAGCACATACCGCTCCGTCCGAATCCCAAAATGCGGATACACATGATGCGGCTGCGGATATTCATAGTAGTGATAGTACATAGATTTCCTCCACCCCGTCCTCTCTCCCTTTAATAACGGCAAAAACGACCGCCCCTGCATCTCCTCCGGCACCCTAACCCCCGCCATGTCCAACAGAGTCGGCGCCCAATCTATATTCAGCATCATCTCCCCCACCTTCGTCCCCGGCCGTATCACCCCCGGATAACGCATCACAAAAGGCGTCCGCAAAGATTCCTCATAAATCCACCGCTTGTCGAACCACCCATGCTCCCCCATATAGAACCCCTGATCCGAAGCATAGATCACTACCGTATTCTTTGCCAGCCCTGTCCGGTCCAAATAATCGAGCAGACGGCCAATATTTCTATCCAGACTGCGGGCCACCGACAGATAGTCCTTTAAATACCGCTGATACTTCCAACGGACCAGCGCCTCTCCCGTATCCTTTCGGCGGTCGAACTCCCGGCTGATCTTATTCTCATAGTAGTCGTAAAAGACCTTTTTCTGCTCCGAAGTGAACCGGTTATAGATCCCGCTCCGCTCATAATCGGCATGCACCTTCAGGTCCTCTTCCAACCGCATCGTCCGGTCGATCGTCATATCCTGGTCTGCCGCCGCCCTGCGCCCCTCATACCGGTCATGAAAAGTCACTGGCAAGGGAAAGTCCTTCCCATCATAAGCACCCAGATCTGAAAGGTCCGGCAGCCACTCCCTGTGCGTCGCCTTCTCCCCTACTATAAGACAGAAGGGCTTTGTCGTATCCCGCCCGTCCAGCCAGTCCGTCGTCAGACGGGTGATAATGTCGGTCACATAACCCGTCATCCGCAAAGTATCCCGACCACCACCGATCAGGTCCGGATTATAATATTCCCCCTGACCGTTGAGTATCCGGAAGTAGTCGAAGCCTTTCGGCAGGCTTCCCAGATGCCATTTCCCGATCCAGGCGGTCTGATACCCATTCTCCTTCAATAAAGTCGGAAAAACGAGCTGATCGGTATTGAACTTCCTTTCGTTTAGCGTATACCCATTCTTATGGCTGTATTTCCCCGTCAGCAGGCTCGCCCGGCTCGGACCACAGATGGAATTGGTGACCATCGCCCGGGTGAAGAGGGCCCCGCCCCTGGCTATCCGATCGATATTCGGCGTCTCCGCCAGCCGGCTCCCATAGGCGCTGATCGCCTGATACGCATGGTCGTCGGACAAAATAAAAATGATATTTGGCCGTTGACCTGATGCCCCCGAAAAGACAAATAGTAAACTCAAGCTCAAAGTAATATATTCCCTCATGTATGATATATTTGCAGTATGAATAGTAAAGCCAAGACCGCGCAACAATCCCTCGTAGTCATGACAGAGCTGGTCCTACCCAATGATACCAACGTCTTCGGCAACCTCATGGGGGGCCGTCTCATGTACTGGATGGATATCGCGGCCGCCCTTGCTGCCGGAAAACACTGTAACGCTCCCGTCGTCACCGCCTCCGTGGACAATATCTCCTTCGAAAACCCCATCAAGCTCGGCAACGTCGTACACATCGAGGCTAAAGTCAGCCGCGCCTTCAACAGCTCCATGGAAGTCCACATGAAAGTCTGGGGCGAAGACCATACCCAGCAATACAAATATAAAAGTAACGAGGCATACTACACGTTCGTAGCCCTCGACCCCAACCGCCGCCCCCGCCCCGTTCCCGAGCTCATCGCGGAAACCGAAGAGGAAAAAAGGCTGTACGAAGGCGCCCTCCGCAGACGGCAGCTCCGCCTCATCCTCGGTGGCAAGATGAAGCCCGAAGACGCCGGCGAATTGAAAGCGTTCTTTTTAAAAGGGTAAATCTTTATAATAGGCTGAGCTCCTTTAAAAACTCTTCCTTCCTCCTCGTCGATACCTCGATCGCGCTATTGTCGATCAGCGTTACCGTCCCCCCTTTCCCCTTGTTATAGCTTTTGATATAACGCAGGTTGATCAGGTGGGAATGATGAACCCGGAAGAAGCGATAGGGAACCAGCAGGGTTTCGAATTCCTTCAACGTCCTCGACACGACCAGCTTCTGCTTGTCCACCGTAAAGAGCAGCGTATAATTATCGCTGCTTTCACACCGGATGATATCGTTAACCTGCAAAAAGACCAGTCCGCTCGCGACCGGAACCCCAATCCGCTTATCTCCACTGCCCACATTGTGCAGCAGCGCTTCCAGCCTCCTGGCCAGCTCCTGCCCCGTCGTTTTCTGCTCCAGCTTACTCACAGCCCTCACCAGGTCTTCTGTCATGATCGGCTTTAACAGGTAATCGATCGCGCTGAACTTGAATGCCTGTACCGCATATTGGTCATACGCGGTGGTAAAGACGATATCGAAGTCGATCGTCCCCACTCGCTTCAACAGATCGAAACCGGTTTGATCACCTATCGCCACATCCAAAAACACCAGGCCCGGCCGCAGCTCCCTGATCCCCCTGATACCTTCGTCCACCGTCTGAAACGACCCCACCACCGTGATCGCAGGAGCTACCCTTCCGATCAGATCGGATAGCTCATCGATACAATGCCGCTCATCGTCTATGATTATTGCCTTTATCATTTTGTCTTTTGCTTACGCTATCATCAACGGAAGCCAGATCTCTACACGCGTCCCCTGCTCGAGATCGATGACCTTCATCGATGCATTGTTGAACATCCCGATACGCTCCGCGGTAATCTTTGTCCCATAAGACTTTCGTTCCCCGTTCCCGCTCGCCTTCCTCCCCTGCCCGTTATCCTCCACCACACAGCAAAGCATATCGTTTATTTTATGAATCCCGACGACCAATTCACCTCCTCCTTTCTTCCCCGCAAGCCCATGCCAGATACTATTTTCGATGAATGGCTGCAGGATCAGCGGCGGAATATAGGTGCTGTCCGTATCGATGCTCTCATCGACAGTTATACGGTACCGAAAGCTGTTGTGCAGCCGCATCGATTCCAGTTCGACATACAGCTTCATCGCAGCAATATCGTCACTGATCGGCACCTCCTTTCTTTCGGAATTTTCCAGGATCAAACGCATCAACCCGGCAAATCGCCCCAGGTATTCCCCCGCCTCCTCCGTCCTATGCCGCACCATATAGTCCCTCACCGAGTTCAAAGAATTGAAGATAAAATGGGGATTCATCTGGCTCCGCAGCGCTTTCATCTCTAGCTCGGCCTTCTCGTATCGCCTCTTCGCTTCCTGCCGTCTTTTATAAAGCAGGAAAATCGCCAAAGAAGTCCCGGCGAATAGCACAAGAACCACAGCCACCAGCCCGGTCAGCCATCGCTGCCGGCTCAGCTCCGCCGCCGCCACCGCCTGCCTCTTCTCGAATCCCGCCTCCTGCTGCGCGGCTTTCTTCTCCTGCTCGTATTGCATCGTCAGCCTGGTGATCCGCTGCTTCGTAGAGTCGTTCAGAATACTGTCCTTCAATACCAGGTAGTGCTTATACGCATCCAGCGCCCCGGCAGCATTTCCTTGCTCCTCATAGGTCCTGGCCAGTATCTCCCACACGTCCCGCTGATTTTCGATCGCCTCGATTTCTTCGGCAAGCCGCAACGCTTCCCGGTTAAGCCGGTTCGCAGTCTCCCTCCTCTTACCAGGATTCATCCCTCGTTTCACCAGTATTTTCTCCGGCGCATGCAAAACGGCCTTCCCCAGCTCACTCAGCGCAATAGACATGCTATTCTTATCTCCCAGCTGCCTGTACAGCCCAAGCCCCTTGTTCAGATAAAGAAAGGCGCTATCATACTCCCCCAAACCATTGTATACAATTCCTTTATTCAACGAGTTGCTGGCAATACCCCGGCTATTTCGGATACTTTCGCAAATAGCCATTGCGCTATCATAAAATGACAACGCCCTTTGGCCATCCCCCATATCATCATAGATATTTGCCAGGTTGGCCAGTACATTTGCCCTGGGTAATAGGTCTTCCGCAGACAGGGAATAAATGTCCAGCGCCTTCTTGTCGTATTCGATCGCCTTCCTGAAATCGAGCATCCTCCGATAGACAATCCCCATATTCGTATAGACCTGCCCTACTCCTTTCTTATTACGACCAGCGGTATAAATGTCCAGCGCCTGCTGATAGCTCTCTATCGCCCGCGGAAAGTCCCCCAGATACAGGTAATTGATGCCAAGGCTGTTGGCCGCATTGGCAGCGCTGTTCTCGTCTTTGATCTGCTTGAAGATCCGCAGCGCCTGGGTGTGATAGTCGATGGCGCTGTCATAGACGGACCGGCCATTATAGATTAGCCCCATGGCGTGCAGCGTCTTCCCCACCGACTGAGAGTCCCCCGCTGACCGGGCTTGCTTCAACGACTCCCCATAAGCCTCCAAAGCCAGGGAGTCCTTTCCAAGACTATAGTAGTTGAGTCCCCGGGTACGCAAGGCGACGGACAATCCAGTGCCGGTGTTCAGCGCCCTGGCAAGACCAATAGCCTCATTGGCATATTTCACACCCTTTTCCGGGTCGGTAAAGTAGGCGTCGAAAGCGGCCGCATTCAACAGCTTCAGCCGGACGGTATCACGACCGGGATGAGCGCTTAAGAGTTTGTCCAGGGAGTCCGGTGTGTCTTGCCCCCAGCCCACGGCACAGAGCAGCAGATAGAAAAAGAAGAAAGGCGCCTTCCTGGTCATGTCTCAATATACCTAATAAAAAACACTTACCGGCCGAAATGCGGCAGATACTCGATCAGTGCCGGCAGATACTGGCCCGCCCTTATCCGGGACAAACGCTAGTCCTACATTTATAAAGGAAAAAACAACCCGATTATGACAACGATCACCGCCGCAGGCAAACGCTACAATCTTTACTGGACAACCGGAAAAGTTATGGAATCCGGCAAGAATATGGAGACCATCGTACGAGGTAGCGGTGGTGGCGGCGCCACCTACAACGGCTATGGCGGTACCGCCCCCGTGAATATCTCATCCACCACTGTCATACATGACCAGATCTTTCTCATCGACGCATCGGGCAGAGAGCACGCCTTTCAGCTCCAGGATTTCAACGTGGCCTGCCGCGCGGACAATCAGCTGGCGGTCATCTGGGCCATAAAAGAAGGCAGCAAAACCGGTCCCTATATCATCGCCTATAATCATACCACCCGCAACGCCTATTACAACGAGAAAAGCCTGAATAAGGTGTTCCGTTATCCCGTCCTGTACCTGCTCGGCGCCATGATCCTTTGTCTTATCCTGGGAAGGTTCAGCGGCTGGTTCTACTTCCTGTTCTTTGCCGCACCCTTTGTCTGGCTGTTCCTCGCAAAACAGGAAGCCAAAAAATTTAAACAATCCCTAAACTTCGGTCAATTCGTATAACGTTATGTCAAAGTCCGTTCTTCTATTTTTACTTTGTATACCCTTTTTAACCCAGGCCCAATCCGCCGGCTCACCAGCCCCCAACGCCAAATCCATCGACGCCGACCAGCTCTATTCCTTTAATGCAGGCTCGGCCCTGATCCGCAAAGGAACTTCTTCAGCCCTCATCGACGCTCACGGCAATTTTATCGCCCCCTTCAACACCTATAACCTGACGGGCATCTTCGTCGCCGGCCCGGTCGGGTACGAGGTCCGCTACAACGGTATATATACGTTCAACAATGTCAACGCCAACTGGGGAGGATACATCAATTCGAAGGGTAAGGTGATCTTCAGGACCAGCGTGAACACCCGCCCCATCGACTTTACCGACAACAAGCAGCTCCTGTTCATCAACAACAGCACGAACCAGGCCATCTCCTATACTTACATTACTCCCGAAGGAATCACCTATACCGTAGCAGCGCTGATCGAACACATCGTGGACGGTATCGGCATCACGAAACCGAAGCCGATTGTCGCAGAATATTTTTATCGCAAGCTCACCGGAGAAACCATCGCAGGTCCATTCGAAGAGGCCGAGCCATTTTCCGACGGCATGGCCAGGGTAGGTAAAAAAGACCAATTTGGAACGGTAAAATATGGGTTTATCAATACCCAGGGAAAGCTGGTAATCCCCTGTACTTTTTCAATCCCGCCAACCGGTTTTAGCGGTGGCTTTGCACGGGTTCAACCCAAAGACCGGTCGGATTTCGAATACGCATTTATCGACAAGTCCGGAGAGGTAGTATTCAAACAAAGCCTAAGCGATATCTCCAAAAACGGAAAATTCGATCATTTTACCAGCTATGGGCTCGCCTTTAGCGAAAAAGCCGTCATGGATGCGACTTTTAAAATCATTCCAAAGGCCGCCTTCTTTCAATCCTTTGGAATACCCGCAGACTCCTGGTTCATGGAAGCCGGTACTTATACCGTCGGAGAATCGAATCCCAAGCTAGTCTACAGCACCCGCACCGCCCGCAGCCCCTATACCCAAATGCCTATCTACGGCTTTATCAACCTGTCTACCAAAAAAGTCGTCGCTCCCGTATTCGACTTTATCAACACCAACGGCCTCTGGTTCGACCCCATTTCCCACCTGGCCTACGCCAAAGTCTGTATCGGCCGCGACAACAGGAATGTCCCCGTCTATAGAGAAGGATATATCAATGAAGACGGACTGTTCGTGCTGGTAAAGGGTGAAGGTTCGAAATGGTAATTACCATCTGTGGCTCGATCACAATCACCATCTGCTGCCCGGATTATGCACCATATCCTCCTGATGCATTTTCTCCGCCTCGGCCGTACGCCCCAGTTCGCGTAGCCGGGCCGCGGCATAATGTCTCGCGGGCAGCAGCCAATCCTTCGGCTCCATATAATACATGTTGTCTTCCCGCTGTATAGCCCTATCGAAAGCAGCCATCGCCGCATCTGTCTTCTTCTCCGCGAATAGCAGCTCTCCTTCGAGTATTCCCTCGGCAACCGTCGCCCCTTCGATAGGCGCATTGCCCGGAAGCCGGCGAACCGTCAGCACGGGATTCCTCAATTTATCTTTCAGGCTATCCAACGATCGGCGGGCATCGATCAGCTTCCCTATGTTTACATAGGCCAGGCCTCTTGCATAATCGCTGAGCAAGCTCGCATAGCTCCATTTACTATCCGGAACCGGCCGTGCTAGAATCTCCTCCCATTTGCCCATTCGTACCTGTACAAACGCCGGCATCATATAGAGGTATTGAAGGTACAGACCCGATGCTGTCGATGGATTGGTCGCCGCGATTCTTTCACACTGACTAGCGGCCTGCATCGCTTTCTCATACATCGCCCCGCTCATCGCACAATACGCCTCGACTGCGTAATAGTGGATGACCATTTTCGTTAGCTGCAGCTGCGGCGCCTGCTGGAGATAATTCGTTTGCGCAGCATTGGCGGAATCGTTTATCGCTACCCCCTTCTCGAAATACCCCGTTCGCTGATAGGTATGGCTCGCCATATGCACCATATGCGCTACGCCAGGCATGCTGGCGGCGAGCTTATCCGCACTGGACAACGTCTCCTCCGGGTGATGCGAGGCCTCCATCAGGTGAATGTGATAGTGCAGCGCGGCGGGATGCGTTGGAACCACTGCAAGGATTTCCTTACAATACTTTACCAGCTCGGGAGTCCACGGCTTCGGCTCTCCTTTTGTATCCCACATATCCCAGGCATGCTCGATCATCATCCCATCGATATACAGCGCCTTTATATCCACATCATTCGGATATTTTTTAATCAGGCCCTGGATACTTTCCGAATAAGCCCTGTTCAGAGCCGGGCGCTGGCTATCGGCCGTATCATCAGAATACTTCTGATTCATCGCGGCGATAAGGTCCTGCTCCTTCGCCGGCGCATGAACCGCAAGCCCCCGCATCCGGGCTAGCACCGGCAGCACCTGCGGTGGCATCTTGTAATAGTAGGAGTCGTTATAGTAAGGTCCCATGGCCAGCGCCTGTCCCCAATAAACCATTGCGCAATTGCTGTCCTTGCGGGCAGCTTCTTTGAATGAAGCAAGCGACTCCTTTAGATGATAGCTATAGTATAGGTTGAGCCCCTGGTCGAAATAATACTGGGCGCTGTCGACGGTCGTGGAGATAGGATAATGATAGTGACCCCAACCGGTAAATGCAGGAGCGTAACGCCCTTCGGCATCGGGACGCAGAATTCCAGTGCTTCCCGAGGGCCCGCACCCGATCGCAGACTCCTCGCGCACGTCGCGAGACCCCCTCCTTGATGACATGAAAAGCAGTAATACAAAGGGTAGGAAGCAGCACAGGAGTATTTTTTTCATAACCCGATTTTAGACAGGTTCCTTGACCCAATGGTGCGCGCCCTTCAGCATGAACTTTTTGCTCTGCTCGATCGCATCCATCACTTGCTCCAAAATCTTCTCTACCGGCGCATCATAGTCGACATCCAACGGCTCCTTGAACGTTACCGAAAGCTGCGTTCCTTTCTTCTTGAATTTTAATCCTTTCTTATCGAAAGCCCGCCAAAAACCGCTGATCATCACCGGCACCACAATGGGTCTGTGCTGCTTGATGATATGCGCCGTACCCTTGCGCCCCGGAGCAAAAGCCTTCGTCGTACCCTGTGGAAACGTAATCACCCAGCTATCTTCCAGCGCGCGGTAGATCTTCCTCGTATCCGAAGGGTCCAGACCACGGCGGACTTCGGAGCTGCCGTTGTTCCACGTACGTTTGACCGTCAGGGCCCCCGCCATCGTAAAAAGACGGCTGATCCAGGACGCCTTCATCGTCTCTTCGGCAGCTACATAATAAACATTGGTAAACGGATTCAACAAATAATAAGGAATGCCCAATCGATTCTGCTTACGCCATTTCACCGCACAAAAAATATGAAGAAACGTTATCACGTCCGCGAAATAAGTCTGGTGATTGCTGACAAAAAGTACATTCCCCCTGGGAAGCTTGCGCAGGTGTTCCGTACCACTGATCTTCAGACGGTTTACCATCGTCAGCCCCGGGTACGAGACCAGGCCGACTATGGCATAAACCAGCTTCCTTACAAAACGAAAGCGTTTCAATCGTTCACTCACTGAGCTCATACTTCGAAAGTACGGAATTGTTGAGAGAATCAATACGTTCTCACTAACTTTGCCCCCTATGCAACTCAACACCGTTATTTTCGATATGGATGGCCTGCTCATCGACTCCGAACCCTGCTGGCAGGAAGCGGGTATGGAAACCCTGCTGCAATTCAATGTAACGCTCACTCCGGTCCAATACCACCACACAACCGGCCTCCGTACCCGTGAATGGCTCGACTATTGGTTTACCCACTTCGGCATCGGCAAAGAAACCATCCCAGCCGCCGAAGCAGCCCTTCACAAAAACGTAATACAAAAAATCAAAGACAAGGCCGCACCCCTCCCCGGCATTCATGAAGTGCTCGAGTTCTTCAAAGCCCGCCACTTCCGCATCGGCCTCGCCACTTCCTCTCCCCTCTCCCTCGTCCAGGTCGTCGTCGACAAGCTCGACATCGCCCCCTACTTCGAAACGGTCGCCTCCGCCGAACACCTTCCTTACGGCAAACCCCATCCTCAGGTCTACATGGACTGCATCCGCCAGCTCAGCGCCAACCCCATCCAATGCCTGGCCTTCGAAGACTCCTTCAACGGCCTCATCGCCGCCAAAGCCGCCCGCATGAAATGCGTAGCCGTCCCCGTCCAGGACCAGGCCCACCTTCCCAAATGGGGAGCCGCCGACCTCAAGCTGAATTCACTCCTCGAATTCGGCGAAGCTCAGCTCGCCGAATTATAGGTGCAAAAGTTCCTCCCGTTTTAGCCGTGGAAATTGATAAATTCATTCCCCTAAAACGAATTTTATGGCAACAGCAGTAGCAGTACCAGATGAGACGATCGTCAATAAAATTTACCTGATAAGAGGAAAAAAGGTAATGTTAGACAAGGACTTGGCGGAGCTTTATAGAGTCATGACCCGAGATCTGAATAAGGCAGTTAAGCGTAATCTAAAACGATTTCCCGACGATTTCATGTTTCAACTTACGGAAGAAGAATTTAAAGACTTGATGTTCCAATTTGGAACATCAAGTTGGGGAGGTACAATGCTCCTCACCCACAAAGACATCCTTCTCAAGCTCGAACAGCTCGAAAAACAAGTCACCCAAAACAGCGAAGACATCCAAATGATCTTCACCGCCCTCAAAAAACTACTCATCCCCCCCGAACAATCCAACCGCCGCCGCATCGGCTTCCGCCGTCCAAATGAAATACAAAGCGAAACTCCTCAAAACGAAAACCAATAAAATCAAAACGAAAACCAATAAAAAAGGCCCCGATCGCTCGGGGCCTTATATCTTCAACACAGTGAATCCTTATTGCGCAGCACCTTCTCCACCTGCATTCTGATCCTTCTCTTCCTGCTTGAGCTTCTCCTTGATAGAAGCTAAAGCGCCCAGATCACCAAGCGTCGGCTTTTCAACCTTGCTCTGGATGTTCTTAACCGCCTTACGCGTCTTATCAGCATCAGCACGAGCTTCCTTCTTCAGAGCTTCCTTCTCTTCAGTCTTCACTTGCTCCCACAGGCGGGTATGCGATAATACGATACGCTTTTCATTGCGATCGAACTCGATCACCATGAACTGTGCCGTCTCATCAGCTTGTACCTGCTTGCCGTCTTCCTTGTTAAGGTGACGATTGGGGGCAAAACCTTCCAGGCCATAGGGCAGCTGCACGATCGCACCCTTGTCGTCCTTGCGGATAACAAGACCTTCATGCACGGAGCCAACCGAGAAGGTTTCCTCCAGCGCATTCCAGGGATCTTCTTCCAGCTGTTTGTGTCCAAGCTGGAGCTTGCGGTTGTCCTTGTCGATACCGAGGATCATCACGTCGATGTGCTGACCGACCTTCGTGTATTCGGAAGGGTGATTGAAACGCTTCAGCCAGCTCAGGTCGCTGATGTGGATCATACCGCCGATGCCGGGAGCCAGCTCCACGAATACACCGTAGGGAGTGATGTTCTTCACCAGGCCGTTGTGACGGCTGCCTTGCGGGAACTTCGTTTCGATCGTGTTCCAGGGATCTTCGCTCAGCTGCTTGATCGACAGGCTCATCTTGCGGGCATCCTTGTCCAGGGTGACCACCTTCGCCTGGTGCTCGTCGCCCAGCTTGAAGAATTCCTTGGCGTTGATCGGGGTGTTAGCCCAGGTGATCTCACTTACGTGAACCAGACCTTCTACGCCCGGCATGATCTCCAGGAATGCACCGTAATCTTCGATATTAACGACCTTACCCTTGACGATTTCGCCTTCCTTGATGGTTTCAGGCAGCACGTCCCAGGGATGCGGAGTCAGCTGTTTCAGACCCAGGCTGATACGCTTCTTGCCATCGTCGAAATCCAGAACCACGACTTGCAGCTTCTGGTCCAGCTTCAGCACCTCGCTCGGATGGCTGATACGGCCCCAGCTGATATCGGTGATATACAGCAGACCGTCGAGACCACCGAGGTCCATAAACGCGCCAAAGTCGGTAATATTCTTGATCGTACCTTCCAATACCTGGCCTTTCTCGAGCTTGCTGATGATCTCTGCACGTTGTGCTTCGATATCGCTTTCGATAAGAGCCTTGTGAGATACGACGGCATTCTTGATCGCTTCGTTGATCTTGACGACCTTGAACTCCATAGTCTTGCCCACGAATTGATCGTAGTCGGTAACGGGCTTCACGTCGATCTGGCTTCCGGGTAAGAATGTCTCCATACCGAAAACGTCGACGATCAGGCCGCCCTTGGTCTTGCTGGTAACCGTACCGGTAACCACTTCGCCAGTCTTGTGGACTTCCACGATCTTTTCCCATGCACGGGTAATACGAGCCTGTTTACGGCTGAGGTGCAGGTGACCTTCCCGGTCTTCCTTCTCGACAACCATAACTTCTACTTCGTCACCAGTCCGCAGATTAACCAGGTCACGGAATTCGTTCAGTGAAACCAGGCCATCGCTCTTGAAACCGATGTTGACTACCACGTCGGTCTTGGTCAAGCCTACAACAAGGCCTTTTACCAGCTCACCGTCGGTGATAGCTACGAATGTGTCCTCATACACCTTGTCATACTTGAGCTTTTCTTCCTTGGTGTAAACGGCCACATTGCGCTTGTCAATGCTCCAATCGAAATCGTCATGTGCAGTCTGCACAAACGCAGGTACTTTTGTTGTCGCTGTAGCCTCGGGAGCAGCAGTCGCCACTTCCGGAGTCTCCTGTGATTCAGCGTTTGAGTTAACAATATTATTTTCAGACATAATAAAACCCCGAAGTTTTTGATTCGGGGTTGCAAAGATACGAAAAAAAGGGCGTTTTTAGCCAGTTTTCAGGCGATTTTCTGCCAGGCGCCATCAGCGCCATGGCCTATTCTCCCAGCTTCTTCTGCAAAGTCCAAAAATGCCCGAAGGGGTCCTCGATTACCCCCTGCCGAAGTCCATAATCGAAATTCTTCATGGCGTGTATCTGCCGGGCTCCCGCCGCTAAAGCATTGTCCATCAATGTATCCGGATCATCCGCAAATACGGCCAGCATAACGCTGGTCCCTCCCAGCGTCTCCGGCGCCTTTTCCTGGCCGTTCGGCATCTCCTCGTGCAGGTAGAAAAGCGCCTCCCCAAACTTCAGCTCGGCCACATGGATGCTCCCATCTGGGTTCATATACAATCTCCATTCGGTCACCCCGAATGCCTTTTTATAAAATTCAACCGCCGGTTTCAAAACCTTCAGCGATAAAGAGGGTGCAAATGCAATATTCATAGTCAAGTGTTTTTACCCGCGATCGTGTCCGCCGCCGTCCATCCGCTCGTCCAGGCATGCTGGAAATTAAACCCACCCGTCACCCCGTCGACATCCAGTATCTCCCCCGCAAAGAACAAACCAGGAACCTTCCGGCTCTCAAAAGAAGCCGGTTCTACCTCCGACAGCCGGACCCCGCCCGCCGTCACAAATTCCTCTTTAAACGTCGTTTTCCCCTGTATGGCGTAGTTTCCGGCACAAAGCAGGCTTACCAGCTTATTCTGTTCCCTGGCCGGCAGGTCCGCCCAGCGAAGCCCCTCCGCAATCCCCGCCGTCCCCAAAAAATACTCCCAAAGCCGCTGCGGCAGCCCGAACGGATTACGAGAGCCCACCGCCTGCCCAGCCCGTTCATAGCGCCATTCCTGCATCCGCTCCCTGGCCTGCTGTTCGGTAAATTCCGGCGCCCAGTTTAGCTGAATGCCGAATCGATACCCTCCAGCCGCCAGCTCCCGCGCACCCCACGCCGAGAGACGCAGCACCGCCGGACCGCTGAGCCCCCAATGGGTAATCAGCACCGGCCCCTTTTCTACCAGCTTGCTCCCGACGATCTTCACCTGGACCTCCGGAACAGCAACCCCCATGAGCTTGGTCATCGGACTGCCCGGCATATTGAAGGTAAACAAAGAAGGCACAGGTTCCTCGACCGTATGTCCCAATTTCCTAATCCAGTCGAACATCCCCGATTTGGGATAACCACCACATGCAACACACACGTAATCAGCCTCTAACAAACGATCATCCTTCAGCCGGACCTTAAACCCGGCCGATGCGCCATCCGCCCCTCCCGAAGCCGGGGCGACGGCTTCCAGCTCAGTCACCTCCGCATGAAACCTAACCTCCACGCCATACCTATTCGCCTCCTTCATCAAACAATCAATAATCGTCTGCGAATCATCCGTCACCGGAAACATCCGCCCATCCGCCTCCGCCTTCAGCTCTACCCCTCTCTCCTTAAACCACCCGATCGTATCCACCGTAAACCACCGGTGAAAAGCCTTCCGGACAAACCGTTCCCCCCTCGGATACCGGGTAGCCATCTCCCCGATATCGAAACAGGCATGCGTCACATTACACCTTCCTCCCCCGCTCACCTTCACCTTGCTCAGCAGCTTCCCCGTCTTCTCCAGCACCGTTACGGACACCCCCTTCCTGGCCGCGTTCACAGCACAAAACATCCCCGCGGCTCCGCCGCCAATAACGATTAATCGCTTAGCCATAAAATCAATAAAAAAAGCCCCTCGAAGAGGGGCGTAAACTATTTAAGAAGGCAGCGCCGCCGCCTGTCCCGTAAACAAATGTGGATTGGCCAGCTCAGCAGCCTCGATGATCGAATAATCCGACAGGATATCCGCCTTACCTTTCTTTACGCATACGTCGTGCTCGAAGTGGACCGAAGGATGATGATCGTTCGTACGCACCGTCCAGCCATCGCTTTCCGTATAGACCTCGCGCTTGCCCAGGTTGATCATCGGTTCGATCGCCAGCACGAGTCCTTCCTTCAATTTCGCTCCCGTCCCGCGACGCCCGTAATTGGGCACCTGGGGCTCTTCATGCAGGTGTTTGCCGAGTCCATGTCCCACCAGCTCCCGCACCACGCCATAGCCATATTTCTTCTCCGTATGCTCCTGGATAGCATTGGCGATATCGCCAACCCTTCCGCCCGCTACGGCCTTCTCGATGCCCTTGTATAATGCCTCCTTGGTAACCCGGATCAGCTGCATAACGGCCGGTCCCGGATCTCCAATGGCAAAGGTATAAGCATGATCGCCATGCCATCCCTTCTTGATAACCCCGATGTCCACGGAGATAATATCGCCCTCCCTCAAAGCTTCGTTTCTCGGAAAGCCATGTACCACCACGTCATTGACGGAGATACAGGAAGAAAAGGGATATCCCCTGTAATTCAGGAAGGAAGGAACAGCATCGTTGTCCCGGATAAACTCGGCAATCAGCTTATCCAGCTCGAGGGTCGTGACACCAGGCTTCAGCACCTTGGCCACTTCCGCAAGCGTCTTGCTAACCAGCCGGGCGCTGTCACGCATTAACTCTACCTCGGCAGGTGTCTTGTAATGAATCATATGTTAGTAAAAAAACCTGTTAGGCGTTTATTACCTAACAGGTTAGAGTATTAAAAAGTTTAATCGGCTAGATCACTGCGCTGGAAACAGAAGACTGACGCCCTTGTATCCGTCCGCTCTTCATCAGACCATCGTACTGACGCATGAGCAGCTGTGTCTCGATCTGCTGGAGGCTATCCAGGATAACCCCAACCATGATCAGCAGGGAGGTACCGCCAAAGAAGGAGGCAAAGCCTTGCGTGATTTCCAGGCGTTGTGCAAAGCCAGGCAGGATACCTACCAAAGCCAGCAGGAAGGCGCCGGGAAGGGTGATCTTATCCATGACCGAACCGATATAGTCTGCCGTAGGCTGACCCGGCTTTACACCCGGAATAAATCCGTTGTTCCGCTTCAGGTCGTCTGCAATCTGCTTGGGGTTAAAGATAAGGGCCGTATACAGGAAGGTGAAACCAATCACGATCACCGCATAGATAATCATATGAACGAAATCCCTGGGATCGGAGAAGAGTTTCGCGATACCCTTCGTAGAGTCGAAGCTCGAGAAGATCGTCGGTAGGAACATGATCGCCTGGGCGAAGATGATCGGCATTACACCGGCGCTATTGACCTTCAGCGGAAGAAATTGCCGGGCGCCGCCGAACTGGCGATTACCGACGATTTGCTTCGCGTAGTTGACGGGTACTTTCCGTACACCCTGGATCAGGATGATCAGCCCCATGATGATACCAACCAGCACTGCCACTTCGATCACGAAACGGAGGATCCCGCCGGTCCCGAGGGCCAGCTTGGCATTCCATTCCTGTACGAAGCTACGGGGCAGACGGGCAAGGATGCCCACCATGATGATCAGCGAAGTACCGTTGCCAAGGCCCTTGTCGGTGATCTTTTCACCCAGCCACATGACAAACAGGGTACCAGCCGTCAGGACGATCGGGGTCGTCAGCCAGAAATAGGCGCTGAACGAATCCATAATCGCGTCTCTACCCAATCCTTTCAGATAGGTAACATAGGCGTAAGCCTGAACGAAGGTCACGATTACCGTCAGGTAACGAGTCCACTGATTGATTTTCTTCTGACCGCTGGCGCCTTCCTTTTGAACCTTCTGCATCTGTGGGATGAGGATGGTCATCAGCTGCATGAAGATCGATGCAGAGATATAAGGCATGATACCGAGCGCGAGGATGGAAGCCTGGGAGAAGGCGCCTCCGGAGAAGGCGTCGATCAGACCGAGTGCCCCGCTCTTTGCGTTTCCGCTCAGCGCGTTCAGCTTATTGGGGTCGATACCCGGCAGAACGATATACGTACCTAAACGGTAAACGAATATCAAGGAAAGCGTAACGATGATCTTGCTCTTGAGGTCATCGATGCTCCATATATTTCTAAGTGTCTGTAATAGTTTCTTCACGGGAACAATGCAGTTTTAATAAAACACAAAAGGACGCACTTTTAGATGCGTCCGTGCAAGTTACATAAAAATTATTTCAAAATTTCTACTGTTCCTCCGGCTCCTTCGATAGCAGCCTTGGCTTTCTCGCTCACTGCATTCACCTTGAAGGTGATTTTGGTCTTCAGCTCCCCGTTACCCAGGATCTTAACGAGATCGGTCTGGCTGATCAACCCGTTAACATACAGATTATCAGGCGTGAACTCGGTAAAGCCGTATTTTTCGATCAGCTGTTCGATCTGACCCAGATTAAATACTTTGTAAGATACACGGTGCGCATTGCTGAAACCGCGCTTGGGGATACGACGCTGGATAGGCATCTGGCCACCTTCGTGGGCCATTTTGCGCTGATAACCAGCACGGCTCTGACCACCCTTGTTACCCTTTGTAGAAGTGCCACCCTTACCGGAAGCTTCACCACGGCCTAAACGTTTCTCTTTATGCGTTGCGCCTTTTGCAGGCCTGATCGAATGTAAA
The DNA here is from genome assembly GCA_018267545.1 of Bacteroidota bacterium. Classification (GTDB taxonomy): domain Bacteria; phylum Bacteroidota; class Bacteroidia; order Chitinophagales; family Chitinophagaceae; genus Puia. The sequence goes on from JAFDYG010000265.1 coordinate 20,884, forward strand.
TTCATTTTTTTTTGATTTTAACTTACGGGGAATCGCCCCTCGCTGCCAGCCGCGATCATCTCGCAGCAAAAATTGGTTTACTTAACTTCTTCCACTTTCACCAGGTGTTCAACCGTACGAACCATACCCAGGATCTGCGGAGTAGCTTCTACCTCTTTGGTAGCATGCATCTTCTTCAGTCCGAGAGCAATCAAAGTTTGTTTCTGACGCTCAGGACGGTCGATGCCGCTCTTTACTTGTGTGATCTTAATCTTTGCCATTTGCTTGGTTTTGCGCGGACCGCAGGCCCACTTATCCGTTGAAAACTTTCTTTAATGAAATGTGACGAGTGCGGGAAACGTTGATCGGCTCACGCAGCATAGCCAGAGCCTTGAACGTAGCCTTGACCACGTTGTGGGGGTTGGCAGAGCCCAGAGACTTAGCCAATACGTCCGTTACACCGGCGCTTTCCAGGACAGCACGCATGCTGCCTCCGGCGATCACACCCGTACCATGAGCGGCGGGCTTGATCAGCACCTTTGCAGCGCCTTCCTTAGCCAGCTGATCGTGGGGGATCGTACCATGCATAACGGGAACCTTGATCAGGTTCTTCTTGGCGTCTTCGATACCCTTGGTGATCGCTTCCTGAACTTCCTTGGCTTTACCAAGACCATGACCGACTACGCCACTCTCGTTACCGACAACCACCAGAGCAGAAAAGCTAAATGCACGTCCACCTTTGGTAGTCTTTACCACACGATTGATAGCAACTACCTTTTCCTTCAGTTCCAGATCACCGGCTTTAACTCTGTTTAAGATTACTTTTGACATTGTAATTATTTACGAAGCTTTTACTAAAATACTTTTTATTAAAATTTCAGACCACCTTCGCGGGCGCCTTCTGCAACAGCCTTTACACGTCCGTGGTACAGGTTACCGCCACGATCGAAAACGACATCGCTAAGTCCAAGGGCAGAAGCCTTACGGGCGATGGCCGCGCCGACCAGCTTGCTTTTTTCCGACTTTGTTCCCTTCTGGGCAGAGATATCTTTATCTCTCGAAGAAGCAGAAGCCAGCGTAGTAGCGCTGTCGTCGTCGATCAGCTGAACGTAGATATCTGCATTGCTGCGGAATACGGACAGTCTGGGACGTTGAGCCGTTCCGATAACTTTCTTACGGACGCGGAACTTGATCTTTTCTTTTCTTAATGCTTTCGTAGCCATGTTACTTTATTTATAGTCCTGATTCCAACCAGGACCCTTTTTAATTTTATTTACCAGCAGCCTTACCAGCCTTCTTACGAACCACTTCACCGATATAGCGAACACCTTTACCCTTGTACGGCTCAGGCTTACGCAGACTGCGAATCTTTGCCGCTACGGCGCCGATCAATTGCTTGTCGGTACCTTCCAGCGTGATCTTGGGGTTCTCACCCTTGTTCTGCTCGGTAGCCAGCTTCAATTCCTTGGGAATTTCGAAGATGATGTTGTGCGAGTAACCCAGGGCCAGGTCCAGGATATTACCCTGGTTGGAAGCCTTGAAACCTACCCCGATCAGCTCGAGCTGACGCTTGTATCCATCCGTAACACCTTTTACCATATTGGCAACCAGGGCACGGTACAGACCATGAAGTGCACGGTGGCGGATCTGGTCGGTGGGGCGCTTGATTTCGACGTGTCCATCGACTACTTCGATCTTGATATCACGGTCGATTTCCTGCTTCAATTCACCCTTGGGGCCTTTTACAGTCAGGAGATTGTTTGCTCCAACCGTTACTGTTACTCCTGCCGGAAGAGCCACGGGCTGCTTACCTATACGAGACATAATTAATTCAGTTTGTTATTATACTTAATTTGTTTCCAGATTGCCGGCCGGTCAGCCTGTATAGGTACTGGCTTAATGTACCGGCAATTATTTATTCAAAAGGACTGCCGCTATTGCAACAGTCCGTTATCAAAACTAATATACGTAGCAAAGCACTTCGCCGCCGACGTTCTGCAGCTTGGCTTCCTTATCCGTCATTACACCCTTGGAGGTAGAGATGATCGCTACACCCAGGCCATTCTTCACGCGCTTGAACTCAGCAGGGCTGGCGTAAGTACGCAGACCGGGACGGCTGATTCTTTCCAGCGACTTGATCGCAGGCTCCTTAGTAGCCGGGTCATACTTCAACGCGATCTTGATAACCCCTTGTTTATTGTCATCTTCGAACTTGTACTTCAGGATATAACCCTTGTCATACAGGATCTCAGTCATACGCTTCTTCAGGTTGGAAGCCGGAATCTCAACGATCCGGTGGTTCGCCATCTGTGCATTACGGATTCTTGTCAGAAAATCTGCTATCGGATCAGTAACCATTGTCTATACTCAGTTAAATAAATTATCAAAAAAAAATTACAATGCGATATCCTCACCCCGTAGGGGAAAATTTACCAGCTGGCTTTCTTCACTCCCGGAATCTTACCCGCGAGGGCCATGTCACGGAAGATAACCCTGGAAATACCGAAGTACCGGATATATCCCCTGGGACGGCCAGTCAGCTGGCAGCGGTTCTTCAGTCTTACAGGTGATGCGTTACGGGGCAGCTCGTCGAGTGCCTTATAATCACCAGCGGCTTTTAAAGCGGCGCGCTTTTCAGCATACTTTGCCGAGAGAGCTTCCCTCTTCTTTTGTCTAGCCTTTACGGACTCTTTAGCCATGTTATATAAAGTTTATAAATTGAATATTTTACGCTTGCTCTTTACGCATGTTACGGAAAGGCATACCCAGCTCTTTCAGAAGCTCATAAGCTTCTTCGTTGGTGCTAGCCGTTGTCACGAACGTGATATCCATACCCGTGATCTTGTTGACCTTGTCGATGTCGATTTCGGGGAAGATGATCTGCTCGGTGATACCCAGCGTATAGTTGCCACGACCGTCGAAAGACTTCTCGTTTACACCCTTGAAGTCACGTACACGGGGCAGAGCCGCGGATACCAGACGATCCAGGAATTCGAACATCTTCTCGCCGCGCAGCGTAACGCGTGCACCGATCGGCATGTTCTTACGCAATTTGAAGTTGGAGATATCCTTCTTCGACTGCGTAGTCACAGCCTTCTGACCAGTGATCGTCGTCAGCTCGTCAACAGCTACTTCTACCAGCTTCTTGTCGGTAACAGCGCCGTTAACGCCACGGTTGATACAGATCTTCTCGAGCTTCGGCGCCTGCATGATTGTAGCATAGCCGAACTTCTTCATAAGGGCAGGTACAACTTCATTCTTGTACTTATCTGCCAGACGCGGAGTGTATTTTGCAGTACTCATTTGATGACCTCCCCTGATTTTTTAGCAATGCGAACTAATTTCCCGTTCTCCCTGCTGCGCTTAACCTTCGTAGCGCCGCCGGTCTTTGCATCAAACAACATGATGTTGGAGATGGCAATGGGGGCTTCCTTCTTCACGATGCCACCCTTGGTGTTCTGTGCGGAAGGCTTGGTGTGCTTGGTAACGATGTTTACACCTTCGACCAGCACCTTGGCTGCGTCGGGATAAACTTCCAGGACTTTCCGGGCCTTCTTGGGGTCCTTGTCGTCTCCGGTGATCACTACCACGCTGTCACCTTTTTTAATATTGAACTTGGGTTTAAATCTGTTGCTCATTTTTTTATGTTTTTCCCCCACACAGACATTGGAGTCGCAGCGGAGAATTAAGTCCTAATTTCTTACAGTACTTCGGGAGCCAAAGAGATAATCTTCATATATCCCTTGTCACGCAGCTCTCTGGCGACGGGTCCGAAGATACGCGTACCACGGGGCTCGTCGGAAGCATTCAGCAATACCACAGCATTGTCATCGAAGCTGATATAGCTGCCGTCCTTACGACGTAATTTCTTCTTGGTCCGAACGATAACCGCCTTGGCAACGGTACCCTTCTTGATCCCACCCGAAGGCAATGCGTCCTTTACGGTGACGACAATCTTGTCTCCGATGCCGGCATAATCCTGGCCGCTGTTACCCAATACCCGGATGCACAATACTTCCTTGGCACCGCTGTTGTCAGCCACATTAAGTCTGCTTTCTTGCTGAATCATTTTTATTAGCTTTAAAATCCAACCGCCACAGGCGGATGAAAAAATATAATTGATATCTTACTTAGCTTTTTCAACTACTTCCACCAGACGCCAGCGCTTAGTCTTGCTCAGCGGGCGGCTTTCCATGATCTTCACGATGTCCCCAACCGTGCACTCGTTCTTTTCATCATGTGCATGGAAGCTGGTAGTCTTCTTTACGAACTTACCGTAGATGGGGTGCTTCACCTTCCGCTCAACAGATACAGTGATGGTCTTGTCCATCTTGTTGCTCTTTACCACCCCGATCCTTGTTTTGCGCAAATTTCTTTCAACCATTGTTTTAGCTTTTTAGCATTTATCGCCTCCGATCGCCGTTTTTCGAAAAGTACGCCGATCGTCGGCTTTAATCTTATGTCTGCCCTTCGGGCAGGGGGCCGCTTTACGCCCGGTGGGGCAGCACGGCAATTCTTTATTTAGATTTTTTCTGAGCCAGCACCGTCTTCAGACGGGCTACATCCTTTCTCAAAGAGCGAATGCTCATCGGGTTTTCCAGCGGAGAAATAGCATGCGCAAATTCCAGCTTCTTCAGGCGCAGCTCATCTTCCTGGATACGAGCCTTCAGATCTGCTTCGTTCAGGTCTTTCAGGCTGCTCATAAAATCGATCTTCTTTGACATCGTATGATCTTTTTACTAGTTTAAGTTTCTTACCACCGGGCAACCGGTATATATTAAGCTACTACATCACGACGAACGATAAACTTCGTCTTGATTGGGAGCTTCTGAGCGGCCAGCTCGAGCGCTTCCTTTGCTACAGCCAGGGGAACGCCATCCGTTTCAAACAGGATACGACCCGGCTCGACTACAGCAGCCCAGTACTCAGGGTTACCTTTACCTTTACCCATACGCACTTCAAGAGGCTTCTTGGTGATGGGCTTGTCGGGGAAAACGCGAATCCACACATTCCCTTCACGCTTCATAGCGCGGGTCAGGGCCTGACGGGCAGCTTCCAGTTGGCGATTAGTCAGCCAGATAGCTTCCAGCGACTTCAAAGCATACGAACCAAAGGCGATGGTGTCACCCCTCTTGGCCGTCTCACGGATACGTCCTTTTTGTCCTTTCCTATGCTTTGTTCTTTTGGGTTGTAACATCTTGAATTATTTTCGAGATTACTTGTTTCAATTTTTATTTCGATCCGTCCGGGATTAGTGACGACGGTCACCACCACGATCTCCACCACCGCGACGCTCACCGCCACGATGATCACCACCTCTGCGGTCGCCACCACGACGATCACGATCACCACCGCCACGACGGTCGTCACGACCACCATGATCTCCGTCCCTTCTGTCACGACGATCGCTCAGACCGCCTTCCTTACCACCGACGAAGTTGGGGTTCAGATCTCTCTTCGCCAATACTTCACCCTTACAGATCCATACCTTGATACCGATCTTACCATATACAGTCAGCGCAAATACATTCGCATAGTCGATATCCATACGCAGCGTGTGCAGCGGGGTACGGCCTTGCTTGATTTCTTCCGTACGAGCGATTTCAGCACCACCCAAACGACCGCTCACCTTGATCTTGATACCTTCAGCACCCATGCGGAGAGCAGAAGCAATCGCCATCTTGATAGCACGCTTGTAGTTGATACGATTCTCGATCTGACGGGCAATGGTGTCTCCAACGATATTGGCATCCAATTCCGGGCGACGGATCTCCAGGATATTGATCTGCACATCGTCTTTGCCAGTCAGCTTCTTCAGCTCTTCCTTGATCCGGTCTACTTCACCACCGCCTTTACCGATGATGATACCAGGCTTGGAAGTGTGGATGGTCACGATCAGCTTATTAAGCGTACGCTCGATAACGATCTTGGCAATCCCTCCCTTATTGATACGGGCATTCAGGTAAGTTCTGATCTTGTTATCCTCGATCAGCTTGGTGGCATAGTCTTTTTTGCTGCCATACCAGTTGGATTCCCAACCGCGGATGATCCCTAACCTGGCCCCAATAGGATTCGTTTTCTGACCCATGTTTATAATTAAATAAGTTTTATCAATTAGTTTACCGAAACAACCTTTGAATCTACGATGATGGTTACGTGATTGCTCCTTTTACGGACACGATAGCCTCTCCCCTGGGGAGCCGGGCGCATACGCTTCAAAGTCCTGCCGCCATCCACGAAAACCGTTTTCACTACCAGACCTGCATCGGCAGCACTCTGGTTTTCGTTCTTCTGTTCCCAGTTCTTTACGGCAGACCACAACAGCTTGTGCAGCGGTGTGGAAGAATGCTGAGGATGATGCTCGAGCAGGGCAAGCGCCTTCTCTACGTTCATCCCGCGAATCTCATCAGCCAGTAAACGCATTTTACGGGGAGATGTCGGGTAATTTCTCAATTTAGCTACTGCTTCCATTATATTAGTTTTTTCGAACTAGGCTATCTTTTTACTTGAATGTCCTTTAAAGTTGCGGGTAGGTGCAAATTCACCCAGCTTATGTCCCACCATGAACTCCGTCACATACACGGGGATAAACTTGTTACCGTTGTGTACCGCCAGCGTATGACCCACGAAATCGGGGGTGATAGTGGAACGGCGGCTCCAGGTTTTGATGACCCCTTTCTTGGCAGTACCTTCATTGATTGCCAGAACCTTTTCTTCGAGGTTGGAGTCTACGTAAGGACCTTTTTTAATTGAACGACCCATGATTGATAGTTAAATTATTTCGCTAATTTTTTACCGTTCTTCCTTTGAATGATCAGCTTGTCGCTGCCCTTGCCCTTCTGACGGGTCTTCAGACCACGGCTGTACTGACCGTTCCTGCTGCGAGGCTGGCCACCGGATGCCTTACCTTCACCACCACCCATCGGGTGATCTACAGGGTTCATCGCTACACCACGGTTTCTCGGCTTGATGCCTTTCCAACGATTGCGGCCGGCCTTACCCATGCTCTGCAGAGAGTGATCGCTATTGGAAACTACTCCAACCGTAGCATAACAGTTGATCAATACTTTCCGAAGCTCTCCGGAAGGCATCTTCAACACTGCATATTTCTCTTCCTTGTTGGTCAGCTGAGCGGAAGTACCGGCGCTGCGCACCAGCTTGCCACCCTGACCAGGCTGCATTTCAATATTGTGGACGTTGGTACCCAACGGCATGTTCTTCATTTGCAGAGCGTTTCCTACTTCAGGAGCTACAGCGTCACCGGATTGAACGGTTGCGCCGACCTGCAAACCCTGGGGAGCCAGGATATATCTCTTCTCACCATCCTTATAGTTCAGCAGCGCGATGAAAGCGGTACGATACGGATCATACTCGATAGACGCAACAGTCGCGATGATATTCTTCTTGTTCCGCTTGAAATCGATGATACGGTACATTTTCTTGTGACCGCCGCCCATATAGCGCATCGCTCTTCTACCCTGTACGTTACGACCAGCAGTAGACTTTATCTTTTCCAGCAACGACTTCTCAGGCGTATCGGTAGTAATCTCGGCATAGGCGTTTCCAATTCTCCAGCGCGTTCCGGCGGTAATCGGTTTGTATTTTTTCAGTGCCATGTCTGTTTATCTTTTGGTGCGGACTTATCAGCTCCGCGTGCTTTAATGAATTAATTAGATTGCAGCGTACAGATCGATCGCCTCGCCTTCGGCTACAGTGATCATCGCCTTCTTGTAGGCAGGCTTGCGGCCTTGTACATATCCGGCTTTGGTGAAACGGGTCTTGTTCTTCCCCGGTACTACAGAAGTATTCACATCTACCACGGTAACACCATAGAATTCTTCTACAGCTTTCTTGATCTCCAGCTTATTCGCCTTACGATTGACACGGAAAGCATATCTCCGCAGCTTGTCTTGCTGAGCGTTTGCCTTTTCTGTCAGTATCGGTTTTACTAGAACTTCAGAGAGTTTCATCTCTATATAATTTTCAGTTGTTATTCAATTAAGCATTTACTTCAGTCTCATCGGCGAAAACCTTCGCAGCGGACTCGCTCAGCACCAACACCTGTGCATTGACAATGTCGTATGTGTTGATATCGGCCAGCAGTGTACCTTCTACAGTCGGTACATTACGCAGGCTCAGGAAGAGGTTTTCACTTTCTTCGCCAGGCAGAACGAACAGCACCTTCTTGTCGGCGATGTTCAGGCTCTTCAGCGCAGTCGTGAATTGCTTAGTCTTGGGAGCATCCAGCTTGATGTCTTCCACTACTACGATCGCACCACCCTTAGCCTTGTGAGCCAGCGCGGACATCTTGGCCAGATCCTTCACCTTGCGGTTCAGCTTGAAGTCATAGTCGCGGGGCTTGGGGCCGAAGATGGTACCACCACCCTTGTACAGGGGGTTACGCAGGTTACCCTTACGGCTACCACCCGTACCCTTCTGGCGGTGCAGCTTCTTGCTGGAACCTTGTACTTCCAGACGGGTCTTCACTTTGTGCGTACCCTGACGCTGAGCGGCAAGGTATTGCTTAACGGCCAGGTAGATCACGTGGTCGTTCGGCTCGATCCCGAAGATCTCTTCCGGTAGTTCCACCGTTCTGCCTGTCTTCTTTCCTTCTATATTTAAAACGTCTGCTTGCATTGTAGTCTAGTTGAAAGTTGTTTACTTCTGAATTAAAACAATCGATCCGATATGGCCGGGTACACAACCGCTGACCAGGATATAGTTCTTCTCAGGGAAAATCTTAACGACCTTCAGGCTCTTCACCTTTACGCGATCGCCACCCATGCGGCCCGCCATACGAACGCCTTTCATAACGCGGCTGGCATCGGAAGAGTTACCCAACGAACCCGGAGCACGCTGACGGTCGTGCTGACCGTGAGACTGCTCACCTACACCATGGAAGCCATGACGCTTAACGACACCCTGAAAACCTTTACCTTTCGAAGTACCGACAACTTCAACTTTGTCGCCTTCGGTAAAGATGTCCACGGTGATAGATTCACCAAGGTTCTTTTCTATGGAAAAATTGCGGAATTCTTTTACGAACTGTTTGGGAGAGGAATTAGACTTGGCGAAGTGATTTTTTTCTGCGGCTGTAGTGTGCTTTTCTTTCTTGTCGCCAAATGCCAGCTGAAGGGAAGTGTAACCGTCAGTCTCTTTTGTCTTGACCTGTGTAACGACACAGGGACCTGCTTCGATGATCGTGACGGCTGTTTGTTTGCCATCAGGACTGAAGACGCTGGTCATCCCGATTTTTTTACCAATAATGCCTTTCATTTCTTTAAAAATTTATGCCATCGGGTATGAGACAGACTATAGTCATTCTGCTTGGCTCCGCAGCCTCGATCTACACTTCAATCCCTCGTTTGCAGCCGACCTTTTCTTTGCGTCTTCCCTATCGCTCACCTTGCGTGAACCCGGAATAGACAGAAGTACCGGCAGTAAACAAACCCTGAATGGCTTGTTCATATGTGATACCTACTCTAGTAGGTGATTAACCAATTATAACTCCAGCGCTATTTTATCCCGGCCGTAACCGAAAGTTTATAGATGGATGGAAAGAACTACTGCGACACCGTCGCCACTGAATCAATAGGCGCCAAAAGCGGCGCACAGGTCATGCCTTGATCTCAACATCCACACCAGAAGGCAGGTCGAGCTTCGACAACGCGTCTACAGTCCTCGAAGAGGATGTGTAGATATCCAACAAACGCTTGTGCGTATGCAGCTGGAACTGCTCACGAGCCTTCTTGTTTACGTGCGGCGAACGCAATACGGTGAAAATCTTTTTACGGGTGGGTAAAGGAATAGGACCTGTTACCACTGCACCGGTACTACGAACGGTTTTGACGATCTTCTCGGCAGATTTATCCACCAAATTGTGATCGTACGACTGTAATTTGATTCTGATTCGTTGAGACATAAGCCAAATCCCATTTTTCGAACGGGGATGCAAAGGTATGTATTAGTTTCATTCTTCCCCAAAGAATTGAGACTTTTTTTTAATTTTTCTGACTTTTTCCGCTCCCACGCGGTCTAAAACCACCTTATCTCCCACCTCCCGGACAATTCTTCCGCAAAAAATCCGTAAAAAGGTGAGCCAGGTGCTGCTGCGTCCCCTCCCCCTCGAAAATCCCATGGCTCCGGTTCGGATAAGCCATGAAAGAGAACACTTTATTGTATTTTATCAGCGCATTCAACAACCTTTCCGCATTCTGATAGTGAACGTTGTCATCTCCCGTCCCATGAATATATAACAGATTGCCTTTCAAATTCTTAGCATATGTTATCGGGGACCCCGCCACAAAGTCCTCCCGATTCTCCTGCGGCAGCCCCATATACCGTTCCTGGTAGATATTGTCATAGCTCAGCTGATTGCCCACTGCCGCAATCGCAATCCCGGTCTTGTAGATGTCCGGATACTGAAACATGAGGTTCAAAGTGCTCGACCCTCCCCCGCTCCATCCCCATACGGCCACCCGGCTGCTGTCCACGAATCGCCACTTCAGGATCTCCCTGGCCGCCATCGCCTGGTCACGGATATTCAGCCGGCCAATCTTTCTATAGATGCTTTTCCGCCACTCCCGCCCCTTCGGCGCCGGCGTACCCCGATTCTCCACACTTATGTAGATATAGCCGTCAGCAGCCATATTACCTGCATACAGGAAGTTATTCCCGGTACCGTATTCGTCCGTCACCGTCTGCGCAGCCGGCTCTCCATAGACGTAGAAAAGCACCGGATACTTTTTCGTACTGTCAAAAGGAACCGGCTTGACCATCCAGCCGTCCATCTGCACCCCATCGGCCGTAGTGACCTTGAAGAATTCGACCTTGCTCCTTGGCCCCTCATTGTCCCCCGCGCTGGTGGCCGTCATCAGCGTCTGGTGCGCCGGCAGACCCACCCACTCCTGTTTCTCCCCCATATTGGCGCTGCTATAGGTATGCAAGGCATACAGTCCGCTGGGCGACAGGTCGTATTCGTGCGTCCCCGGCTCGCTGACCGGCGTCAGCCGCTCCATCTTCCCCTTCCCGTCCAGACGGGTACGGAAAAGGTATTTCTGCGTCGCATTCTCAGGAGAGGCGATGAAATATACCCAGTTGTTCTTCTCGTCGATAAGGCTCACATGGATGACGTCATAGTCTCCCTTCGTGACCAGCGTTTCCTTCTTTCCATCCCGGCTGACCCGGTAGATATGACGCCAGCCATCCTTTTCCGTCACCCACAGGAATTCCTTTCCCCCATTCAGCCAGTCCCAGCCCGCGACCACACCGTCCTGCCAGGCCCCCTTACATTCGATATAGGCGGCGTCCGTTTCGTCGTAGATGGGACTGGTCTTGCCGGTGGCTATATCGCAAAAAAACAGCTTGCTTTCGTTCTGCTTACGGTTCAGCTGCTGGATGACAAGCTCCGAGGAATTGGCCGCCCATTCCATCCGCGGTAAATAGGTCTGGCGAGGATCGCCAGGGATGTCCATAAAACGATTCGTCCCCGCAGCCACGTCCACCACCCCGATCTTATACGGCGAAGGCGCTTCCCCGGCCACCGGATATTCAACCGGGACCACATAGGGATAGGTCGAATCGGTGGTATTCAGCATCAGATAGTCCTTGACCTGGTTGGCGTCGATCTGCCAGTAGGCAATGTACCGGCTGTCCGGGCTCCACCGGAAGCCATCCCGGCACTCCAGCTCTTCCTCATAGACCCAGTCGAAGGTTCCGTTAATCAGCTTGCGCGTCCCCTCCGTCGAGGTCAGACACTTTACGACGCCCGTAGCCAGCTCCTCCACATAGACGTTGTGCTCGCTCGAATAGGCCACCCGGCTGCCATCGGGCGAGAGCTTTGCGAAAAGCAACGAAGACGCAGGCCGCCCCTTCCCTACCTGACTCAGCTGGTGGCTGGCAAGATCATAGACCCAGTAGTCACCCCTCGTATCGTAACGCCATACCCGTTTTGCATTTACAAACAACAGGAGCTTCTTTCCGTCTTCCGAAAAGGCAAAGCTCTTTATATCCAGCCCCTTCAATTGCTCCTTGTCGACTACCACCGTCTCCTTATGTCCCGGAAAATCAACCCGGACAATGTTTCCGGCCGATGTTCGAATGTCTTCATAATAGGAGTTCCCCTCCCTGGTCCACCTTAAAAGAGAAGAACCCGGCTGCGCAAACACAGAACCACAAAGACATAAGCATAGAACCAATAGGGGTAACCGCATGACGATATTTTTTGTAGGCGTGCAAATTAGGCCATTTCACCCAAACCCGCCGACCGCATATCACTAAAAAAGCCCGGGAGACTTTTAGACTCGCCGGGCCATAATTACAAAGTTTCATAATGAGGATTAACGCCTTCTCCAACGGCCGGGAATCCACTGATATCCCCTGCGGGCGTGCGTCCACCGACCCGGAACCCATACCCAGCCAGGATGAGGAGGAGAGACCCAGTGACCGCCTACAGCAACGTATTGACCATTGCGGTATTCCCAGTCTTCGTCGACCCAAACGTGCGCCCGGCTGGGGGCAACGGGTCTTACCACGCGATGCCACTCGGGACGAACCGTTACATAGACCTGCGCAGAAGCTGACATAGAACCTGCCGCAACCAGGACGATAACTAAAAGCGCCAGTTTAACTACATACTTTTTCATATGTTGGTTTTTAAGTTTGACTATTGGATAGTCATAGGTCAGCGAGGTTTAAAACGAGCCAAAAATACACTTAGTACACAATAATCAAAAATTAAGCCCCGCCATCTCTTTCGATTCGGCGGGGCTTATCAAAACTATGTATTTACCGGTAAATATTAAGCATTCACCTTTTTGCCCTTCACCTTGGCGATCACTTCCTCGGCGATGTTGTTCGGAGCCGGGGCATAGTGAGAGAATTCCATGGTAGAAGTCGCACGGCCGGAGCTCATCGAACGAAGCTCGGTTACATAACCGAACATTTCCTTCAGAGGCACCTTAGCCTTGATGACCTGCAGGTTGTTACGGCTGTCCATACCTTCCAGGATACCCCGGCGGCGGTTCAGGTCACCCGTTACATCACCCATGTACTGGTCGGGAGTCAATACTTCCACTTTCATGATGGGTTCCAGCAGCTGAGGCTTAGCCTTTGCGCCAGCTTCACGGAAACCGGACTTGGCGCAAAGCTCGAAGCTCATCGCGTCGGAGTCCACATCGTGGTAGCTACCGTCGAATACGCGGACCTTCATGCTCGTCAGGGGATAGCCGGCGAGAACGCCCGTTCCCATACAGCTTTCGAAGCCCTTCTGGATCGGCTGGATAAATTCCTTGGGAATGCTGCCACCGAAGATATCGTTGACGAACTGGAATTCCTTTCCTTCGTTTTCCTTCAGCCATTCTTCATCGGCAGGGCCGAGCTCGAATTGGATGTCGGCGAACTTACCACGACCACCCGTTTGCTTCTTCAACACTTCGCGGTGCTGAATAGCCTTGGTGAACGCTTCCTTATAGGCAACCTGGGGAGCACCCTGGTTTACTTCTACTTTAAACTCGCGGCGCATACGGTCCACGATGATTTCCAGGTGCAGCTCACCCATACCACGAAGGATGGTCTGGCCTGTTTCCTCGTCTGTGTTTACGCGCAGCGTGGGATCTTCTTCCACCAGCTTGGCGATGGCCATACCCATTTTGTCAACGTCGGCCTGAGCCTTGGGCTCGATGGCGATGGCGATAACAGGCTCGGGGATGAACATGTTTTCCAGGACGATGGGGTGCTTTTCA
>JAFDYG010000266.1 GCA_018267545.1 Bacteroidota bacterium
GCCGAGGTGGCGTATAAGGTAGGTTTTTCGACTCCGAATTACTTTGCGCGGGCTTTTAAGGCTCGTTATAAGATGATGCCGTCGGAATATGCGAGTCAGTTTCGAAAATAGTGACGGACCGGATACTTTTAATATTTTTGTCCCTGATGATGGAAAATTCAAAGGAAGTTACCATTTATGATATTGCGCAGCGCCTCGATCTTTCTCCGTCGACGGTGAGCAAGGCTTTGAACGATGATCCGACCATCAGCAAGAAGACAAGGAAGCGGATCACGGAAACTGCGGCGGGGATGGGATATCGTTCCAATTTCTTTGCAAAGAATTTGCGGCAGCAGAGTACGCTTACGATCGGCGTGATCGTACACGAGCTGAACAGTGGATTTACTACGCCTGTTCTTTCGGGGATCGAGGGGGCGGCCAGTGAAGGGGGGTATGGTATGATCGTAGCGGATTCTGCAGGCAGCAGGGAGAAGGAGGTCGACAATGCGCGGAGTTTTTTTCAGCGGCGTGTGGATGGGGTTATTGCGGTCCCGGGAGCGGGTTCGCTCGAGCATTTCAGGCCGTTTACGGACAGGGGTGTTCCGCTGGTTTTTTTGGACCGTGCCGATTCTTTTGCGGGGAGTACGTCGGTGGTTGCGGATAATGTGGCATGCGGGATGATGGCGACGCTGCATTTGATCGAGCAGGGATGCAGGCGTATCGTTCACCTGACTCCCGGTGCAGGAGACAACGTATATGGTCAGCGTTATGAAGGTTACTGGAAGGCGCTGGCGAGAAAAAAAATAGCTGCGGAAAAGAGTTTGTTGATTATTGCCGAACCGACCGAAGAAGCGAGCGAGGCGGCGGCCAGGAAGATTCTTGCGCTGACGCCGGTTCCGGATGCGGTCTTTGCCGCGAATGATATGGCGGCGGCGGTTTGTATCCGTGTTTTTCAGGAGCGGGGACTGCGTGTTCCGCAGGACATAGCTGTCGTCGGATTCGGTAACGAGATAATAGGGAAGCTGATGAGGCCTACACTCACTACAATAAATTATCCTGCGAAGGAAATGGGCGATACGGCCGCCCGCATCCTCATCAATCACCTGCAGGGCAATGGAGAGATCGACAAGGTCACCACTACGTCGATGCGCGCCGAGCTGGTGGTGCGGCAGTCTTCACTCAGGAAAGGGTAGGCTGCTCTTTTCGTCTCAAACTTGTTTCCAATCGTCTCATTTTAGATATACATGACGGGTCCGGGATTTTTCTTTCGGGTCAAACAGGTAATTTGTCCGGGAAGAAAAAAGGGATTGTATGCCGTCGTTGAAAAGATCGGGAACCATCGGTGTTATCGTCCATCGTCTGGACAGCCATTTCATCACATCTGCATTGAATGGCATCGAGAGTGTGGCTGCCAGCGGCGGCTACGAAATTATCATTACCACTTCACAGGAGAATGCCGTCACAGAAGCTTCCAATGCGCGGATGCTGCTGAAGCGCGGGGTCGATGGTGTTATTGCTTCCCTTTCTGCGCAGACGAAGGGGCTTTCGCATTTCGAAGACTTTGCGATGTACCAGGTTCCAATCGTTTATTTCGACCGGGTTGCGGCTACCAATAAAAGCGATTCGGTGGTGATCGACAATACGCGGTGTGGGTTTCTGGCGACGGAGCATCTGATCCGGCAGGGATGCCGGCGGATTGCGATCGTGACCTCCAACCTGGAGAGGAATGTGTATTCGCAGCGATATGCGGGGCTGAGGTCGGCGCTATTGAAGTATGACGTTCCGTTTGCGCAGGATTGTCTGATTGTCGGGGACATAGATCATGAGGCCGGTATTGAGGCGGCGCGACGGATTTTAAAGATGTGGCCATTGCCGGACGGATTATTTATCACCAACGACCTGGTGGCGGCGATTTGCGTCAATACGCTCAGGGAAGCGGGCATCCGGGTTCCGGAGGATATCGCGGTGGTGGGGTTCAATAACGATCCTGTGGGAAGGCTTATTTCTCCGATGCTGACTACGATCGATTATAATGGATTCGAAATGGGGAAGGCGGCTGCTATGAGGCTTCTGAATCAGTTGTCGGGGAAGACCGTTTTTATGGGGGCAAGGATGAAGGTGCTGGAGTCGGAGCTAATTATAAGGGGGTCTTCTCAGCGTCTCTTTGGATAGGATATGGCCGTTGCTAAAATTATTTTATTTCAATCGGTTGAAATTTTAAAAATAATTTCTACTTTTGAAACGTTCATTTGACAGTTATCGAGCCGGGAGGCCGGAAACTAAAGATCAGATTTGCTTGCGAATTGAGAAAAATACCACCTAATCTATTGATTTATAGTTGTTAAATTCCAAACCTTTCCTTCCCTTCTTTTTGCTCCTTTCTCAAGCGTCTGAATACAGCTAATCTTGTTTTACCAGTCACGAACAGGGTGTGATTTTCTGAAAAATTGCTAAAAAACCCTGAATTTATGCAATCGAATGCAAAATGAATTTAAAACCAAACTGTATGCAATCTAACCAAGACCGATTGTTGTCGTTGAAAAGGAGCATTGTCCTATGGATGGTGGCTTTGCTGTCGTTTTTATCCATTCCTGTACTGGCCCAGAATACCATCAGGGTTAAGGGCCGGGTTCTCAATGAGAGCGGGCAGCCTGTCCCCAAGGCGTCCGTGGCAGTGAAGGGACAATCCGGGGGGGTGGCCTGTGACGAGGATGGGAATTTTGTTATTTCGGCTCCTTCTAATGGGACGCTTGTTGTTTCGTCCGTTGGATTTACCCCGGTGGAGATGCCGGTGAAGAACCGGGCGGAGCTGACGTTTACGTTGAAATTATCGACGAATATGGTGAACGATGTCGTCGTGATCGGGTATGGTACGCAGCGGAAGAAGGACGTGACGGCGGCGGTGGCGAGCATCAGCGGGGAGAAGATGAACGAGGTTCCGGGGGTGGATATTTCGCGGGCGTTGCAGGGGCGTATTGCGGGGGTTCAGATGTCGCAGACTTCGTCGAAGCCCGGTTCGGGCATGCAGATCCGGATACGGGGTACGCGTTCGCTGAATGCCACCAATGATCCGTTGATCGTACTGGATGGAATTCCTTTTATCGGGACGCTGAATGACATCAGTCCTACCGAGATCAAGAGCATCGATATTTTGAAAGACGCGTCTGCGACGGCTATTTATGGTTCGCGCGGCGCGAATGGCGTAATACTGGTGACGACCAATAAAGGAGGAGCCGGGCAGAAGGCGCGTTTGACGTACAATGGATATGCCGGGATCAAGAAGGTATAGGGTGAGTATCCGATGATGAACGGGCCGGAGTTCGTGGCTTTGCGAAAGGCGAACAATGCTACGCCGGGTGCGTCTATCCGTACCAATACGCTGGACGAGAACGACAGTGTCAATACGGACTGGCAGAAGCTGTTGTTTCAGAATGGTTATGTGACCAACCAGGATTTGAGCATTACGGGTGGTTCGGAAAGGGGTAATTACAGTATCGGGTTTACCTATTTCAAGGATCAGGCGGTGATACCGCTTCAGTATTACGAGCGGTATAGCATACGTACGGCGCTCGAGCAAAGGATTGGGAATTTGTTCCGGATAGGGTTGGTGACGAACAACTATTATGTGAACAATCACGATCAGAACCTGGGACCGTATGCGACATTGAATCTTACTCCGATCATCAATCCGCGCAATCCCGATGGCAGCTGGAAGCAGACGGTTTCGCTGAATACTTCGGGGCCGAATTGGGCGTATACTGCGCATGCATTGAATTCGCTGGGCGACCAGTATATCGATCTTAACAGGGCTTATACAACGAATAACTCGGTCTTTGGCGAGATCCGGATTCCGGGTGTAGAAGGGTTGAAGTACCGGGTGAACCTGGGTTTGTATTTTCATCAGGACGACTACGGTTCCTATACGGGGACGGGTGTTTTCAGCGGTGTGACGACGAATCCATCGAGCGCTTCGATCACGAACACCAAGCAGACCGATTATACGGTCGAGAATCTGCTGACGTATGACAGGACATTCGGTAAGCATAGTATCAGTGCGGTGGGTTTGTATTCGGTGGAGCAGAATACGAAGTGGTCTTCGGGGGCTACGGCGAATCATCTGCCTTCGGATGCGTTTCAGTTTTATAATTTGTCCTATGTGCTGGCGGACCAGAGCGGTACGAATGCCGTTGCAAACGGCACGTATGCGCAGTTCGGTTTGCAGTCGTATATGGGTCGTGTGATTTACACGTACAACGACCGGTATATCCTGAGCGCGGCGTTCCGGTCGGATGCGTCTTCGGTGCTGGCGCCGGGGCATCAGTGGCATTCTTATCCTGCCATTTCGGTGGGATGGAATGTGAAGAACGAGTCGTTTATGGACAGGGTTTCCTTTGTCGATCAGCTGAAGCTTCGGGTAGGTTATGGGGAGACGTCGAACCAGGCGATCAACCCTTATCAGACGCTGGGGGCGCTGAAAACGAGTCCGTATAATTTTGGTCCTTCGGGTTACGCGATGGGTTATTATGTAACGCAGCTACCTAACCCTGCGTTGGGGTGGGAGTTTTCGAAAACCTGGAACTACGGCGCCGACTTTACCCTGCTGAAGGGGAGATTGAGCGGTACGATCGATTATTATACGGTGAATACGAGCAATGTGCTGTTGAGCGTGGGGCTGCCGACAACATCGGGTGTGGCGAGCTATACCGCCAATATCGGCGCTACGCAGAACAAGGGTGTCGAGCTCTCTTTGAACGGCGTCATCCTGGACAATCATAATGGATGGACCGTGGAGGCCGGCGTCAACATTTACCGTAACCGTAACAAGCTGGTGAGCCTTTATTCGGGTCAGCCTTATGACAAGGGTAACCTGTGGTTCCCGGGTCATCCGATCGACGTGGTTTACGATTACAAGAAAACCGGGTTGATCAGCTATGCGGATAGCGCCAGCGGGTATATGCAGGCGGCTTATCCGGGCGGTAATGTCGGTATGATCAAGGTGGCATACAATAAGAACGATACGTCTCTGCACTTTACGAACGGCGTGCCGAACAGGAAGAACCAGGCCGGGACGAACCTCAACAATGACGATCGCCAGATTTACGACATGCAGTCCAATTTCGAGGGAGGTTTCAATACGCGGGTAACCTACAAGGGTTTCGACCTGGGTATCACGGGTATTTTCAAGAGCGGTGGAACGCTTATCAGCACGTTGTACTCGTCGACGGGATATCTGAACAACCTCAATACGCGGTCGGGTAATAATGTAAAGGTCGATTACTGGACGCCGACGAACAGTCACGCGAACGACTTCAACACGTTTGCTCCGAGGCCGGGCGGTGTCGGCGGGGACAATCCTGCCTATGGCAGCACGATGGGTTATTTCAGCGCCTCCTATGTGAAGATTCGCACGATGACGCTGGGCTATAATTTCGCGCAGCGGTGGCTGAAGGCGGCGAGCATCGAGCGGATGCGGGTTTATGCGACGGTGGAGAATCCGTTCGTGTTCTTCTCTCCTTATACGAAGATGTCGCATATGGACCCGGAGACCAACTCCTATGGCGATCAGAATTCGGCCGTACAGGCGACGCAGCACCGCATCCTGACGATCGGTACGAATACGCCTTCGACGCGCAATTTCCTTCTTGGATTAAGTGTAACATTTTAAAAACGGAGCTATATGAAACAAATACTTATAAATACATTCAGAGGGGCTGCGCTGGCGGGGGTGATCCTGACGGCGGGCTGCCAAAAGGTTTTGAAAGAGACGCCGCGGAGCACGTTTACTCCGCAGTATTTCCAGACGCAGAATGGCGTTCTGGGTGGTTTGACGGCATTGTATGCTCATCTTCGCAATATCTATGGGAATGCGTACTACTGGAATATGTGCCAGTGCGGTACGGATGAGACGACCTGGGGGCAGAGCGGTGGAAGCGGCAGTAATTTTCAGGCGCAGGATTATTCGGTTACGGGTGTGCATCCGACGCCTACGCTGAGCGATGCGGGTCAGCTGTGGGGGAATACGTTTCCTTATATCAATACGGCCAATGGCGTAATTCAATATGCGGCTACGGCGGGTGTAGCGAAGTCTTATATCGCGGAGGCGAGGTTCTTCCGGGCCTTCGATTATTTCCTGCTGGTGCAGACGTTTGGGGGTGTGCCGCTGGATTTGGGGTCGGGCAGGCTGCAGTTCAATACTTCTACGATCAGGGGTTCGGTGCGGGATTCGGTGTCTATCGTTTATACGAAGGCGATCTTTCCTGATCTGAATGCCGCGGTTACGGACCTGCCGTCCACCCGCCGGGTTACGGGCGCGGTGACCAAGCAGGTTGCGCAGCTGTTTCTGGCGAAGGCTTATCTCACGTATGGATGGTGGCTGGAGAATCCCAATAGCATTCCTTCTTATCCGGTGGAGTCGGGTACTCCCAGGAAGGATCCCGATGGTCATGACCCGGCTTATTACTACCAGCAGGCTTATAATATCGCGGTCAATGCGATTCAAAATCCGGGGATATACGGACTGCAGCCGACGTATTACGACGTGAATGTGGCGACGAACGATTATAACAACGAGTGTATGCTGTATTCGGATCATACCCAGAGCAGCACGCAGTATAATGTGAGTGATCTTGGGTATGGCGCCGGCGGAACTCCCGACAACTGGTCGGGTTGGTTTCAGACCTGGTCTTATCCTTCGATTACGAGCTCGAACTCTCCGACCGCCTGGGTTTCGGTGAATTCGGTGCAGCGTGCTGCCGAGCAGTGGGGTGGGCGTCCATGGGTGCGGAATGCGCCTACGATCGAAGTATTTACGAAGACGTTTGCCGACAAGACGAACGACTCGCGGTATGACGGTACGTTTACCAGCGTGTACAGGTGTAATATGAAGGAGGCTGGTCTTCCGGGGACGACTCTTTATAATGCGAACCTGATGCCGATTACAGAGGGCAGTGCTGTGCTGAGCTTTCTGCCGGCGGATGTTTCGGGTATCGACTATTCCAATTCAACTTATAAGAGCAGTGTAGGGGCGGGAGTGCTGCCGGGGCGTGCTGATTTTGTGATTTCACCGAGCGCCTTCAATCGTATCGTATATCCGGGGCTCTGGAAGCTGGGGCCGTACCGGACGGATAACAACGGCGGTCTGGGAAGTCCGAATGCGGGCAGCACGAGGCCGAATACGGGCGCTAAGTTTTCCGAATTGTTTTTTATCGCGGCGGAGGCGGCTGTAAAGGGCGCTACGACGACGGCGGGTTACGATGCGAAGTCGCTGATCAATGTCATTCGTGCCCGTGCGGGTAAATGGAAATACAGCAATGCAAACCGGGCGGCGTTTGTGGCGGATAACAGTGCGGCGATGGTTGCTGCAACGCCGGCTACCATCACGGTGGGTTATATTCTTGCGGAGCGTTCGAGGGAGTATTATGGCGAAGGATATCGTTTCTATGACCTGGTGCGTACGCAGCGTTTCGGGAAGGATGGACAGGAGGGATATGATTATGGAACGTATACTGTCGGCGGGATAGCGTACACCGATCATACGCCTGTGAAGAATACGCGTACGATTACGCCCCAGCTGTATCTGCAGCCGATTCCGCAGGGGCAGATCGATGCGATGGAGGCTTCGGATGCGGCGAAAAAGGCTTATCAAAATCCCGGGTATTATTAATAATTGCTAAGGTTCTTTGATCCCCTCCTGTCCGGCGGTGCTGGCAGCGCAGACGGCTTGAATCGTGATCGATGTCTCCCCTTACCGGGAGACATCGATTTTAAAATTAAATGTATGATGGGTAGAATTTTTTTTATGGCGGTTTTGTTGGGTTTTGGATTGGCGGGGAGTGGGCAGAATTACAGAGTAGATTCTTCGGTATATTATCAGCAGGTGATGACATATGTGAACCCGGTGCTGCCGGGGGATCATCCGGACCCGACGTTAATCCGGGTCGGGAAGGACTTCTATCATTGTGGTTCGAGCTTTCATTTCAATCCTTACCTGCCGGTGTACCATAGTACGGACCTGGTGCATTGGGAGGTGATCAGCAGGGTGGTGCCGCCGTCGCGGGCGTCGTTCGTGACGGACAGGCCTTCTGCGGGGATCTGGCAGGGGGCGATTACTTATTTTTATGGTTCTTACTGGATTTATTTTTCTTCCAATGGCCAATGGTTCTCCAAGGCTTCTTCGCCGTATGGGCCATGGTCGGAGCCGGTTGCGGTAAAGACGGATGCTGCGACGGGCTGGCTGGGATATGACAATTCGATTTTTGTGGATGATGACGGGAGGCCTTATATGGTGATCAAGAATGGTCAGAAGATCAATCGTCTGCGGGCGTTGGGCCGGGATGGGCAGCTGACGGATTCGGTGATCAATTTAGACTGGATCAATGCGCATTTGCAGTATAGCTGGGCCGAGGGGCCGGTGATGTGTAAGCGCAACGGATATTACTATTATTTTCCGGCGGGGGATGTGTCGGGCGGGCAGTATGTGCTTCGGGGAAAGAAGCTGACGGCCGATTCGACGCAGTGGGAGCGGTTGGGGGACTTTTTCCGGCCGGTTACCGATTCACGTACGGGTTTTAGGCGGCCGAATCATATCTCGGCGCCGCTGCAGCTGGCGGATGGGTCGTGGTGGACGATCGGGCAGAGTTACGATAAGCCTCCCGGGGATGATTGGTCGGGAGCGGGTCGTCAGACTTCGTTGTTCAGGGTGGTGTGGGAAGGTGACAGGCCCTGGGGGGAAGCGCCGGTGAGCACGCCGGTGGCGAGTCCGCGGCTGGCGAATGCGGGGATTCCGTGGAGGAGTGTCCGGAGTGACGGGTTTGACCGGGATTCGCTGGGTTTGTGGTGGCATTTTTTGAACCGGCGGGCTGCTTCGGAGTATTCGTTGAGTGCGCGGTCCGGGTGGATGCGGCTTACGCCACGTGGGGATACGGCGCATGTGATGCAGAAGCAGACGGACAGGTATTATACGGCGGTGACGCGGGTAGATATGGATGCGGTTGCTGCGGTGGATAAGGCGGGGATAATGCTGAGCAATGGAAATTCGCACGTTGTGGTATGTTTGTATACGGGGTTCGATGACGGGAAGAAGATTATTTTGCGGGCGGGGGATGAGGTGCGCAGTGTTTCCAACACGATGGGAAGGACGGTATGGCTGAAGCTGACGCGGAACGAGCATATGTTGACGGGGTATTGTAGTGCGGATGGGGTCTCGTGGGTTTCATTGGGTGAGCCGGTGAGTGCGGTAGCCCTGGATAAGGTTCAGCCGAATTTCAATAGCTGGGTGGGGACGAGCGTGGGGTTGTTTGCGGAGGGGGGGATGGCGGATTTCGATACGTGGGTTTGTAAGGACGGGTTTTCTTCTTTGGAGGCGGCGGGGTATAGCAATTATTATTCGGTGGAGGCGACGGATAGGGGAGTGACGAATAGTTCGGACAGGGGGGGATGGTTTATGATCTCGGGGGTTGATTTGGGGGATGGGGCTCGTGGGGTTTCGTTGACGGGGGCGTCGCTGCGCGACGGTAGAGTTGAGATTTGGATGGATGATTTGAAAAAGGGGGAGAAGATTGCGAGTGTTGCTCCCGGAGAGGAGGCTTTGTTGCCGGGGGGTGTTGCCGGTAGTCATGACATTTTTGTGAAGTTTCCTGCGGGGGCTTCGCGGCAGATCTTTATAAAGCGTATTCTCTTTACCAAACAATAAAGCCTTGCGTATGAAAAAAATTCTTTTTTGTTTTTTGATGGGGATGGTTGTTGGGGGGGCAGGTTTTGCCCAGGAGTTCGATAAGCGGCCGCCGGCGGGTTTCGATGCGGAGCGTTCGGGGGTAGATCATGGCAGATTGGATACGGTCAGGTATTCATCCCGGACGGTGGGGGCGGAGCGTCGTGCCCTCGTGTATACGCCGCCGGGGTATTCGAAGAAGAAGAAGTATCCCGTTTTGTATTTGCTGCATGGTATCGGGGGGGATGAAAAAGAGTGGTTGAATGGGGGGAAGCCGCAGGTGATACTGGATAATCTTTATGCCGAGGGGAAGCTTGAGCCGATGATCGTGGTGATGCCGAATGGCAGGGCGATGAAGGATGACCGGGCGGTGGGGAATATTTTCGAACCGGAGAAAGTTAAGGCTTTTGCAACGTTCGAGCAGGATTTGCTTTCCGATCTGATCCCTTATATCCAGAAGAAGTTTCCGACCTATACAGATGCGGAGCATCGGGCGGTGGCGGGGTTGTCGATGGGCGGCGGTCAGTCATTGAATTTCGGGCTGGGTCATCTGGATAAATTTGCGTGGGTGGGTGCGTTTTCGGCGGCACCGAATACGAAGACGCCGCAGGAGCTGGTGCCGGATGCGGAGGCTGCGAAGGCGAAATTGAAATTATTATGGATTTCCTGCGGGATCGATGACGGGCTGATTACTTTCAGCCGGCGTACGCACGACTACCTGGTCGAGCATGCGGTGCCTCATATCTATTATATCGAGCCGGGGGTGCATGATTTCAAGGTGTGGAAGGATGGGCTTTATATGTTTTCCCAGCTGCTTTTCAAGCCGGTGGATACGGCGGGTTTTCCGGCGTATCTGAGGGCTTCGGTCGGACAGCCGGCGTCCACGAATATTCCGGGTGTGCGATATCCGATGGTAATGACGGATAACAGTGTGCTGTTCCGGGTGAAGGCTCCGGAGGCGCAGAAGGTGCAGGTCGACCTGGCGCGGAAGTACGATCTATCGAGGGATACCGGCGGTTACTGGGTTGGGAGGACCGAGCCGGTTGTCGAGGGGTTCCACTACTATTCGTTGCTGATCGATGGCGCCACAGGACTGGATGCCGGCAGTCAGACTTTTTACGGCATGGGCCGGATGGCGAACGGTATCGATATTCCGGATGCGGATGGCGGGTTTTACGAGGCGCGTCCGGTGCCGCATGGGCAGGTCCGGTCGGTTCATTATTTTTCCCCGATCACGAGGGGGTGGCGGAGGTGTTTCGTGTATACGCCGCCGGGGTATGATATGAGCGGGGATAAAAAATATCCGGTTTTTTATCTTCAGCATGGGGCGGGTGAAGATGAGACGGGGTGGAGCACGCAGGGGAAGATGGATTTTATTATGGACAATCTGATTGCGGAAGGCAAGGCGGTTCCGATGATCGTCGTGATGGACAGGGGGTATGCTACGGACCCTGGCGGGAAGGTAAAGGCCGCGCCGGGCGGATTGCCGGGGAGCAATAACAATGTGTTTCCGGAGGTGCTGGTCAGGGAGATCGTCCCGATGATCGACAGCGCGTTCAGGACGGTTGCGGACAGGGAGCACCGGGCGATGGCGGGGCTTTCGATGGGGGGCTTTCAGACGTTTCAGACGACGATGACGAATCTGGATAAGTTTGCGTATATCGGCGGTTTTAGCGGGGCGACGTTTCTGCAGGCGGGAACGGATGTGAAGACGCTATATGGCGGGGCGTGGGCGGATCCGGCGGCTTTCGGCCAGAAGGTGAAGGTTTTGTATCTGAGCGTGGGGACGGCGGAACCGGCGAGGATGCTGACGGGGATCCGGGGGTTGCATGAGGCGCTGGAGAAGGCGGGGGTTAAGCATGTGTATTATGAGTCGCCCCGGACGGCGCATGAGTGGCAGACGTGGAGGAGGTCGTTGAGGCAGTTTGCGGGGTTGATTTTTAAATAATATAAATCTTCATGATGGTTCGTAAATCCTTGTTGTTAGGGATCGCCTGTGTAATTGGAGCAGTCTGCGGTTATTCTCAGGAAGTGGTTGTCGCC
>JAFDYG010000267.1 GCA_018267545.1 Bacteroidota bacterium
AATACCACATGGCGGCGGTAAAGGCGATTTCGGCGGCCCAGTTCAGCGCGACCCATTTGTCGAAGGGTTTGATCTCGCGGAGGCGGGAGATGCGGAATACCTGGAAGACCGGGTAGAAGAGCAGCCAGATGACTTTACCGATAAAGTAGTTATTGATGAGCTTGGCTTCCCAGCGGTTTGGCAGGTCGGCGTCCAGCTCGTGTACTCCCTGGAAAGAGTGGTGTTTAATATGATAGCGCTCGAAGGAGATCGAGCTTGGGAACAGCTGGGGGAGGTTGGCAAGGATACCCGAGAGGCGATTGGCCGCGCGGCTCTTAAACAACAAGTGGTGGGCGCATTCGTGGATCATGACGAAGAGGGAGTGATCGGCGAAGGCTCCCAGCAGGTAGGCTGCACCAACGACGATCCACCAGGACTGGTCCTTGACCAGGATGGCCAGACCGCACTGGGCGAGCACGATGCCCAATATGGCAAAAAACGTGTATTTGTTTTTTCCGATAAGTTTTCTTACTTCCGGGTGCTGCTGCAAAATCTGCTTGGTACGGAGCCTGTGGGGCTCTTGATTTACGGAATGAACAAAGTCAGTTCTCTGTGACATGGTGTGAATTAGGTGGTGGTGTGTTTAAGACGCGATCAAGATACTAAAAAAAACGGCTTTACGACATGATGTGCAGCCTTTAGCACCAGAATTTTATGAATTTTAAAACATTTAATAATTAAGGGGTACAGAGGGTCCCCTATAGGGGTACTTGCAAGGGGAAATTATTTATAGTATCTTGACGGCCAAATCAATACCCAATGAAAATCCTAAATTTCCTTGTTACAGGATCCTTATTGCTTTTTGCTTCGACGGCCGGGCAAGCTCAGCCCGATACGGCCAAAATCTCCCAACGTGCTTTATTCTTTGCCGATAGTCTTGTGAAGGTCGACTTTTACGAGAACTGGGGAAGCTATGCCGATCTGGCGCCGGCGAGCGTCATCAAATTCTATGGCGGGAAAAATGGCTATATCGAGCATATCAAGACGCTGCGGACGCGTACCACCAGTGATCTTGCCGAGGATGCACCGGAACTGAAGGTCCTCAATCTAATGACGCAGGAGGACAAATGGCAGTGTATTGTCCGGGTGTCGCGATACTTCCATAAGGGGGAGACGGCGTATCACCTGGTGACATCCTTTGTAGAGCAGTCCAAGGATGAGGGGGAAACCTGGAAGCTTTTCGACGTCAGCTATAATAAGGTGGCAAACATTTATTCTATGTTCCCGGAGATTTTTGGGGATATGCCAATACAGGAGGCGACTATCATGACGAAGGAGCAGGAGGTCGCGGCGCAGCAGAAGGCGGCGGCGGAGGCGAATGCGGGGAAGAAGGCGGTTGCTTCAAAGAAGAAGTAGTGCGCTTGGCGCGTGGGGGTTAGCGCGGGTTTGCGCCCCGTTGGCGAGGCGTTCGGGCATTTTTAAGTAGTTTATTCAACCTTTTTTTAAATTAATTGACTAAAGTATTATAACCATGGGACCAAATCCTGGAATTCGGGTGCGGCGATTGTAGATTTGGTTTTTCATAGGATAAGGTTTAATGGTTAAAAACACTTTGATTAGTACGCCCCTGGTAGTCTTACCGGGGGCTTTTTGTTTGTCTTGGGTTTAGGGCTGAAAGTGCGGAGGGTTTGATGATGTTCATATCGGAAAGCCAGTTGGCCATCAGCTGGGGCCAGGTATGGACGGACTTTAGATTGGAGCGATAGCCCATGTTGAAGCCGTGGTCGCCTTGTGCGAGGATGTGGGCTTCTACGGGAACACCGGCTTCCCGGAATTT
This sequence comes from Bacteroidota bacterium, assembly GCA_018267545.1. GTDB lineage: Bacteria > Bacteroidota > Bacteroidia > Chitinophagales > Chitinophagaceae > Puia. Next base: position 1,817 of record JAFDYG010000267.1, read on the forward strand.
TGTCAGCAGATTGAGGACGGGAGTGGAGCAGCATTTGTCGTCGTTGGCGGCGATGAGGAAGGTGGGGGGGTGCATAATAAGGTACCTGAGCCGGGACACCCAGCGGGCCGGGGTAGACCAGGATCTGGAAATTCGGGTGGGCGTCGAAGCGGTCGATTGGGTCGGCGGCCAGGGAATCGCGTTCGCCGGGTCTATAGGCCAGGAGGGCAGCGACTTCGCCTCCGGCGGAGAAGCCCATGATGCCAAGGCGGGCAGTGTCGATGTTCCATTCGACCGCGTGGCTCCGGACGACGCGCATGGCGCGGTAGGCGTCCTGGCGGACTTCTTTTTCCAGGCTATATATATTGGAATCTTCGCGGAACAGGCGGTATTTGACGATAAAGGCGGCGATGCCCAGGTTGTTTAGAAAGCGTGCCGGGTCGCGGCCTTCGGCATTAAACACGAGGAGGCGGTGGCCGCCGCCGGGAAAGATGACTACGGCTGCGCCATTGGCTTTTTCTTTTGGGGGAAGGTAGACCGTGATGCTGGGGTTGTGGATGTTCTTGACCCAGTAGTCTTTCGCCTGTTCGGGTTCGTTCTTTTTGCTTTCGAAGCCGGGGGCGCCTTTGGTCCAGAGGGGGATTTGGCGGGCGGTGTCCTGGGCGAGGGATTGGAGGGTGAGGGTAAGGGTGAGCAGGGTTGTTAGCGCAAGGGAGGTTGGGGTGGTTAATGGCGGCAATTTCATTTGTGGTTTCGTTTTGGAAACAAAAGGTACGTTCATTTTTGAAATGCAACAATGTAACAACTCTTTGCCCTCTGGGGGCATGCTCTTGCCGCTGGTAAAGCCCGGCAACCATTCGTAAGTCAAAAACCGCCGCTCAGACCCGATATTTGACACTCAACCACCTATTTTGCCGTTCATCACAGGAGGAGGACCGTCATTAAACAAAAAGGACCGCTCCTACCGGATCGCCTATAGGGGGGAACCAAACCCTACTATCTTTACTCCATCAATTAAAACGGAGCTAGTCTCCCACTTAAAATGAAATCATCTATAGAGTTTTTGTCTGCCACCACCTACTACTACAATAGGGCAAGACTACCGGAAATCTCCCTTTCCTAAAAACTCAAAGTAACCAAACAAAATTCAAGTAGGCTGAAGCCTGCGCTGTATTGCGCATATAGGTTTCTGTTATGCATTGTTTTTCCTAACTGTAACAAACATGAAAAAACTCATTGGGGTGTTCGTTATCCTGTTCACTCTTTTATTGACCGTCATCTACAGACAGCTGACGGGGAGCCGGGTTAAGGAAAAGACCGGGCATGTGTGTCTGTTCCGGCTAAGGGAAGAGCTTCCGCTCTTTCAGATGCTAATCCAATAATTTTTGGGGCTTTGCGGCGCGCTTACGCGTGCCTGAAACGACCGTGACAGGCCGTAAGGGCCATGTCATGCCTGAAATTTTTTAACCACTTAAAAACAATAACCATGGCCAAACTTGGAAAAAAGCTCTTGTCCGCCTTCATTGAAGTGTCGGATGAGAAGAAGGAGGACGCGCCTCGCACGTCTTCGGCGCCGCATGAGACTGTGGCGTCAGCACCGGCAGATGCGTCGGTTGCGTCGGCTGTGCCGGCTGCGGCGGCTGCTGATCAGCGTTTCGCGGATTATTTCGACAAGCTATTCAGCGAGGCGAATATTCCCGGACCGGATTACTATGAGTTCTCGAAGATGATCGGCGCGATGCAGCTGATAGCCGACGAGCAGTCGAGGTACTATGCTGCCTATGCGGGGCTGCAGGTCCAGGGGCTGGACAAACCAAAGCTGCTGTCTACCGCTGCCGAATACCTGCGGATATTGACCGCCGACTCCGATCAGTTCCAGAAGACGGTGCAAACTGCGCTGGAGGAAAAGGTGCATAGCCGGACGGCGGCGGCCGACGAGAAAGCCCGCCGTATCCAGGCCCTTTCTCAGGAGATTCAGCAGCTGCAGGAAGAGATTGCTGCCATGCAGCGTGAGATCGGCGAGAGCCGGTCGGGGCTGGAGGCGAGCGGTCAGGCCTATGCGGCAGAGAGCGCACGTCGGAAGCAGCAGATAGAATCGGATATCCAAAAGATCGACCATTATATACACTAACATTTAAAACTTAACGACCATGAATCGTCTTATCGAAAAAACAAAAACGCCCGGCTGGTGGAGCGAACCGAAGAATGTCGCGGCCGCTGTTGTCGGACTGGCTTTCACCGGAGGCCTGGCGTATGCCTTCCTCACCTATGTGCTGCCGTGGCTGGTTACGGTGACCTGGAATATGGTCAATCTGGTAATCGGTGGCGTTGTGTGCGGCTTCCTGTTGATGACCGTGACTAACCGGAAGTTCTGGCGAGCGCTGAAATACTTTTCAGAATTTATCGCCAACTATACGGTTGGTCTGGCCATCGAGCTGAACCCTTTTGCGATCCTTCAGTCGAAGATCGACCAGGGTTATAAGGACAGGAATACGCTCTACAAACAATCGGCCCGGCTCAAGGGCAAGCAGAGCGAGCTGATGGACAAGCTGACCGAAAAGGAGAAGGAGCTACAGCTCAATATCCAGAAGGTCAAGATCCTGAAATCCGAAGGGAACGGCGACCGGCAGGTGAGTCTTTATACCAACAACGTTTTGCGTTGCCGGGAGTATATCGACAATGTCACGCCGATCGTTGGCGACCTGAACAAGCTGATCGCCTTTGCCGATGCCGCTTATGAAGAGAGCGGGATTATGCTGGAAGACGCCAAGCTGGACCTCGAAGCGAAAAAGGACCTGTATTATTCCGTTACGACGGGCTTGTCGGCCGTGACTAGCGCGATGAAGGCCTTCAAGGGCGACGATGAGCTGAACAGGGATGCCGAGAAGGCGTTGGCTCTGTTGAAGGTTCGAATCGGAGAGAAGATCGGGCATATCAAGTCCGCCATCAATGTGACGTCTCGCTTTATGGATGACCAGGTGCTGGAGGATAAGGCCAAGTCTGCACAGGCTATCGAATTGATCAATCAATTCGATTTGGGCAAGGACTTTCACTATACCGGTTCTCAGCTGAAGGATAGCGGAGACAAAGGACGGTTGAAGGATGTGCAGGTCAATGATAGATATAAAGGATTGTTGCCCTAGTTAGTGATTGGGAGAAATGAAATTTATTAAAACTTAAAAAAACAAAGTATATGTCAGTCAAAATAAAACCCGCTGGTAAATTATTAATCATCGCCGCCGTCGTAGCCGCGGGTATCTATGGAGTAAAATGGTATCAGTCTCGACCCAAGGAAGCGGGTAAGGCGGTGGAGCTTGGTAAGGTCGTCTTACCCGATGCTCCGGAAGCCTCCCTGAACGCCAACGCCGTCTTATTGTCCCTGCCTTCTACAGTGGATGCAGTAAACGGCGGCAGCCAGATCACCTGGGAACGTATGGCCTGGAACAGTCAGTTCTCCGGTATGTACGCCAACGGCGGGGTACGTACGAGCAAGGGTTCTTTGTTCGACCGGGCGCATCTGGACATCACGTACGTCCGTCAGGATGACTGTAACAAGCAGATGGCCGATTTGGTAAAATTTGCCAACGAATACAAGACCAATCCCAATGCTGCGGGTGTGCTCATCACCTTTATGGGTGACGGTATGCCGGCCTTTATGACCTCCTTGTCGAAGGAGCTCGAGCCTCTGGGTCCCGAGTATCAGCCGATCATCCTACCCATTGCGCACGGTAAGTCGTATGGTGAGGACCAGGTGATGGGGCCCGCTTCCTGGAAACAGGACCCGCACAATGCCATCGGTAAATGTGTAGCCGGTGTGCTGCGTGACGGTGACGTGAACATCCTGCTCAAGTGGGCTGGAGACAATGGGATCAAGGTGAACCCCGACGAAACGACCTATGATGCTGAAGCCGTCAACCTGATCGCGGCCAATGACTTTCTCGATGCTCCCAACAAGTATATCGCGGGATATACGGAGAAAAGAAAGGTCATTGCCGGAGGTAAGACGACGGGCCGAGATACCACGGTCGGTGTAGATGGTGTAGCCACCTGGACGCCGGGTGACGTCAACGTCGCCACGAAGAAGGGTGGTTTGGTGACCATCGCCAATACCCGTCAGTATGCGTCGCAGATGCCTAACCAGACGATTGCGATCAAGAAGTGGGCCTATGACCACCGTACCGACATCGAGAACATGATCATCGCCCTGGCGCAGGCCGGCGACCAGGTTCGTTCGTTCACCGAAGCCCGCAAGTTTGCGGCCCAGGTCAGCGCGAATGTGTACCAGGAGCAGAATGCCGATTATTGGTTGAAATACTATAACGGTATCGAAGAGAAGGATATTCAGGGGATGAAGGTGAACCTGGGTGGTTCTACGGTCTTCAACCTGTCCGATATGGCCAATACGTTTGGTCTGGGCAGCGACAGGGTGGACCGTTACAAGGCCGTCTACAACACCTTCGGTAACTTGATGGTGAAAATGTATCCTTCGATCATGCCCAGCTTTATGCCCTATGAAAAGGCCGTCGACAAATCCTTCCTGCTGAGCGTGATTTCGAATCACCCCGAGCTGCTGGAGGGTAAGGCCATCGAAACGAAGTATGCTTCCAATATTACGGAAGCGGTTTCGAGCAAGTCTTACCATATCGAGTTCGAGACGGGGTCGGCCACGATCAGGCCGGCTTCTTACCGGATGCTGAACGAGATCTTCGAGTCTGCTGTCGTAGCCGAAGGTCTTAAGCTGGGTGTCTATGGTCACACCGACAACAACGGCTCGGACGCGGTCAATATCCCGCTTTCTGAAAAGAGGGCGGCGGCCGTAAAGGCATACCTCATCGAGAAAGGCCTGAAGGATGGCCAGGTCGAAACCAGGGGTTTTGGTTCCTCGAAGCCTGTGGCTGACAACAGTACGGAAGCCGGCAGGAGCCGTAACCGCCGGGTGGAGGTGGTCCTGGGTGAATAATTTTTATCGAGCAGGGGGCTTCGGCCTCCTGCTCATTTAAACTTAATATTATGTTCAAACCTTTTGAGAAAATAAGCAAGCAGAACTTCCTGATTATGGTAGGTCTGCAGGTCTTCTTTATATTGCTGGTATGGCAGCTGAGTCCGATAGGGCTTATTCCCCAGCCGACGCATGTACTGTCGGCGCTGGGGCAGCTGCTGGGCACCCGACTGCTGATCGACAACCTGCTGGTGAGCCTGCTGCTTACCTTACAGGCGATGCTGTATTCCATCCTGATCACGCTGGTGTTTTCATACCTATCAGTGATACCGTTCTTTCATTCTGTCGCGCAGTTTATCGTAAAGTGCCGGTACCTGACCCTGACGGGACTGATCTTTATTTTCACCCTGCTGACCAAAGATGGGAGCCAGTTAAAACTATCCCTGCTGATATTCGGCATCGTCCCTTTCTTTACGACGTCCTTCCTTGCCGTCATACTTCGTATCCCGGCGCAGGAGTACGAGCTATGCCAGACCCTTGGCTATAGCCGCTGGGAGAGCCTCTATGAGGTCATCGTCATCGGCAAGGCCGACCAGGTCTTCGAGATGGTGCGGCAGAACTTTGCTATCGCCTGGATGATGATCACGATGGTGGAGGGTTTGAACATGAGTGAAGGCGGTATCGGCGCTTTGCTGATCAAGTACAATAAATACAATGACCTGCCGCACGTGATAGCTTTGCAGGCGATCATCTTTGGCATCGGGCTTTTTTTCGACTATCTATTGGGATTGCTAAGACATTGGCTTTTCCCTTATACCATGGCACATAAAAAGTAATGATATGACACCTTATACAAAAACCGAAGTTTTATTACAGGCTAAAGACCTTCAGCTGTCCTATGGCAATAAATGTATCCTGCATGATATCAACTTCAGCATCCGGGATATCATCCGGCCGGGGCTCCAGCAGGGGCAGGTCGTCTCGCTTGTGGGCCGCAGCGGTATGGGTAAGACCCAGCTGTTCCGGATTCTTTCCGGCCTGCAAAAGCCGACTTCCGGTAGTATCATCATCCGGGAGCGGAAGCCGGCCGAGGTTTCTCCGGGGTCGATCGCGGTGTTCCAGGAGCGTGCGGTCCGGCCCGGGGATATGGGGGTCATTTTCCAGAACTATTACCAGTTCGGCTGGCGGACAGTAAGGCAATCGCTGTTGCTGGCTGCACGTAGGAACAAGCTGTTGGAGGGGAAGGAGGAGGATACGATGTTGCAATATGCAGAGCAGTTCGATGTCATCGATATTCTGCATCGTTATCCCTCTCAGCTGTCCGGTGGACAGCAGCAGCGGGTTAGCATTATTCAGCAGCTGCTGAAGGGTGCGAATTTCTTGCTGCTGGATGAGCCTTTCTCCGGCCTCGACGTCTGTGTACTGGATAAGGTGGTGGAGCTGTTGCAGCAGGTGTCGTTGTCGGATGAGCTGAAGACGCTGATCATCGTTTCGCATGATATTGCCACAGCGGTGGCTATTTCGGATACGGTGTTTATTCTGGGACGGACAAAGGGCGTCGAGGGGTCGACGCTGGTGCGTTCGATCGATTTGATCGAACGCGGGCTGGCCTGGCAGAAGGACGTTCGGCGGGAGCGGGAGTTTGAGGAAACATTGGAAGAGATCAAGGCTTGTCTCTAGGCTTTTAGCAGGGTGCGGATGCCGGTGTAGGCGATTTGCATGCCGATGCAAAAAACCAGGAAGGCGCTGAGCCGGTTGACGATCTGTTCGCCGCGGGGGCCGAGGCGGCGGATCAGGCGTGGGGTATTGGCATAGCAGATATAGATGAGCACGCAGATCAGGAGGATGGCGATGAAGAGGGCGCCGAGGTTCATAAAATGGGCAAGCAGGCCGTCCTCGTCTTCGTGAGCGGCGAGCGTCAGGATTACCGAGATGGTGCCGGCGCCGGTGGTCATCGGAAAAGAAAGGGGATAGAATAAGATATTGTCGCGTGTTTCGGGCTGGGCGGTTTCTTTCTTGCCTTTGACGTCGTCATCGGTGGTGAGGAGCTGCCAGCCCATGCGGCAGATCATGATGCCCCCCGCCAGCTGGACGATGGGGATGGAGATTCCAAAGAGCTTGAGGATCCAGCTGCCGATCAGAGCGGAGACGGTGCAGATCACGAAGCAGTAGAAAGCGATTTTCTGGGCGGCTCTTTTCCTTTGCGGGAAGTCGAGGCCTCCGAGAAGGGGGTCGATAATAAATGCGGTACCAACCGGGTTGACTGCCGGAAAAAGTGTGAGAAAGCCGATAAAAACGAGATGCACGAAAGGTAAGTCGAAACGCATAGACAATATTACATAAATTGCTTCTAAATGTCTGCTATGCGAATATGGGTGCTATTGTCATTTTTATCGATCGGTCTTTTGTGTGCCTGTCATTCTGCTTCGAATCCGGATGCGCCTCATGTCGTCATCCAGACCCAGGCCGGGGATATCGAAATCGAGCTTTATCCAAAGCAGGCTCCGCGAACGGCGGGTGCATTCCTGTCGTATGTCGACTCGGGTTTTTATAAGAGCGGCTCTTTCTACCGGGTGCTCAATGAGGACAACCAGGTAACCGGGGCGGGTGCTTCGCATTTGATACAGGGAGGGATTTGGAAGACAAATCATGCCAAGGCGGTTTCTGTGCCGGGAGTGCCCCATGAGCCGACAAGTCAAACCCATCTTTTGCATAAAAGCGGTACAGTTTCTTTGGCCAGGGATGCGCCGGGGAGTGGTACGACGGAGTTTTTCATCTGTGAGAGGGATGAGCCGGGGTTCGATTTTGGGGGCGAAAACAACCCCGACGGGCAGGGTTATGCCGCTTTTGGAAAGGTGGTGAAGGGGATGGATGTGGTAAGGGCCATTTATGCCCGGCCGGAGAATAATCAGTCTTTTACTCCTGCCATTCCTATCAATAACATTATCAGGAAGTAGGGCGTTTTGTGTGTTTTAGAAAATAATTTTTAGATTTTTGTCCTCTCCGTTCTCTTTCATTCGTCATAAGCGAGAAATCATTCTTTAACCTTTAAATGATGCACCAATGAAAGATTTTATGTTCGTTTTCCGCAGTCCGAGCTACGAAGATCTGAAACTCACCCCTGAGCAGAGCCAGGCTGCCATGCAAAAATGGTACAGCTGGATCGGCGAATTGAGCGCAAAAGGCCGTTATGTAGGTGGAGCGCCCCTGTTCAACGAAGGCAAGATGGTGAAGGGGAAGTCACCTGTCATTACGGATGGCCCTTTCGCCGAGGGAAAGGAATTGGTCGGCGGCTACTTGATTATCAAGGCAGAGTCTTTAAAAGAGGCAACAGAATTGGCATTTGGCTACCCCGACTTTGACATCGAGGGTTCGGTCGAAGTGCGTGAAATCGTTCAAATGCCGATGTAAATGAGTTCCGATTCCGGCGAATCAACACAGCAAATTGTCGATCATCTTTTCCGTCATGAGGCGGGAAAGATGATCGCCGTGCTGACGCGTATCTTTGGCATCAGCAACCTGGAGCTGGTGGAAGATACGGTGCAGGAGACTTTTTTGAAGGCCCTGCAGGTTTGGAAATACGGACAGTTGCCGGACAATCCTTCCGGTTGGCTGATGCAGGTGGCGCGCAACCGCACCATCGACCTCATCCGAAGACAGCAGAAGATGGCGGGTCTCTCCGAGGAGCTGGCGGAAAGGCTGGGAGCCAGTACGGAAAGCGCTATTCAACAGTTTTTTTTAGACACGGAAATCGCGGACAGCCAGCTGCGGATGATCTTCGCCTGCTGCCATCCGGCCCTGAACCAGGAGGACCAGGTAGCGCTGACACTAAAGACCGTGTCGGGATTTGGCGTACAGGAAATCGCGCGGGCCCTGCTTTCCACCAATTCGGCGATCCAGAAAAGGATCTACCGGGCCAGGGAATACATCCGTCAGGAATCCGTTTCGTTCGAAATTCCGGTAGGCCCGGAGCTTGTCCGGAGGCTGGAGACGGTCTATACGGTACTTTATCTCTTGTTCAATGAAGGTTATAATTCGATAAAAGCAGATGAGCTCATTCGTTATGACCTCTGCGCCGAGGCCATGCGGCTTTGTAAGCTGCTGGCCGAGCATAAGGTAGGCGCCCAGCCTCAGACCCATGCGCTTCTGTCGCTGATGTGTTTTCAGGCTTCCCGGTTCAACAGCCGTATCGGAGAAGACAATACCATTATTTTATTGCAGCAGCAGGACCGGAGCAAGTGGGACCAGGAGCTCATACGGTTGGGCTATTACTATCTAAACCTCGCTTCGACGGGCGATTATCTCTCCGTCTATCATATCGAATCAGCCATTGCGGGCGAACACTGCCTCGCTCCCGACTTCGAGTCTACCAACTGGCAGTCGCTGCTGGGTCTCTACGACTATCTGCTCGAACACAAGCCAACACCGGTTGTGCAGCTGAACCGGGCTATCATCCTCGCGCAGGTGACGGATGTCAATCAAGCCATCGATACGATCCTGGATATACCCCATATCAAGGGTCTTCTAGAGCACCATTATATTTATGCCGCGGTCCTGGGGGATTTATACGGCCGGGTAGGAAATAAGGCCGAAGCACGACGATTGCTGGAGACGGCCTATCGACTTACGTCCTCATTAGCGGAGAAGAAGTTGTTGCAGGACAAGTTAAATTCTTTAACTTTAAGAGTAGATAGTTAGGCTAGGACACAACCTTTATTGTATGATTGCAAGAATCGGCCGTATCACACTCCGGGTAGCGCTAGGAGTATTAATCTCCTTTATTATCTTTCTGCTCATCTTCGACCGGTTGGTACAATTCCGGATGGATGATAAAGAGCTCCAGACCTTCTTCCATTCCAGAAAGCTCGAACCTCAAATCAGCTATTATAAAGCAAAGGGCCGCACGATCCGTTATCTCGGAGTAGGCACCAGTCCGGAGGCGACGATCCTGTTCATCCATGGGGCACCCAGTTCGCTTTCCTATTGGAAGGGCTATCTTTCAGACAGTCTTTTGCTGGCGAGGGCAACCATGTACGCCGTAGACCGGCCGGGTTATGGATATTCCGGTCTGGCGGATGCAATGCCCGATCTGGCGATGCAGGCGGCGGTCATAAAACCGATTATTGATAGCCTGCACAAGGCGCATCATCCCATCATCCTGGTGGGTGTCTCTTATGGTGCGCCCATTGCCGCCCGGCTCGTCATGGACAATCCTCAGCTTGTGGACGGTCTGGTATTGATGGCTCCGCCGCTTGGTCCGGGGAGGGAAAAGATCTTCTGGTTTACGTACCTGGTAGAGAGTCCGTTTATCAACTGGTTTATCCCCCGGATGTTACAGACGGCCAATAAAGAGAAGGTGCATCATAGGGAAGAGCTGACGAAGATGCTGCCTTTGTGGGATAGTATACATATACCCGTTGCTTATCTGCAGGGGGAAGACGACGGTCTGGTAGATACTACGAATGTGAGCTTTGCGAAGGAGCATTTAAGAAATGCCCCCTCCCTGGAGATACGTATGTTACCGGGAAGGGGACATTTGATTGCATTTGCAGAAAAGGATCAGATCGACAAGGCGATACTTGATATATTGAATAAGTGTGAGGGGCGTTAGTCCGCCATTCGAACGATCTTTGGCGTGAATAATCCCAGGACCTCTACCAATTGCTTTTGGCTTTTCATCACTTCTTCGATATCCTTATAGGCCTGGGGCGCTTCATCCAGGCCGCCTCCAATCAGTCGAACGCCATGCGCTTCCAGCGCTGCGTTGAGTCTGTCTTCGGAGATCGAGGCCGAAGCCGCCGACCGGCTCATTTTCCGGCCTGCCCCATGTGAGGCAGAGGAGAGAGAGGCGGGTTCCCCCTTACCTTTTACGATATAACCCGATGCGGTCATCGAGCCGGGGATGATTCCCAGGACATTGGTTCCGGCAGGGGTCGCGCCTTTCCGGTGGACGATCACCTCCCGGCCATCGTGCTGTTCCTTCCAGGCGAAGTTGTGGTGATTACCGGCGCGTCTGATCGGTTTGCGGCCGATCGCTTTTGCCAGCTTGTCGTGGATCAATTCGTGACAAGCCTCTGCATAGTCACCGGCGAGGTTCATCGCCAGCCAGTACTCCATCCCTTCCTGTTCATCGAGGTCCAGCCAGGCCAGGTGATTTACTTCACCGGGCAGTCTGCGTTTGGCCCTCGCGATTCGGGTATAGTGATTCGCGATTGCGGCGCCGAGCGATCTCGAGCCGGAGTGCGACAGCAGGCCCAGGTATTTGCCGGGCTTTAGTCCCAACACCGGGTCTTCCGAATCGATTTGCACCTGGCCGAACTCGACGAAGTGATTTCCGGATCCAGAGGAGCCCAGCTGTCTTGCGGCTCGATGCCGAAGCCCTCTAAGCAAGGCGATATCTTCGAACTCGGAACGTTCGAGCACCTCGTGCGATGCGGCGCGGTCAAACTGTCTGCCGCCTCCAAAGAGGGTAGCTGCTTTTAGCTCTCTTACGAAGAAAGCTTCTTTTTGCAGCAGGTCTTTGGGGTCGATATCGAAAACCGACAGGTGCATGCGGCAGCCGATGTCCAGACCGACACCATAGGGTATCACGGCGTTATCCACGGCGAGCACTCCGCCGATCGGCAGGCCGTAGCCGCTATGGGCATCGGGCATAAGCGCACCGGCAGTGGCTACGGGTAGTTTGGCTGCCTGGTACATCTGGTTCATCGCTTCGGGTCCAACGTGTTCGTTGCCAAACACATTAAACGCTACGCCGGTTTTGTTGAGGAAGATTTCCATTCCCTCGGGGGCCTTTTTGGGCAACAGCTGTTGCGCAATCAGGCCTAGTACTGCATCATTCTCATATTCCATGGGGGATGCCAGGATCTCTCGTAACAGGTTCATCACATTATCCTCCTTTTCAAATTTGTAGTTCTTTTCCATTACGTTCATGGCGATACTGATTACCGGTCCTTCCGGATAGCCGAGTGAACGTATGTTTTTGCTTTTTAATTTAAGCTTTGCCATGATTTAAATTTTTAAAAGGACCGGCAGCGGCAGCGGTTGCGGCGACAGCAGCTGGTTGGGCTGGCTGCGTCCTGCGCTCGCCGGTCCTTGTCTTTACTTCGGTGTGCCGAAGATCTGGCGGAGCTGGTCGATCAGTGCACCATTGCCGCTAAGGCTGATGTTGTTGACCTTTTCCGCGATCTTTTCGACGTATTCCATTTCCTTCAGGCGGAACAGCATCGGGTTATCCTCCATCAGCTTAGCCGTGTTCAACAGGCTTCGCGTGCTGGCGGTTTCTTCCCGGCGCATGATCAGGTTGGCCTGCGCCTTCTTCTCGGCGACGAGCACCTGGTTCATGATGTCCCTTACCTCGCCGGGCAGGATGATATCCCGGATACCAAAGCCCGCGATCTGTACACCCAGGGAAGCGGCCTCCTGCCCTACCCTTTCGAGGATATAGGGACCGATGAGGTCCTTCTTCTCGAGCAGCTCGTCGAAGCTGAAGCCGGCGGTGTATTCTCTCAACGCCAGCTGGAAGGCTACATAGAGCTGACGCTCGTATTCCTTGTTCTGCAGCAAGGCCTTTTCGATATCGACGACCTGGTAGCGCGCCCAGGCGTTGATACGGAGGGCTGTCTTATCGCGGGTAAGGATTTCCTGGCCGTTGACTTCGAGCTGCAGTACGCGGGTATCGACCTTAGCTACTGAGACGGGGATGTTGTTCTTCCAGAAGAAGTACACACCACCCATTAGGATGCTGTGGAACTTTCCGTCCACGAACAGGATTCCCTTTTCGTGCGCTTCGACGGCGCTGGTCCGTACGTAGGGTGCCACCAGGGGGCTGGTCAGCGTGTTACGGCTGATGTTTTCCGTGATTTCGACCTTGCCGATATCGGCGTGAACGAAATCGTATGTGACCATGCCCTTCCAGAAAGCGTAACGGCCAGCGTTCAATACTCTTGCCAAAAGGCCGTTCTCGTATACGAGGGCGATGGAATTGTCCTTTACTTCTACTATGTGAAGGGCTTCTGCCAGGGCAGGGTCCTTTAGGAGTACGGTGAGCTCGATGACGAAGCTGAAGGGCTTGTCCTTTTCATAGATGATCGCCGTTTCCTTAAATGACAGCCAGTGGCGCCCTTCTGTCAACATGCGGAGGTATACTCCGTTCTTAAACACCAAACCAACCTGGTAGGCGTTGACTGTGATTAATCGCATTGTTTTTTAGGTTTTAAAAGTTTAAAAAAAAGGGGCGGTCATGCCTGGTCATCCGGTTTCTGCGGAACCGGCCGGGAATTGGGCGGCCGTCGTTGGACGGCTGCCGGTCATTGCCGGGCGGTTGCAAGGCAGGTACAGGACTGCGTTGGGATGGACTTTGCCTTTGGCTTTTGGGCGGTTCGTTGAACCTGCCGGGCAGCCGCTGGTAAGTCATCCTTTAGCGGATCATTCAATCACGCCCCTTTGGCGTGGAGCCCATTTTTGGGAAGGTGGGCGCTTCCGGATCCTACGTTATCAGCGTAGTGCTCTACCGTTGAGCTATTCAGTCTTAACTGAAATGGGATTCGAACCCACACACACTGTCCATCGCTCTAACCGCTGAGCTATCTTCCTGAGAAGAGAAGGATTCGAACCTTCGTCCTATGGATTTTGTTTGCAAACACCACCGGGCAATAGCATACAGGGAGTTACTACACCTGCACTGCAGAGCGGTTAAGCTCGTGCCTGGCTTGCCTCGCCGGCGTCTACCTAGTTTTCCCTTGCGGGAATATCTTATTGTACAACTTTATTGGCACAGCTAGAGCTGGCAAAGGCGTGAGGCTTCGCTTTGAAAGCAAAACCCATCCCCATGATATAGCCCATGGCTTCCTTCAGTGCATCGTTACTCTTGAAGTTCGGGTTGGTATTTATGTCGGCGTGTACTTCCATGTCTACACCATAGAGGGTAAACAATCTGCACAGCTGATAGGATACTTCCACGCTCTTCGCGACTTCTCGTAACATACGTTCCTTGACGCTCATCTTGTGCGTGGTCCGTTCAGGGAGGATGTACATAAAACCTCCTTTCCCTTTCCGGATAAACACGATGACGGTGGCGAACTCGGTCACGGGGCCTTTTGCCTGGCTGTCAGTACCGATGCATACTTTGAGGGTATGGCCCGCCTGCTTTTCTCTTACCAGGACAGCTCTGACTTCGTCCTCGATATCCTGGCGGATAAGGGATCCGTCAAGCCGTCTCCAGCGCTGTTCCTGTTTCATTGTTTTACATTTAAAAAAATTAAAGTTGTTCGTCTTTTAGTTTGTCAAGGGTTCGGTAAAGTGGTTGGTTTTTCAAAGGGTTTCGGTATTTGGGAAGTTCAAAATCGTGGCACCACCATTTGTAATGGCCCCTGGTCAGTTTTCTTTGTCTGTACTCGCAGGCATTTCGTTCCAAATAGTTATCGATTCTTTTTATGGCTTCTTCAAGATCTTGATCCAGTGCTTTTACCTTGTCTATCATGTTGGGCTGAATCTTTAGCACAAAGCGCCAGGGTTCACTAAACACATATTTCGCTACTAGCATAAAGCGCCCTCCGGTCCAATCATAGGAGTAATGCACGTGGAAATGTGCTTTTTCCTCTTCTGTGAGGTTTAGCTTATTAAACTCGTAGCCATTCAACGTTTTGAGCTCCTGACCTTTTACGACGTAGTACTTTCTGCCTCTCGAACGTTTTTTAACCAAAAAGTCCTTCCGGTGGCTCCAGCTCAGGGTATTGATCTTATCAAGGATTCCCTGGTAGAAGGCTGCGTACCTGCTGCCTGCGGCGTCTTGCCGCAATACGAAGGTCCGCTTCCAGCCACGCTGAATGGGAGGGATAAGGGGCACGGGTTCCAGGTTACGACGCTTGTTCCAAAGCATATGTCTCTCCCGGTGCAGCTTTAGCAGCTGCTTGTCGAAATCTTCGTACTGCATTCTTTTCTTTTGCCTTGCAGTACGGAGGCGGTAAGAGAGTATTTCCTCACCGTATTGACGAATAAGTTTTGTGTCCATAATGAATGATTTTTTCGCTGTCGAAAGCGCCAGCGCGCAGGCGCCGGTCTGTCTTGACGGTTCATTAAGGACTGTAGACTCTTTTTCATTTCATTCGTTTTTGTGGACGGAGCTGGACTCGAACCAGCACGGGCGGTTCTTCAAACCGCTGCTCTACCATTGGAGCTATCCGTCCGTTTGTTGATCCGCCGGGACGGATCAGGTTAGCGGAGAGTAAAGGAATCGAACCTTTGTACCGGTTTCCCGGCAACCCAAGCTTAGCAGGCTGGTACATTACCGCTCTGTCAACTCTCCGGGTTTGGGTGGCGCGGCCGGCGCTAGTGGTCGGGCCAAAATGGGTCATCGTGTGTGAGTGGTTGGATTCGAACCAACTTAGTTCGGAAACAACGGTTTTACAGACCGCCGCGACTCGCCGTCTTCGCCGCACTCACGTTTATGGATATTGCATCTGCTCGTGGGAAATGGGCATACCTCTCCCATCCGGAAATTCGTCCGATTTTGTTTCGGTTGAATTTCCGGAAAACAAAAACCCCGCAATCTCTTGCGGGGCTTATGTTTTATTGATATCGTGATTGATCAATGGATAGCATAATACGCCCCGCATCTGGTATAACTGCCTATCAGGCTAAACCAGGTTGTTTTGTTCATATGTGAAATTGCTTGGCGCATTTTGTAATAATTTTAACGATACAAAGGTGTGAATATTTTTTCGATTACACCAAGTTTTTTACAAACTATTTTTTTTCTTGCGTGCTAATCGTCGTATTTCAATCTCGTTTGTTCGAGCCTGTTTTTGATTTTCGACACGAGATGACGAGGGCCTAAAACCTTCATAGATTCACCAAAACCAAGGATTTCTCTTTCTAATTCGAAGTTGAGGACGACGTCGATACGAATAGTGATTCCCGTTGCATCTTCGTCTAAAACTTTTTGTGAACGATGCAGTGGTTTTGTCAGGACATAGGGTGCATTATCCTTGTCGATGTGAAGAAAGACTTTGTGTGCGCGGTCTCTTTCGGACTTGGTTACGCCGATCAGATCGTTATAGTATTGTTCGAAGTCGACGCCCTTGTATTCGACGAAATCTATTGTATGACACTCCTTTAGAGAAATCATTCTGTCCAGCGCAAGCGTAAACAGGGGCGGCTTTCCGTCGATGCGGGCGATCAGGAACCAGCGGTTCCGGTATTCCTTCAGGAGATAGGGTGAACAGATAAAAAGCTGCGGCTGCTTTGCCCGGAAAGACTGGTACTCGATCTCCATCGGCTTCTTGTCGAGGATGGCCTGGTATAAGGGGGTGATATGTTCCAGCCCTTTTAGAAGCTGGTTGCCTTCGAGCTGTATGTGGCTTTTATTGCGGTGGGTCGATTTATACAGGTTGTTTTCCAGGCGGGCGATCATATCGCTCATCTCGTCGAAGTAGCTGAAGCCGTTGAATTGTTTCAATACCCCCACGATCTCTTTCATCTTTTCGAGATCGGTATCGGTAATTGGGGTGTTGGTGATGCTGTAGTCGGGGTCTTCGTAGCTGTAGTACTTCTTTTCCTTTACGACGATGGGGGCGTTGTAGCCCAGCTTGTCGCTGCGCATCAGCTGGATATCGGCCTGTATGGTCCGTTTGCTTACGCCGGATTGGATGCCTTCGTTGTCGTAGAGGACTTCCGAGACCTTTTCGATCAGGTCTTCGAGGGTCCACTTGCGATAGCGGTTGCGCAGGCATTCGTCGATGGTCCGGTAGCGGATAAGGGCTAATTTGTTTATTGACATCTTTTGGTTATCATTGATTTAGGGACGATTTTCAAAAAACTTTCATCTACGCAAATATACTGCGCAGATCGGAATACATCTTTGTCGTATGAAAAAGATAAATGGAACAGACCTTTTAGCGATCGGTTTTCCGGAAGGGAAGCCGCTGGGTGTAGCTTTGAAGCTGCAGGATGCACGGGAGGATTTGAACAAGGAAGAATTGCTCGTATGGTTCAAGCAGATCATGGAGAAGCCGGAGATTTTTCTGGACGATGAAAAAGCGGAAGAACTGGCAGCGGCCCTGATCGAAGAAGCGAAGGCTTCCGAGGATGATACGATCGCCTTGAAGGAACAGGGCGGGGACTACGCGATCTATGGCGCCGAGAACATTGAAGATGGGGCTCGTAAGCAGATGGACGTAGCGATGAAGCTGCCGGTGACGGCGGCGGGGGCGTTGATGCCGGATGCGCACCAGGGCTATGGTCTACCGATCGGCGGGGTGTTGGCTACGCGGAATGCGGTGATTCCTTACGGTGTGGGTGTGGACATTGGCTGCCGGATGGCTTTGTCGGTATTCGACATTCCGGAAAGTGATTTTGCAGAGAACTGGGCTAAGTATAAGCGAGAATTGATTGCGCATACCAAGTTTGGCGCCGGCGCGGGTTATCATGGGCAGTATAAGGCCGATCATGCCGTGCTGGAGAATGAGACGTTCAAGATGACGCCGTTGATTCGTCAGCTGCATGATAAGGCTGCGTCGCAGCTAGGTTCATCCGGTGGAGGTAATCACTTTGCAGAATGGGGGATGCTGGAGTTCAGCGAACGCGATGAGGTGTTGGGCATCGACCGGGGGCGATATGTCGCTTTGTTGTCGCATTCGGGTTCTCGTGGGTTTGGCGCTACGGTGGCCGGTCATTACACTCGGTTGGCGAAGGAGCTTTGTAAACTGCCGAAGGAAGCCGCTAACCTGGCCTATCTGGATTTGGATTCGGCAGAGGGGCAGGAATATTGGCTGGCGATGAACCTGGCTGGAGACTATGCTTCTGCCTGTCATGAAATAATTCATCAGAAGCTGACCAAGGCCATTGGCGGACAGCTGCTCGCACGGGTGGAGAACCACCACAATTTCGCCTGGAAGGAAGTCTGGAATGGCGAAGAAGTTATCGTACACCGGAAGGGAGCAACGCCAGCGGCAAAGGGGGTGATGGGTATCATTCCCGGAAGCATGACGGCGCCTGGATTCCTGGTGCGTGGAAAGGGAGATGAAAAATCCATCCAGTCCGCTTCGCATGGGGCTGGGCGGCAGATGAGCCGTACGAAGGCTATACAGACGATCTCGAAGGATCAGCTTCGGGCGGAATTAAAGACGCACGAAGTTACCCTTATAGGCGCAGGGCTTGATGAAGCGCCGATGGCCTATAAGGATATTCGTGTGGTGATGGCCGCACAGCAAGAGCTGGTGGATGTCGTAGCGACTTTCACGCCGCGCATGGTTCGTATGGCGGATGATGGAAGCCGGGAAGACTAGGGCGTCAGCCAAAGCTTTCGCAGGGACAGGATTAGCGCCTGAAGCCTATCACACGGGCTTCGGGCTGCTCTTCCTGTTTTTCGTGCTGATTGGTGATCTCGGCTACTGTCATCGGTTTTGAGATGACGGTATCGAAGCCAAGGTGATTACTCAGCCGCTGGGCATGGGGGATTTCGAGTCTCCCAAATTCGTGTCGGGCGATCAGCCGTCCCTTGCGCAGCAGCGCGCTGTCGATCGTGGTTAGCGCGCTATTGAATGTACAGATCAGCTGTACGTTCAGGAAGTCTGCGAGCAGGCCGTCGGAGATATTCAACAGTGTCGATACGGACGAACTATGGTTGTGTCTCCTATCCATGATAATATTCTCTGCGTCTTCGACAACCAGGATGGTGTTTTGGTTATTGATGAGCAATTCGATAAACTCTGGATCGGTGACGCTTCCTGCTACTGATGGTGAAAGGAAGAGGATTCTTTTCTTTAGTTTTCCGATCAGGTAGCGCAGATAGGTGGTCTTTCCCGAGCCAGGCAGGCCATGTAATAGCACGATACCCTTATCGTCTCTTTTCTGAAGGCGTTTGCGGATCAAGGCGTCCGTTTCCTTAAAGGCTTCGCCATAGAAAAGACCCAGGTCGAGCCGCCTTCTTTTGATCGCCATCGACTTTAGGCTCAGCCCGTACCTGTTACGGACGACCATATTGATCTCCAGCGGTTTTCTTCGGCGTCGTTCCCGGAATGAGGCGGCTTCCCTGGTGAAAAGGGTTACCAGTTCGGTTTGGTCTTTCAGGTGGAAGATCTCACAGCTACAGTAATCGAACTCCAAAAGGCAGTCATACTTCATCTGTACGAGGATAGTGCTGCATTCATATTTTTTGCTGCTGCTGTCGTAGTTACGGTTCTCATAAATCCGGTCGATCTGTTCCCCGAATTTTTTCTTAAAAGCTTCAAATGCTTTCAAGCCGTCGATCTGACCGATATAGGATTGGTTGGGAAGCTGGTTATAGCTTTGCAGAAAGAGCGTCCTTGCGTCGATAAAGTAAGTGCCAATGAGCTCGCCTGCATTGATAATCTTGTGATTATATAAATTGTTCATACGTTTCTTGTGAAAAGGTTTCGACTAAAAATAAAAAGCCCCGCAGATGCTGCGGGGCCTGTCTTCTATGATAAGTTAGTCGATATCATGGATGATAAAACGCGCCCCGCAGCCGATCGAAACCGATCGGATTCAAGCCCTGCTCCTTTTTA
The DNA here is from genome assembly GCA_018267545.1 of Bacteroidota bacterium. Taxonomy (GTDB): domain Bacteria; phylum Bacteroidota; class Bacteroidia; order Chitinophagales; family Chitinophagaceae; genus Puia. Next base: position 21,263 of record JAFDYG010000267.1, read on the forward strand.
TAATATATCATCGAGAGACGCATTTTGTGATTTTTTTAACAGTGCAAAGGTGACAATATTTTCCCGATTAAGCCAAGTTTTTAGGAAAGTATTTTTATTATTTAGTAATTTGAACCCGAATACAACATGGGAAAGCTTTGATCCAAACTGCTTAAAACATGCTTGTATGAAAAGTTTCATATTCCTGCCGCTGCTGGTACTAACTGGATTTATTCCAGGTAAATCTTCCTCTTTTATCAATCCAACAGGCACCTATAGATTAAAAGGTGTGGTAAAGAATAATAAGGTCACTGGTCATTCCGGAGAGCTAAGGGTTCGATTATTGGATGAGAATACTGTTGCCTTGTGCTTTTATATCAACGCGGGTTATCCGGGTTATCAATCGGGTTCGGTGCTCGATACACTTAGCTATGAGGAGAATAAGGTGGAGTATCGGCCGGTCAAAGACACCGGCTGTTCGGTATATTTTTATTTCGATCTGCGCAAAGTCAATCTATTACAGGTTATGAGTGATCCCCGCTCGGGGTGTGGGTTCGACCCGGGGGCTTTTGCACCGTTGGTCTTTCCAAAGGTTTCGTCTGAAATACCCATTATTCAAAATTTGGAAAGAAAAGGAAATTGAGCTTTACAACAAAGCAATTAAATCAAATATATAGTAATTTTAAGGTATGAAAGAGCTAGAGCAAGGCGGAAGTGTAGAATGGCTTTTAAATTCGTGTTATGTGGAGAAGAGCCGCGCGGTGGAATCGTTCGTGTATGAACATTCCTTTATGTACATTTTCGAAGGAAGCATCAGTTTTTTCGTCGCAGGCGCTACCCACGTGTTTAATGCGGGTGAGGCGGTCCTTGTCAAGCGGAATCAGTTGGCCAAGGCGACCAAGCTGCCCCCGCCGGGAGGCGTATTTCGTTCGGTCAGTATCCGGTTGGACCAGGATACTCTTCGGACGTATAGTATGGAGCAAGGGATAACGGCGGCAGGGCATTACCGCGGAGAAAGCATCCTTCTTTTAAAGCAGGACATTTTTTACAAAAGTTTCTTCGAGTCGCTGGCGCCGTACTTAGATATGCCGCTGGAGAATGTTGACAATACGCTTCGAACGTTAAAAGTGAAGGAGGCCATTATTCTTTTGCTGCGTCAAAACCCTGAGCTGAAAAATTTGTTATTCGATTTCAACGAACCGGGGAAGATAGACCTGGAGGAGTTTATGAGCAGGCACTTCGCCTTCAATGTGGAGATGAAGCAGTTTGCATATCTCACCGGCCGGAGTCTGGCTACCTTCAAACGGGATTTCGAAAAGGTCTTTCATACCTCGCCGGGGAAATGGCTGCAGCAGCGCAGGTTAGAGCAGGCATACTACCTGATCAAGGAGAAAGGCAGGAGGCCATCGGACGTGTATCTGGAAGTGGGCTTCGAAGACCTTTCGCATTTCTCTTTTGCTTTTAAGAAGGAATTTGGCGCAGCCCCGACATTATTGAACTAGTCGTACCTTTGTCCTACACACAAAAAAGGGCAGTCATGCATTTTAATCGCAGCGCAGAGATATTTCAAAACTATCTGGCGATCATCGACCAGCATTTGAAGGATGTTCTCGAAGGTAATGTCGATAAGATGTTCGAGCTACAGGAGATTGCGGCTCGTCTTTTTATCCATCCTACTCACCTCAGCAACGTAATCAAGGAATATACGGGGCATCATCCTTGTTTTTTTTATGAGGAGAAGATACTTGTCGTTGCTAAGGATTTGTTGAGCGATCCGCGTAATTCTATTGCCGACGTAGCGAGGAAGCTGACGTATGATCCTTCGAATTTTACGAAGTGGTTTAAGGTGTATGCAGGGATAAGTCCTTCGGCATATCGTAAGCAATTGGAAGGACAGCTGGTGGCGTAGCTATCGCTTTTTTACATTCAACAATACTTTATCCGGGCGAAGCGTGATCAGGGGCATCAGCTCCGGAGGTGTGCTGGTAGGGCTTATTTCAAACTTCGAGAAGAAGGCCCGGAGGAAGAGTCCCATTTCCGCCATTGCAAAATTGTTTCCAATACACATGCGAGGCCCTGCTCCAAAAGGGAAGAAGGCAGGAGACTTGCGAATCTTTCCATTTTCATCGATGAATCGATTGGGGTCGAACACGTCGGAATTTTCCCAGAACTCCCGGTGGCGGTGCAAGCCGTAGAAGAACGTCATGATGACGGTACCTGCTGGGTAGGAATATCCGGCAAAGCTATCGTCCGCAATTGCCTCGCGGTCTGCCATCCAGGCGGCAGGGCGCAGGCGCATAGATTCATTGATCACTGCCTGGAAGTATTCGTTCCGGATACTTTCGTTAATATCTAGCTTCAAGGATAATTCGGTCAATCGATCAAGAATATCCTTTTTTGACGACACGAGATACAATAGCCAGGACAGGGTGTTGGCCGTGGTCTCGTGTCCGGCGAACAGGAGGATCAGGACCTCGGCGATCAGCTGTTCTTCGGACATCGGTTCGCCGCTGTCTTCATAGCGCGTGCTCAGCAGCATGTCGAGCAGGTCATTATATGGCTTTGGATCGTTACGGCGCTGGCGGATGACTTGACGGATCAGGTCTTTTAGTTGGTCCGATCTTTTTAGATTGAGGCGTTCCTGGCCATTGATCGGATAGAGGAATTTCCGGAAGGGGCGTCGGATATCTCGTATGAGAAAGTTTTGCAGTCCGGTGAAAAGACTTGTCAGTTCCTGCATGGTGGCGGGTGACAAATCGATGTCGAAGAGTGCGCGGATCACGATGTCGAAAGACAAGCGGTGCATCAGCGGGTAGAAGTCGACATTCTCGCCGGTGGGGAAGGCAGCCAGCGTCTCGTCGATGGTTCGGGCAACGATCTCATAGAGTCCTTGCAATTTTTTGGAATGAAAGCCGGGTTGGATGAGGCGCCGTTGCTGCAGCCAGAAGTCGCCATTCGAAAATAACAGTCCATCTCCAAAAAGCCGGGCAGCCTTTCCGCTGGTCATTGCCGACTTCTTATAGTTAGTATGTTTCTCGCGAAGGACGTGGTTGATAAAGCCGGCATCCTGGGTAACGATCAGCTGCTGATTGCCGGGGAAGGTCATGGAGTAGGTCCCGTCGAACTTTTCCATGTTTTCCGAAGTGGTTTCGATGGGCCCCTGGTTTATGGTAAGGGAACGCATGAACACCTGTGCGAAGCTATAGCCCGAGGGTAGGTGGTACGTGTTGCCACCGATGACTTTGTGCCGCATGGAAGAGGTCTGGATTTGTCCAGCAAAGATACTGATTACAGCGTCACCTTGGCCGTAGCGGTGAGGTAAAACAAGGGGGCGCCGAGCTCCTGCTGGCTGGGCAGGTTTATCAGGTTTTGGGGCAGTACGTAGGCGGGATTCAGGATGAGGTTGAGCTTCTTGTAACCATAGATGATGGGGAAGCTGAATTCATAAGATAATAGGTTGAACCGCTTGCTGTTCGTTGTGATTTCCTGTTCTGCGACGGGAAAGAGGAGGATATTTTTCTTTTGGTATTCGGTCTTTGTAAAGTTCTGTGTTCCGGCAAATACATTTGCACTGGGGTCCAGGACGATGACGCCCTGGCCGAGGACGTTTGTAAACTTTATGATATGGTCTAGTCCCGCCTGGACGCCGATGTCTGTATAGCCGCTGAATTTGACATTGGCGGAGGCAGTGACGTTTATTATTTTATTCAGATGGGTCAGGCTAAAGGAGGCCATTTCCTTGATCGCAGACTGCACCAGGGATACGTCGGCCTGGTAGAAGAACTTTGAGACGGATAGGCTGCCCGCCCAGGTATTTTTCTTGTTGTTGAAATTGTAGCCGCCTTCGACCAGGGTGGCGGCGTATTGGTTGGTCAGGCTGTTTTGGATAAAGACGAAGGTAGAGGTGGCGTAGAGGCCGTTTTTTAGGGTGAGGCCGACGCTGGGATAGAAACCTTTGCTGTGAAGGCTGTCGACGCGGCCGTAATAGTTCAGCCCGGTGTTGTAGGTGGCGGCGACGGAGAAATGGGTGGTGGTGTCTTGCGCGAAGATCGCGGTGGGGAGTAGTAGTAATGCGATTATACGAAGCATAGCGGTAGATTTAAAAGTGCGGCTGCCTGACGGCAGCCGCTGTTGCATAGGGACTATTACTGCTTACCTGCACCGGCACCTGTGGTTGCCTTTACTTTTACGTCGGCGTTTGTGTTTACTTTGGTGTTATTGATGGCTTTAGTTGTTGAAGCCGCGGTAGCGCGGGTTGCGGACGTGGATGCGCGTAGCGCGTTACTTACGGAAGGCGTGCTGATCGAGGCAGCGGAGCTGACTCTTGTAGCGTTTGAGAGGCTGAGGCCGACCTGAGCTGAAGAACGGTTGGAGATTGCTAAGAAAGCAATGACGAATGAATAGACTGCTAGACGTTTCATAATTCCTGATTTTTGATGTTAAGTAATGGGGAACCAATCCCTTTACTACTATATCAACCCGATCAGGATTTTGTTACCGTCTTTATTTGATTTTATTTTCCAGTTTTTTTGCGCGGTCGGATACGGGAGTGCCGGCCGGGATCTTTTGCAGCCATTCCATAGCAGCGGGGTTATTCTTTTCGCTAGCGTAGGTGAGCGCGATGTAAAATGCGGCTTCGAAGCGGAGCAGTGATTCGCTGTTATAGACGTGAGATAGATCCTGGCGGGCTGCGTCATTTGCACCGGTATGCCACTGAGTGACTCCGCGGTAGAAGAGGGCGAGCTGGCTGGAGGAATCGGACTCGACTGCCTTATTTAATAAAGGAAGGGCTTTTGCAAATTCTTGCTGGTTGAAGAAGACGGCGGCTTGCTGGAGCAGGGTGTCGGTATTCGAGCCGCGTTCGGTGGTGCTGATCATTTCGGTGCGACCGAGGCTATCCAGGTTGTTAGAAGGTAATAATAAATATATGGACAGGGCAATGATGACGGCTGCGGCGACGCCGGACAGCCAGCGGGTCATGGGAATAACTTTGGGTGGCGAGAAATGCTGTTTGTTCAGGTTTTTTAAGGTTGCGTTCAAGGCCGCGGCTCCTTCGTCCGAAGGGAGGCGCTGCTGCAACGTTGTCTTGAGCTCCCGGTAGAGGGATACTTCGGCTGCGAGGGAAGGGTCGATGCGGAGGTCGGTCTCGAATTGCCGGCGTTCTTCTTCGCTCAGCTCGTCGTCTGCGTACCGGATAATAAACTCTTTATCATAAGTTGCCATAACTCAGATTTTCTGTGCTTGTATATAGGATAATAGAGTAGCCATACACTCCGATTTCTTTTTTCGTAAATAGCCATAAGTGACACCCAGGGCTTCGGCGATCTTCTCCTGGCGGTCTCCGGACAGGCTGAGGCGCAGGATCTCCCGGCACTTTTCGCCTAATCTTTCGAACTGCTGCAGGAAGATGCGGGCGCGGTCTTCTTCATGGCTCAGCCTTTCGGCCGCGGCAAATACGTCTTCTCCCCAATCAGATAAATCGTCTGCCGATTTTGTTACCGGGCTGTGGCCTCTTTTCTTTAGTTCATTCAGCCATTTCCGTTTACAGATCAATAATAAGAAGGGCTCGAAAGGGCAGGTGAGCTTGAGGGCTTTGTATTTCGCCTGGTTATAGATGTCGATCAGGGACTCTTGAAAAATGTCCGCGGCGTCGTCTTCTGTGCCCCTATTTTTCAAAATATGCGACTTTATGCCCGGGGCGAATCTGCGGTAGATCTCCCCTACTATCTGCTTGTCATTCAACAATAAAGCCTCGATGTAACGCTGATCGGAGTGAGTCACCATTCCGGGTTTTTGGCGAATATCCAAAAAAACGGGGAAAAAGGGGGTAACAAAAGCATGGGTGGGCTGATATACTTGTAAACCACCCATTTTTAAACCAAAAACACCGGATATGAAAAAGTTATTCGCCCCCTCCCTGATCATCGTCGCAACGGCTATCAGTATGTTCTCTTGTAAGAAGAACGAGTCCGTTCCTTCCACTAATAACAACACTAGCCAGGATGGAAAAGTCATGGCCGATTTCAAAGCAAATCATGGTCCTCAATTTGAAAACTTTACCATCGATGCCAGCGCCGGCGCCGTCATCACCTCTTCGAAGGGTATTAAATATACCTTCCCCGCGGGCGCTTTTGTGACCTCTGCCGGCGCAGCAGTTACGGGTAATGTTACGGTTTCGGTCAAGGAAATCAATTCAGCTGCCGATATGCTTCTCTCCGACAAGCCTACTCTTACCCGCGATGGCCGTATGCTAGTTTCCTATGGTGAAATCTTCGTACAGGCCGTTCAAAACAACAACCAGCTTGCGTTGAAGAAAGACAGCGGCGTAAAGGTTCAGATTCCCGCCAGACCCAATGCCAATGGTCAACAGCTGAAGGAAGTGCCGATCTGGGACGGCGACTCTACCATTACAACGACCTTGAGCGGCTACGACTATTTGAACACCGCCGTTACCATTTCCTTTCAGACGGCCGTTCGCCGCGGTATCGTATGGGATCAGCTTTCGTCAAACTATTCCTTCTTCAATAGCGGCAATGGAAGCCTGGACTTCAAACTGGATAGCCTGGCACAATGGCGTAATTGTGATGCCATCCTGAGTACTTCGGGTACGAAGACTACGGTCCTGGGCTATTTCAACAATCATTACAATCAGGCTACTACCCAGGATTATAGCGGGGAGCAACCGACGATGCTCTTCTTTAAACCCCGCAATCAAAATACTTTGATCAAGCTCTATGATATTATCCTGAATGCAACAGGTAACCACCAGGGTTTTTATAGCTATCAGGCGTCGATGCCGATCGGTATGGAAGGGACCTTCCTGGCCATGAGCACCGAAAACGGGAAATTCTATGCGGATATGAAGGACGTTACCATCGCGGCTCCCGTAGGGACCAATAACTATACGACTCTCAGCTTCGACCCGGTAGAGGTTTCGGAAAGCGCCATGGTAAATCTTATCCTTCAGCTCAATAACAAATAAGTCATTTTCGTTATCTTTCCAACTATCTAATCTACTACCACCATGCAAACAAGGGTCCTGACGCTGGTTCTGTTATTGATAATTGGAAGGGCCTGTCTTGCACAGGATTCGATACCACCGGAGATCCGGGTAGAGGAACGGGGCGACAGCGTCCATTTCTCTGCCCGGCTTCGGCCTTTGAGGCAGATTGCCGGCGCGCCCGCCTCCTTCTATACCTATTTCTGGGAGCTGGGGGACGGCCGTTTTAGCTTCGACAAAGAACCCTCCTACGCCTATCGTGATACGGGCGAGTACCAGGTCAGGCTCTATGCCACCAATAATTATGACGATGGCAAGGCGCCTCCGACGAGACCCAGGCCGGTAAAGGTGCGGAAAAAGGCCGCAGGAAGCGATGCGTGGGCTTCGCATTTCTTTCGGGGAGATGGCGGCGTAGAGATAAAGATCAACCGTTCGCCGAGGCCGGGGGAGGATTTTGTGACCGTCATCGGGTATCGGAATCGTGGAACGGATACCCTCAGCGGTTCGCTGGTTTTGTTTTATAATGAGCGGCAGTTTGGCCAGGAAGGATTTGCGCTGTCCGAGCAGCGAACTTACAATAAGGAGAATGAGGCTTCTTTGAATACGTTGTTGGCTCAGCTCGAGCAGCCGGTGAAGAGCGGCGGGCGTCAGCCGCTCTGGGCTGCGGCTGGCGGGGAAGGAAGCTCTCCGGAAGTGGCGGAGACAGGTTTTGCAGGGGAGGCCAGTTCGATGCTTCGACAACTTGAAGACAATTACTCCAAGCATACGGTCCTTCATTTCCCGGCCGTCCGTTCCGGCGAGGAGAAGTTCGTATTCCTGGATATGAATACGCTGCCGACGATGCTGCAGGATACTAATGCGACGGTGAGCTTTACGGCCATGATGGTCCCGGATAACAAAGCTATAGCGCCCGAGGTCTTTACGATGGATATGCAGGTTGTCGCGTCGCACGACCCCAACCGGATGATGTTGAAAAGCCGGCGGATCAACTATCGTTTTATGGGGAAGAAGAAGGAGCTGGTCTATCGCGTCCAGTTTCAAAATACGGGAAAGGGTCCCGCCAAAAAGATTTCCATCGGCATTGCCATTCCCAAACAGCTGAACACGGAAAGCGTTACGGTCAAGAGCATGAGTCCCGTCTGTGTGTGGTGCGATTCTGCCGCCTACAGCCGTCAGAGCTGTATCGATACGATCCGTCGCAGCGACAGCATTTACTTCGTCTTCAACAATATCTATCTCCCGGGAATGTTACAGGAGGGCGTCACGGACAAGGATTCGACGATGGGTTATGTCGAATACGCCATCCGCTTTAAGAAGAAGCCCAAGAAAATTCCGTTCAACACACAGGCGGCTATCATCTTCGACAAGAATGAGCCGGTGATGACCAATAAAGCAACAGCGCGATTTATAAAAGGGCTTTCTCCCGGCATCATGGTCGGCTACAGTGCCCTGCCGTCGAATGGGGGATACTCCGCTAAGGGCCCTTTGCAGTTCGGATATGTGCTGGCGCCCTATAAGCCTTACCGGCCCTATTTCCAGGCAGAAATCTTTGTCGGTTTGCTGCAGCAGGATGACTTCGAGAGCGAAGTCGTCAAAGACCAGCGGGATACGGTCATCAACCGTCTCCCTTATCTTATCAATGGCAGGCAGACCAGGACGACTACCAAGCGAAACAGCTTCGAGATAACACCTCTTCACTATCGGTATAATATTAACGACTGGATCGGAGTGGGTCTGGGAGCGATGGCGCAGATAAATATCTCCGAGCAGATGACGGTCGAGCAGAAGGTCTATTTTATAGCGCAGCAGCTTCCGCTGAATGTCATGACGGCCAGTACGACGCAGAAGTCTTCCGTAAAGTATCTGGGGGATTGGAATGCGGCTCCTTTCGTGGACTTGCAGCTTGGGAGGGTTCGGACGGGGCCGGTCTTAGGCATCCGGTATATCCGGTTGCTGAAGGGGGATATTACGGACAGGTTTTTCCTCTATGCTGGCTTTAAGTTGTAATCTTTATTATCTTCATGTCCATAGGCATGAAGGTAGTCTTGTCGACGATACTTGTTTTGATTGGCTGTGCTTGTTTGGCGCAGGCTCCGGCGGATTTACAGAAGGCGCTCGAGAAACGGAGGGCCGGTGACGATCTTTCGGGCTGGATCTACGATCAGCTGCAATGGGTGGCCAAGGCTCCCGCCAGCCGTTGTCCTCAGCTGGTACGTGCGGAAAAGGAAGCCTGGCGTCGTCCCCATACTCCCGAAGAAATGCAGGCCTGGCAGGACCTGCTTATCAATGAAGGATACTCCCTACTACAGAATGGTTCCATCGTTCCTTCCACGGATGCTTATGTCGCGGCTTATAATTGGACCAGGCAGCACAGCGAAATCGCAGATGAAGCGCTGGTCCTGGAGAATATTCTAAAACCGCTTGGGAACAACTACACCCGGCTGGGCGACTATGAGCAGGCCCTTTTTATCCATCGTAAAGCGTTGTCGCTGGCATTGGCGGGTCAGGATAAGCAGACCCTGGCAGGCGTCTATAGCAATCTCGCCAATACTTCGAGCAATATGGGGCAGCCGCAGCAGGCGCTGGATTATTGTAGACAAGGCTTGAACGTAGTGGATGGACATTCTGCCCTTGCGGGCTTGTTGTTATCGGAGCAGGCAGATGCGGCCATGCAGATCAAGCATACCGATGAGGCGAAGGCCAGTATTAGCAAAAGTATTGCTGTCCTGGAGAGGGCGCTTGCCCGAAAGGAGAACCCGGCCGCGGGATATTGGCTTTTGATGGCCTATCAGCAGGCAGGGGATATCTATGGGAAATCGATGAGCTATTATATGAAGGCGCTGCGATTGCAGGAGCGGCTTCAGCTGGGGGATGGCGGTACGCGCCGACGCGAGAGGGCCAAGCTCTGGCTGCGAGTCGGAAACCTGGATCAGTGTCTGGATGTGCTGTTGCCGGGCAAGACCTTTGCTACGCTACGGGAGTCCGATCTTTTTGCGGAAAACACGCTGGTCGATTTATTATTTGTCCGGGCGGGATTTGTTCGGGAACAGGGGATGTCGGATGAGGCGCTGAGGTTGTACCGATTGAGTTTTGCCGCGGAGAGCAAGCTTCGTCGGGAGTTCATCAGCGGTTCGTCAAGAGAGCAAGCCATTTCCGATACGCGTTCCAGGTATGAGCAGGCGATTGCTTTTGCCTGGAAAAGCTGGGATTCGACCAGGGACAAAAAGTATCTTTCTTCTCTCTTAGGTTTTATGGAAAGCAGCAAGTCGCAGCTATTGCTCGAAGAAGTGCGGCAGCAGCAGCGATATAGTGGAAGCGATAGTATCGGAGCGCGTATTCGACTGCTGGAAAAGGCACTCTCTTATTATGAAAAAGAGGCGTTGGGGAAACGTGACAGCGCTCTTGTCAATCAGGAGTATCAGATAAACTGGGAACTAGCGCAATTGCGAAAGAAGGTTCCGGGAGGCATGGAGAAGATTGCGGCATCTACTGGGCTTGATTCATTGTATAGTGCTTTGGGTAAGGGTGTGATTGCAAGGTCATTCTTCTGCGGGAGCGATGCACTTTATACGGTGGAGTGTACATCTTCGGGGATCAGCTTTGGGGAGAGGCTGCCGCTGGGAGTTTTATGGCAGGACAGTCTGAGAACCTTTATTCATACGTGGTTTGAGCAGGGTGCGGGGCCGATGATCGACAAGCCGATGGCCTATTACAGACAGGCGTATGCGTTATATAGGGACTTGTTTGGCTTGCATCCGTTTCAGTCCGGGGGGGCTTATATACTATTTACCGATGGTGCGCTGAACTTGCTGCCGGTAGAAGCACTGGTGACGAGTGCGGACGGGAAGTCTTCTCCGGCATATTGGTCGTTTGTAATCGGGCAGAACCTGATCTCTTATGGTTGGTCGCTGCAAACTTTGAAGGAGCAGGCTGCGGGTGAAGGGAAGGGGTTTTCGGCTTTCTTTCTGTCGGGGAACTTACGGTCTTCCCCGTATCTAAAAGCCACCGAGGCAGAAAGAAAAGGGATTCGGGAAATAGTTCCGGGGGGAGATTGGTTTATCGACGGTGCTGCGACAACGGGTGCTTTCCGGAAGGCATTGAGTTCGTCGGCGGTCTTGCATATCAGCTCTCATGCGTTTACTCAAAAGGACAGCCTGGCCTTGCCGCATATAGAGCTCTTCGACAGTTCCTTCTATCTGTTCGAACTGAAGGGGCTGGAACATCAGCCGGGACTGGTGGTGCTTAGTGCCTGCCGGACGGGCGACGGGAGAGTGGTGACTGGGGAAGGCGTGCAGAGTCTTGCGCGGGCGTTCACCGGTGGCGGTGCGAAGGCGGTTATTGCGGGATGGTGGAATGTCAATGATGAGGCGGCGGCGAAGATTATGCAAGAATTTTATAAGGAGCTGGGGTCGGGCGATAGCTCGGGCGGAAAAGAAAATGCGGCCCGCGCACTGCGAGCCGCAAAACTTATCTGGCTGAAAGATCCTGCTGTTCCTTACTTACACAAGCTGCCTTATTATTGGGCGGCCTTAAATTACCAGGGAAACCCACAGCCGTTAAAGGAGGATGTCTTTGCCGTCAAGGGGCGGTCCTTGGGGTGGTGGCCGGTCCTACTCCTGTTTATAGTTTGGGTTTTATATCGTGTCCGAAGATTATATACGAGAGTGTAAAGTTGGTGATCGCCGTTCCGGCGTTTACGTAGTTCGTAGAATAGAGCCGGGTAAAGCCGCGGGTATAATTGAACGCAAATTGAAATTTCTTGTACTGTGCGCCGATCTGGATGTCCATACCGATGTCGTAGGGGGCGATCCTGGTGATACCGGAGACGACGGACGACTTGCCGCTCTTGAACTCCACCTTATTGTTGACGTCATACTTTATGGTTGTGTAGCCGCCGCTGTTATTGAGGGTATCGCCTTGAAAATATCCTTTCTCGGTGCCGGAGATGTTTTTGGCGATATAGGGTCCAAGACCGGCCAGGATACGGACCTTACCGTTATTGATGTCCCATTTATAGAGGAGGTTTACGGGAACGCGGATGGCCTGAACCTTAATCGTCGTGTTGGAAAAGCCGATGTGTACGTTACCTACGGAACCCAGTCCGATGCGGTTGCCGAGGTGGGAGCCGCTTTCGGCATAAAGTACGGCGGGCTGCAGGATAAGGTTGGTATGGCCAAGGTCATATTCGGCCATGATCCCAGCCTGGTAGTCGTTGATCGCCCAGGTATTGACGCCGGACTGAAGACCCCGGTAGCCTTCGCTCTGCCAGAAGTTGGCCGCGGAGAAAGAACCTGTAACTCCCAGACGAAGCTGGGCAAAGCTTTGGGTAGCGGAAAAACATAAAATACAGATCAACAATTTTTTCATACGTATCTCTAGTTTTGTTTTTGGCGTTTACGTTCTGTGTTCAAGGACCGGCAAGCTATCTCATTTGCTGCAAGTTATAGCCGCTTTAACATAATGATAACCACTTACCGGGGGTCTCTGGGGCGGCTTTTCAGCGGCCGCGGGCGGGCTAGTGCAGGCTGATCACGCGTGTTATCTTCCAGCTATTGCCCTCGTGCCGCCAGACGACGACGAATCGATCAGGCTTCGAAGGAGCGTTGGGCTCTTCGCTATTATGGAACTTATGGTATCCTATTTCGATGGCTCCAAAATTTGCGACGGGATAGACTTCGACGCTGCCGGGCACCAGCTCTCGTGTCACCTTCCCGCAGATATTCTTGCGTGTAGCTTCTACGACGTCTTTTTTGGATGTCATTAGGCCGCCCTTGTCATGATAGAACTCCAGATTTTCGGAGTAAAAGTCTGCGTATTCCTGGAGGTGGACCGTACAAGTATTATATGCGGTAAAAAAGGTGCTGTCGAGTCGGAGGATGGTATTATAGAGGGCTGGATCGGCTGGCGTGTACTGAGCAAAGCTTGCACTGCCTATAAGAATTGCAAGGAGGGTTATATAGTAAAGCCGGGCCTTTTGCATTTTCGATGATTTGATTGCGAAACTACAGATATATTTAAATAGGTATATAAATCGATGAAGATTAAATTTCAATTTATGCAAATTAGTTTTTATACCTTAGTCTGTCTCGAAATTCATTAACCAAACAACCAGTTTTATGAGCTCACAAAACACCAACCGTCGTGATTTCCTCGGTATGCTCGCCGGTACGGCAGCTATTATGGGAGTAGGCGCCGTCGCCAGCCCACTCACAAGCCAGGCGGCAGATGCAGCTGACCCGGAGGCCTGGTTCAAAAATTTAAAGGGCAAACATCGTGTCGTATTCGATGCAACTGAGCCCAAAGATATACTCACTTTCGCCTGGCCAAAAGTATTTTTAATGAGCAATGCCGGGGCAGGAACTCCCGAGTCGGATTGCGGTGTGATCGTCGTCCTGCGACATGATGCGATCCCGTATGCGATGAATGATGACCTCTGGGCAAAGTACAAGTTTGGCGAAGCTTTCAAGATAAACGATCCTCGCACCAAGGCGCCCGCCACGCGCAATCCCTTCTGGAAATGTAAACCCGACGATTATGCGGTACCCGGCGTGGGACCTGTACAGATAGGCCTCGACGATCTGCAGGGCAGCGGTGTCATGTTCTGCGTCTGCGATATGGCGCTCACCGTGCAGAGTGCGGTCTTTGGCATGAAGACGAATCAGCCGGGAGATGTCATCAAGAAGGAATGGCTGGCGGGCCTGCTTCCTGGCGTAGCGCCTATGCCTTCGGGTGTGTGGGCCGTTAGTCGCGCACAGGAGCATGGCTGCAGCTATATTTTTGCCGGCTAATTTTTTACGGACTGATAAACCACCTTATTTATGTCCCGCAAAATAGCCGCGGTAGTATTACTATGTAATTTCCTGTCCTTTTGTATGTCCACTCCTCCCGAGTCAATTTGGACGGCGCCCGATATTTCGGGTGTCCCGGCAACGGAGCAGGGTGAACTGATTCGTTATGGCCAGCAGCTGGTGGCGCATACGGCGGACTACTATGGACCGCGTGGAAAGATTGGTCACCTCACCAACGGTATGAATTGTCAGAACTGTCATCTGAAGGCCGGCACTCAGCCCTGGGGGAATAACTTTGGCGCCGTCTTTTCGACCTATCCCAAATTCAGGGAAAGGCGTGGTGCTGTAGAGGATGCTACGCAACGGGTTACCGATTGTTTCGAGCGTAGCCTCAACGGTATTGCGCCAGACAGCAACTCCAGGGAAATGAAGGCTATCCTGGCCTATATGAAGTGGCTGGGGGATAAGGTTCCTAAAGGAAAGAAGCCATTGGGGAGCGGTATCGAGACGCTGCCTTTCCTGTTGCAGGCGGCGGATACCCTGAAGGGAAGGACCGTTTATGTTTCTAAATGCCAGGTCTGTCATGGGGTTTCGGGGCAGGGGATGCTGAGCGGGGACAGTCTGAATTATACCTATCCGCCTCTTTGGGGCGAGCATAGCTACAATACGGGAGCGGGTTTGTACCGGCTATCGAGATTTGCCGGTTTTGTCAGGGATAATATGCCGTTTGGAGCCGACTATCAAAAAGTACAACTGACGGATGAAGAGGCCTGGGATCTGGCGGCCTTTGTCAATTCCCAGCCTCGGCCGCAGAAGCCGTTTGCCCACGACTGGCCGAATCCGGCGTTAAAGCCGGTGGATCATCCTTTTGGGCCGTATACGGATTCGTTTTCGGAACAGCAGCATAAGTATGGGCCGTTTGCACCGATACAGAAGGCGAAGAAGAATAAAGCGTAAAACTTACGTATATTTAGCTACATGAAACATCCATTGTTTGCTACCCTTCTCGGCTTCCTGTCGGTATGCTACAGCTGTAATACACCGGAAGCTCCTGCCAAGACAAACCTTATCGGTAAGATAGAAATCTATGACAACAGCATTGCCGGTCAGATCGACAGCAATGCGGTGATCGAGGTTATCGGCCGTCATTATAACTGGTCGGAGGGACCGGTATGGGTGCCGGCCAAACAGATGCTGCTTTTCTCTGCGGTCAAGGAAAATAAGATTTATAAATGGGCCGGGAAGGATTCGCCGGTCGCATATCTTACGCCTTCTGGGTACACCGACACTGCATTCCGGGATGGGGAGAATGGTTCGAATGGTCTGGCGTTGGATAAGGATGGACGGTTGCTGCTGTGCCAATCGGGGAACCGGCACGTCGTCAGGTTGAATTCGTCGCTGGATGCGCCCCAGGCTGTGTATACGGTGCTTGCAGAAAACTATAAGGGGAAGAAGTTCAATAGTCCAAACGACCTGGTGGCGGACAGGAATAACAATATCTATTTTACCGACCCCATTTATGGCTTGCCCAAGCACGAAAATGATCCTACCAGGGAGCTGAACTTCGAAGGCGTTTATAAGATCGGCAAGGACGGCAAGCTCAGCCTGTTGCTCGACAGCATCGTGCGGCCCAATGGGATTGCGCTTTCTCCGGACGAGAAGACCTTGTATGTGGGCAGCAGTGACAGTCAGCACGCGGGTTGGTATGCTTATCAGCTGGATAGCAGCGGGAATATTCAAAGCGGCGGACTATTGTTGAGCGCAACGCCGCTGCTGGAAAAGGCCTCGGTCAAACAGGGGGCGGATGGCTTCAAGGTGGACAATCACGGCAATCTCTTTGCTACCGGTCCGGATGGCGTGTTGATCATTTCGCCTGCGGGAAAGATATTAGGATTGATAAAAGTTTATAATCATCCGACGTCCAACTGTGCTTTCAATGAGACAAAGGATGTGCTATACATTACGAATGACAGTCTTGTACTGAGGGTCAAGCTTTCCCATTGAAAAAACGCCGGAGGTGGTAAGCCAGCAGCTTTGCATCGACCTGTTCGATAGGATGCGACGTTGCGGGAAGCACGGCGAATTGGGCGTTGGGCAGGCCCTGGTAGGCGGCTACGGTTTCTTCCAGGCTGACCATTCTATCGCGGTCACCCAGGAGAACAAGGGTTGGGGTTGTAGTAGCCGTGTAGTCTTCCGGTGTCAGGGGTGGATTTTCGCCGAGACTTGTCATTAAGTCTGCGGTACGTTTCAATACCTCCTTCCAGTCCTTTTGCTGATGACGCTGTTCCAGCGCCTGTGCAAAGGTCGGCACCTTTTCCAGTACTTTTTTTGGATTCATTTTTTGAGTCTCTTTGAGGGCGGTCTCGGGGTCCCAGTGAAATTTAGTCGCGAGAGCAGCTAGCTGGTGGATTCTTTCGCCTCGATGTCTCGCAAGATACAATCCTACATATCCGCCCATGCTATAGCCGAAGATGGACACTTGCGGCAGCTTATTCTTGTCCATGTAAGCAAGGACTTCATCCGCAAATAAGGGGATGGACCAGGGTTGATCGGGGAAGGGCTGGGCGCCATGACCGGAGAAGTCCAGGAGGTGGACGGTGTAGTCCTGTTCCAGCTCGGCCGCAAGTTTTCTTAACTGGTCGGAGGCGCCGAGGGCGCCGTGTAGCAGGAGTAAGTGCATGGTGCAAAATAGACAAAAAGGGGGATTGAGGGTTACCTTTTATGGTTCAAAGTATAAATGTGAGAATCCTAAACCTTTCCCCATGAAGAAGATCTTCAAGATCATCGGCTATACGCTGTTGACGTTTATTGCATTGATTCTCCTGTATCTGGGAGCCGCGTGGGGGTTGTCCCGGATAACGGTAATGGCAGATCGAGATACAAAGCCCGAAGTTACTATTTACTTATTGACCAATGGGGTGCATACCGATGTGGTGGTGCCGGTAAAAACGGAAGAAAAAGACTGGAGCCGTTCCATTTTATATAAGAATACCCGAAGCGGGGACAGTGTATTCGACTATCTGGCTTTTGGCTGGGGGGATAGAGGCTTTTACCTCGAAGCGCAGACCATGGCCGATCTTAAAGCAGGCACGGCTTTAAGGGCTACGTTCGGGCTTAGCTCGCCGGCGATGCATACTACTTACTATAAGGTAATGAAAGAGAGCAAGAATTGTGTACGGCTGGCAATTGCCAGGGAGCAATATCAGCGGCTTATCGGCTATATCGAGAAGGGGTTGCGGCTTGACAGTTCGGGAGTTGCAACCGTCGTTCCTACAAAAATCCGGTATGGTCAGAATGATGCGTTTTATGAATCCAGGGGTAACTACAACCTTTTTCATACTTGCAATACCTGGGCGAATAGCGCGTTGAAGGCTTGCGGGCAAAAAGCCTGCTGGTGGACGCCTTTCGATAAGGGTATATTCTATCAGTACAAATAATTTGCTATCTTTGTCCCCTCACTAAACGTGTATTAATGTAATAGACAATTTCTTTCGAAGACGGTCATTGTATTTATTCATTCTTTACCGAAAGAAATTATGTTTATTATTCAAGGGGTTGCATACACGCATCCGAATAAGGATTTATTATTCTCCGATATAAATCTTACTATCAGCAAACAAGACAAGATTGCTCTGATCGGCAATAATGGAGCGGGGAAGTCCACCCTTCTACGCATACTGGCGGGCGAGCTAGGACCTTCGGCCGGAGTTATTTCTATGGACTCGAAGCCTTACTATGTCCCGCAGATCTTTGGGCAGTACAATGAACTGAGTGTAGCGCAGGCGCTGGGTGTCTCCGGCAAGCTGGAGGCGTTGGGACAAATTCTGGCGGGTCATGTGACGGAGGAAAATATGACATTGCTGGATGATGACTGGACGCTGGAAGAAAGGTGCATGGAAGCATTGATGCATTGGGGACTTGCGGACATTGGATTGGAACAACAAATGGGTACTCTGAGCGGCGGGCAGAAGACAAAGGTGTTTCTGGCGGGAATTTCTATTCATCGTCCTTCGATCGTCTTATTGGATGAGCCGAGTAATCATTTGGATTTAAACAGCAGGGAGTTGTTGTACGATTATATCCGGTCTACCAGCAATACGCTGGTGGTGGTCAGTCATGACCGAATGCTGTTGAATCTTGTCGATTCCGTTTGCGAACTTAGCAACCGCGGGATTACGGTCTATGGAGGGAATTATGACTTTTATTCCGAGCAGAAATGTCTTCAGCAAGAGGCATTGGCACAGGATGTAAGGAGTCAGGAGAAGGCCTTACGCAAGGCAAAGGAGACCGAGCGGGAGTCGTTGGAGCGGCAGCAGAAGTTGGATGCAAGGGGCAAGAAGAAGCAGGAGAAGGCGGGACTTCCGACCATTTCAATGAATACGTTCCGGAACAATGCGGAGAAAAGTACGGCCCGGATGAAAGGGGTACATGCCGAGAAGGTGGATTCGATTTCGGAGGATTTGAATCAACTGAGAAAGGAACTGCCAGATGTGGACAAGATGAAGATGGGCTTTGATGACTCGTCGCTGCATCGGGGGAAGGTTTTACTTACGTTCGAGGAGGTAAACTTCGGTTATGGGGACCGATTGCTTTGGAAGGAGGCGTTGAACTTGCAGGTCTTAAGCGGCGAGCGGATTGCGATAAAGGGAGCGAACGGCTCTGGTAAGACGACGTTGATCAGGATGATCCTTGGGGTGTTGACGCCCCGGGTTGGAGTGGTTCAGCGGGCTCCGGTTCGGGCGGTTTATATCGACCAGGAGTATTCTCTGATCGATGACTCACTTTGCGTCTTTGAGCAGGCGGGTCGTTTCAATGCGGGGGAGCTGCAGGAACACGAGATCAAAATCAGGCTCACTCGGTTTTTGTTTACGAAGGAGTATTGGGACAAAAACTGTTCGGCTCTGAGCGGCGGGGAGAAGATGCGGTTGGCTTTGTGCTGTCTGACGATCGGGGAGCAGGCGCCGGATCTTATTCTTTTGGACGAACCGACGAATAACCTGGATATACAGAATGTCGCTATTTTGACTGCGGCGATCAATGAGTACCGGGGTACGGTTATTGTGGTGTCACACGATGAGTATTTCTTGAAGGAGATCGGGGTGGAACGAGAGGTTTTAATCACTTAATATATTGTCTATGCAGCTTGTAATTCCGATGATCGCGTATGAAGACGGCGTAGCGGCTATAGAATGGCTGTGCCGTGTCTTTGGGTTTACAGAACAAGTTCGCTGGCTGGATGATCATGGGCGTCTTAGCCATGGGGAGATTGCCATCGGGGACCAGCTGATCATGCTGGCATCCCCTACCCCGGGCTATCAAAGCCCAAAACGGCTGAGGCAGGAATATGCCCCAGCCGCATTATGGTACCAGACGCCGTATATCATCAACGGCGTGCTGGTGTATGTGGAGGATGTCGAGTCGCATTTTAAAACGGCCAGCGAGCTGGGCGCTTTGATCCTGACCGGTATCGAACATGGTGGACCGGGGACAAGGTATAGGGCGGAGGATTTAGAGGGTCAGCGGTGGATGTTTATGCAAAGGCCTTGATCGTCTTTTTCTCTACTCTTGATTTTTTGAACAGGAGGAAAGTTCCGAGCAACAACAACGCCAGCACCAAATATACCAGTCCCAATAGCACGGAGTTCGAAATCTTGAAGAAGCCGGTGATGCTATAGGTAAAGAGAGAGGTGAAGACGTAATTACCACCGCCGACAACTCCGCTCGCCACGCCTGCATTTTGTGTAAATCGGCCAAGGGCGTAGGCAAAGAGGTTATTGAAAATAAAGCCGGCCAGCAAGTGGATGAGGATGACGAAGGCCATCAGCGTATAGATATTCGAACACATCCTGTTTACTCCTATCATGATGAGGGCGAAGATGATCTGGAGAGAAACGGCGGTCTGGATCTTTTTATCCAGGGGTCTGCTAAGCAAAGACTTGCTGATGATGCCGCCGGTCATCAGGGCTACGCCGGACAAGAGGGCACTATAGCCAGACACTACCGGTGAGAAATGAAAGACGTGCTCGATAAGAAAGGGGCTTGTCGTTCCGAAGACTACCAGCATCGAGTAACACAGCGCAATAATGACCAGCGCATAACCGAAGTCACTTGCCTTTATCATCTTCGAATAGACGCCCATGATGGATTTGAAATGGAAGGGTTGTTTGATCTTTATCGACTCTCCGCTATAGATCTGTTCAAGCACGAGTATGACGAAAGAAAGGATCCCAAGGAAATAGAAGTTTGACTGCCAGCCCCAGGATTCCTGGAAATAACCACCCAGGAAGGGCGCGAGGATCGGCGCGGAAGCCCAGACGATGGAGAAAAGGCTCGTATAGTGTTTCAGCTTATCACCTTTATAGACGTCTATGAAATAGGCTCGTTTTCCAACCACGATAAATGCTACTGCGATACCTTGCAGGATACGCATTGCATAGATCATATAAAGATTGGTCGTTAGGGCGATGGCGAAGCTCGAAAGGCTAAAGGCGAGGAGAGCAGCCGAACCCATGCGAAAGCGTCCGTAGCTGTCCAGGATGCTGCCGACTACTAGTTGGCTCAAGCCATAGCTCACCATGAATAAAAGGATAGACAGCTGAACGGCTGCATTACTTACTCCCAGCTGTACGGCCATCGTAGGCAGTGAGGGAATGTAGATATCGGTTGCGAAACCTGATATGGGAATGAGGGCGAAAGCCAGGATGGTGCTTAGCCCTTGATGATTTTCATGAATTGTTTTCATCTTAATTTTTTTACTCTTCGAACCTGTTTAAAAACTTCACGTACTCGCTCATGGCTTCCTTGTTGATCATGTATTTGGCGTTACGGCCATCTTTCTCGGAGATCAATAAGTCGGCTTCAACTAACTGCTTAAGGTGATGAGATACAGTAGATTGTGCAAGGTCGAACATTTCGGTTATGGCGGAGCATTGCATCCATCCCTTTTCCTTTTTGATGGCTTCCATCATCAGGATTCGGTAGGGGTCACCGAGGGCCTTGGAGATACGTTCGATTTTTTTTATGTCGAGGTTCGAATTCACGCCGCAAATCTATCGATATATTTCGAAATATAAATGTCTGCTTTATGACAAACTTCCTTTCGGGGGGATTGGGAGGATGATCGGCGGGCAGGGGAAGGGCGTCCGGGGGTGGGGGCTATTCGATTTTGACGACGCCTTCGGCGACTTTGGGGAACCCTGTAAAGATCTGTGCGTCATGACCTGGGACGATATATTTGGGGTTGGACACCAGGGTTTTCATCCTACGCATGGAATTGACATAGCCGGTATTATCGAAGGTCCCACCCTGGGATGCGGGGAGCAGGTGGTCGAGGCTATAGTAGACCCAGATATTGTCCGAGGCAAGGATGACCTTGTTTTTGCCGGTTTGTACCAGGACGAACTGGGAGTTGTAAGTGTGTCTCGAGCCGGTGAAGACTTTGACGCCGGGGATTATTTCCTTGTTATCTCCGTCGACGAGGGTTACCCGGCCAGCCATGTTCAGGTCGACGAGCTGATGGACGTCTCGTTTGGCGAAGCCGCCGCTCATGCCGCCTTTTTGCCAGGCGCCGCCGACGTAGTAATTATAGTCTTCCTTTTGAATCCAGATATGGGCGTTGGGGAAGACGCCGATGCCATCGATATGGTCCCAGTGGGGATGGCTAAGAATGATGTCAGTGATATCGTCGGCTTTTAGTCCCAACTTCTGGAGGGTAGAGTCGGGTCGGATATAGTTACCGATATCGAATTCCTTTGCTTCTTCCAGACCGGGAAGGAAACCGGCATCGACGAGGATGTTCTTTCCATTATTGCCCTTGATGAGCCAGATCATAAAATCGATATTGACGCTGTCGTTTTTTGGGCCTTTATCTACCCAGAGAGAGATGGGAAAGGGATGAATGTCCGATGCGAATTTTAGGGCATAGACCTGGTAAGATGGGGTTTGCGATACAGCTCTTAAGGATAGCAGGAGGAATGTAAGGATGGTGATCGGTCTCATGTTTGATAATTGATAGGCGGTATTTAAAAATAAGGAAAATGCTCTATTTTCAGTCATGCTCAAAACCTATTTCCTCGTCGCCATGCGCGTCCTGCGCCGTAATAAGGCGTATTCCCTTTTGAATATTCTCGGCTTGTCGATTGGCGTAGCGGCCAGTATCCTGATCTTCCTGGTCATCCGCTGGGAGACGGGTTATGACAGCTACCAGAAGAACAAGGATCGCGTCTTTCGCGTGGTGACGACGACCCTCAATCGCAGCAATGGCGAGGTAACGGAACAGCATGCTTATGCACCGTTGGGTCTTGGGGACGTAGTACAGAAAGAAGTAGCTGGGGTGGAACGGGTTTCGGCTATTTTCAAGTATTCTCCGTGGCAGGCACATATCAGCGCCAAGGGCATCCCGGATGGGAAGATCTTTTTGCAAAAAAATATCATCTCGGCTGAGCCGGCCCTTTTCAACATGATCGACGTGGAGTGGTTGGATGGGAACGCGAGCGGACTGGTCAATGCGAATACCATCGTCGTGTCGTCGGGTGTGGCAGAGAAGTGGTTTGGCCGCTGGCAGTCCGCCGTAGGTAAAACAATCTGGATGGGTTCCAGCTTCGAGCCATATACCGTCATGGGTGTATTTCGAGATCTTCCCAGCAATACGGAGCTTCCGCTGGAGATGGTTATGTCTTATGAAGAGACGAGGCAGGGTATTGCCGATGCCTTTAACATGCCCGACCGGTGGCATTATCCGGCCCGTCATTCCGAGCTATTCGTGCAATTGGGACAGGACAGGGATATCCGACAGGCAGAAGGCGCTCTCGCAGGGATCGTCGGTAAATATTACAACGAAAACCAGGCAGCTTATAAAACTCGCACCCGGCTGGAGCTTCAGTCGTTGCCGTCCATGCACCTCGACGAGCGGTTCGATACGTTCAAGGGGGATGCTTTATCGAAGAAAGTGTTATGGTCGCTGGGTACGATCGGCATGCTCTTGCTGGTAGTGGCATGTATCAACTTTATAAATTTGTCGACGGCGCAGTCCATCAGACGGAGCAAGGAAATTGGAGTACGGAAGGTTCTTGGAAGCAATCGATGGCAGCTGCTAAAGCAGTTTATGCTGGAGACGGCGGCGATTACGTTTGCGGCGCTGCTGCTGGGTGCGATAATGGCCCAGCTGGCGCTGCCCTGGTTGCAGCAGGTCATGGGGAAACCGGTTGAAGCGGAGTGGTTTCGTTCTCCTAGTCTATTGTTCTTTATCCTTTCGACGGGCCTGGTAGTTGTCGCCCTGGCAGGATTCTATCCGGCCGTGGTGCTTTCGAGCTTCGACGTGATTGCGGCTATCAAGAATAAGATATCTGCAAGAACCATCGGAGGGCTATCGTTGCGTCGCGGACTGGTGGTGATTCAGTTCGTAATTGCGCAGCTATTGATTATGGGGACCATTGTCGTTGTGAAACAGATGCAATATTTCCGAACGCGGCCCATGGGTTTCGATCAGACCGCGGTGGCGCTTCTTCAGCTGCCGGGTTATAAAACCTTTGTCCCGCTACAGCCTTATCTGAAAAAGACCATGCTGGATGTACCGGGTGTGGAAGCAGCCGCCCTGAGTAATGAGGGGCCTTCGGGCGGTCGTTATTGGCGTCAGCAAAGTCTTTACTTCGATCATAGCCCTGTCGCGCAAGACTGGAAGCCGCAGGTACAGGTAGCGGACCCGGATTTTATAAAGACGATGCGTATTCCGCTGATTGCGGGTGTCATACCGGATAGCGGCAGAAAAGAGGTGTTGATCAATGAGACGATGATGAAGCGGCTGGGGCTGGCTTCGTCGCAGGACGCCCTGGGCAAGACGATAGCGCTGAATGCCGACAGCAATACTTTCCGGATTACGGGCGTAGTGCGCGATTATAATAACCAGTCTTTACGGGAGGCGATCGAGCCGGTCGTAATCATGCCGGAGGGTGGCGGATATAATTATCTGACCTTACGTATTCGTCCGGAAGAAATAAAGTCAACCGTGGAAAGGGTGCAAAAGGCCTTCAGCCGGATATGTCCCGACATTCTCTTCGACTGTCAGTGGCTGGACGAGCGGATTGCCCATTTTTACGAACGCGAGCAAACGACCTCGCAGCTGGTCAAGGTCTTTGCCGGATTGGCAATCCTTATCTCCTGTTTGGGATTGTACGGCCTGGTTGCGTTTCTGGCGGTTCAGAAGATGAAAGAAGTGGGAATAAGAAAAGTATTGGGGGCTTCAGTGGGAAGCATTGTACTGTTGTTTTCGCAAGAATTTACGCTATTGACGGGTTTGGCTTTCCTGATCGCGGCGCCAGTGGGTTACCTCGTGATGCATAAATGGCTGCAAGGCTTTTACTACCATGTGGATTTAGGATGGGAGACTTTTGCTATTACAATAGTGGCCGCCCTCCTCGTTGCCTGGTTGACAGTGGGATACAAGGCATGGAAGGCGGCCCGAGTGAATCCGGTGGAGAGTTTGAAAGGGGAATAGCCGTATTTTCGCGACATGAACGGCCAATATAGAAAAGATATCTACCCGGGACTGGAAGTTGCAATTATTTTAAAAAAGGATCAACGTTCCGGCAAACTGACGTACGGCATCGTCAAGGACATTCTAACTTCTGCCGCCTATCACTCCAGGGGAATAAAGGTTAGGCTGGCGGATGGTCAGATCGGCAGAGTAGCGGATACAGATGTGACGGATCCTGACGCGGACTAAAGCAGCTGCTCGAAATATGCCCCGATCTCTTTCTCTCTATCTATAAACTGCAGTTCGAGGATCCAATGCCTTGGGTTCCCGTCTGCATCTAGCAGAAACATATCATCGTGATTATCGGGATGAATATCCAGCTCGAGGCTCTTGGGATCAAGGGGTTGTTCATGGGGGTATTTTCCCACGATGTGCCCTGCGATCTCGCCTCCGAATTCCCAGCCAAACTCTTTTGCTTTGTCGACAGCGTACTGAAAGAGGTCTGAGGCCTTTAGCGTTGTATGCTGTCGGTACCAGGCTTGTATTTCATACCAGGCTTTTTCGACGTCCTTTTTTAGCTTGAGCTTTTGGGGATCGTTTCCCAGCACATATGTCCTTCCGATGTCGGCTTCGTATCCTTTTACTATCGGGCCCAGGTCGATAAAAAGAATATCGCCTTCATTGATTATGCGGTCGGGCGGGTTGTCCGGATAGGTTGCCAGGGTATTTTTTCCCGTCCTTACGATCTTCTTGTGCCAGTGCTTTCCTATCCCGAATTGTCTTGCCGCCAGGTCACAAACCTCTGAATTGAGCTGCTCTTCGGACATGCCCGGGGCAATCAAGCTGCGTTCTTCGATAGCTTTGAAGAATTGAATGGAGGTATCCTGGGCGTAGAGTAGTTTTTCGCGTTCCATCTCGGTTCATTTTTTACAAATAAAATGCTCCGGCGGGAATTGAAAGTTAATCTACATTAATTTGACCCAATCTTTTCTTTAATGTGCTTAAAAACTGAGGCGTTACGCCCAGATAGGAGGCGATGTCTTTTTGCGGGAATCGTTTTTCGGCGTAGGGTTTCTTTTTGAGGAACAGGATATAGCGTTCTTCGGCAGAAGCGGATAGGGCCAGATTTATCTGATCCCGTTGGGTAATATAGGCATTTTGAAAGAGTATGCGGAAGAAGCGTTCGAACTTTGGGATCTTCTGATAGAGCAATTCCAGATTGGTCTTGCTTATCTGCAGGATTTTGGTTTCTTCTATCGCCTTTATATTCGATTTGGAGGGGGTCTGTGTCAGGAGACTGTATAGATCGTCTGCCCACCATTCCTCGATGGAGAAGTCGATGATGTGTTCGAGCCCTTCTTCGTCCTGGTAATAAGACTTCAGGCATCCCTTGACCACGAAAGACTCGTATTTGCAGGTTTCGCCTTCGCGCAGGAGAAATTCACCGGCGGCTAGAGACTTCGACTTTAGCAGCGAGGTAAAAAATTCGATTTCCTCCCCTGATAGGGAGATGTGTTTGTTTACATTGGATAGTAGTAGATCGGTAGACATATTCTATTCCAAGATACGGCGGAGGTAGTTCACCTGGCCGAGGTGATAATTAAGATGTGCCAATAACTGTACCAGGACGTAGCTATTGGAATTCTTTGCGTCATCGAACATAATCGGATATTCAGACTGCATCTGTTCCGGGGTCAGGGCATTCAGGGTTTTTGTGATTATAGGGATGAGTTGTTCTATCCCAGCTATGAGTGCGGCTTTTTGCACGCCTTTTTGGGTAAACTCCAGGTCACGGTTACGGATGTATCCGGTGTGGGCGAGATTGGTTCCGATAAGATAGTTTAGACCGCCGATGAGATGCAAGGCGAGGTTGCCGCTAGAGTTTGCTACGGCGCCTGCGGTCTTCCAGAGATTTTCCTCGTTTTGAAAGGCGTTGATTTCGTCGATCAGCCGGCGAAGGTCTCTTTCATAGAAGCTGGCTAAGATGGTATTTAGCATAATGACAAAAGGTGCTTGCGGGCACCTCTGGTAAGATACTATTTTCGGGGCTTTTAGCTGGACTTTTAGTCGGGCTTTTAGTAAAAAAATTGCTCCAGTATGATCTTTCCGTCCTTTACTTCGTACAGCATGATCTGGTCTATTTGAATCCTTCCGTGCGGGCGTACGGTAATCTCGATTTTTCTACCTACGGCAAAATGACTGCTGGCTACTACCGGTTCGGATGTATAAGCTCCATGAGCTGCTTCTATTCGGCCTACGAAGTCTTCGGCTTTTCTTCGAACGTTGGCCTTGCCTTCGGCATATCCCATGTAGGGGGAGCCGGGGGGCTCGATGCTTTTGACGTTTTCTGCAAAGAGTTCGTCCTGGATTTCGAACCATTTTTCCTGCTGGGCCAGTTCGTTGAAGCGGGCTGCTACTTGTTGGGTTGTCATTGCTTTATTTTTTCATAAAGCTATCGTGCCTGTATTAGTTTTCCGGGGTGGTATGTGGACTTTGTAAAGGGGAGATTTGGCTATAGTGTTTTAGCAGGTCGTGTTGTTTCAGCAAAGTAACGATTGGTGCAAAAAGCGGCTGGGGGAGGTCGTTGAATGGTACCCATCGCCATTCGGCGCACTTATCTTTTTCGAGTAATTGCGGTGTTCCGCTATCCCATTCGCAGATATAGAACAGGGTAAGGTAGTCCGTGGATTTCTCTTCGAAGTGATCGAATGCGAACCCCAGGGGAAGGAGGTTTTTTATTTTTAGGCCTGTTTCTTCGAAGACTTCTCTCCGGGCGGTGGTTTCGGGGGTTTCTCCGTCTTCGAGGTGTCCTCCGGCAAAGGACCATGTGTTTGCGCCGTGGCTTCCGATGCGTTCTCCGATAAGCACTTTGCCGTCTTTGACGATTATGACGCCGATTCCAGTTTTAAAAGTCATTACCTATTTGTTTTGGGTCGGGCAAAATTAGGTTTTTTTAGTTGGGGAAGCGGACGGCGCCTTGTGAATCCCAATTTAAGTAATAGCCCTTGTCGGTCAGAGTTATGGTTCCGGTTCGCGGGATGCCGAGCCAGACAATGTTGAGGTTTGCTGTCATTCCGTTTGTGAAACCGGGCAGCTCCAGTACGGTTTCTCCCGGCATTGGGTTGTTATAGCCGGTGGTAAAGGGGAAGGAGAACAGGTGCAGTCTGTCCGAAAAAGTAAAGGAATAACTGCGGGTACCGATGGATTTTTCATAAGTCAGCTGCAGGTATGGTTCCCGATAGCTTCTCGTCGTAGTGCAAACCAGCTGCATGCCATCGTAGAGGCCGCCTTTGCTGCTCAACAGCGTAGGTGATATTTTCAGGATGTCGTCCGGAGAAATACCATAGTCCGTGTAAAGCGTATCCCTGGAAACCTGGATGGTCATTGTGTTTGTATGAGCGATCAATCGATTCGTCAGCGAGTCATGGATATCGGCGGCTATCCGGTAGACGCCGGATTTCCTGAAGGAAATCGTGGCAATGCCATTTATACTTTTATTACCCCAGAAGATTGAGCAGCCGTCGTTGGGAGATATTTTCCAGTCGTATACTCTTGTCGTAGGAGGGTCGGCAAAATCGGCGCTATCTCTTAGCGCAGTGGAATCGTAGATGATCGTTGCCTGGTTGAGCTTGATCAGGCGATCGTAGCGAGTTCCCAGGAGGTGCTCGTTGGAGTCATTGCTTTTATGACAGGCGCATGTCAGGAGCGTTAATATGAAAAAAAGGGGTTTCATTTTTTAAACGTATATCGAACACCAAAGGAGAGTGCGGCGGAGAGGGGTGAGGGCTCTTTACGGGAAAACAGATAGCGGTAATAGGGTTCGGCATATACGGACCAGGATGGGTCGAGGCGTTTTTGGAGGTTTAGTCCAAGGTACAAGCTGGATTGGTTGCTAAGAAATACGCCGGTATTGATGCTGATGCTCTTGGTTGGACTTAGTTCCTTTGTATAGGAGAGCAAGAGGGGTACCTCGATGAGGTGTCTGGGGTTTTGAAACCTGGCGGAGTCCCGATGTACTTTTCTGTTTACGCTTGTATATTGGACGCCGGTGATGACCGAGAATTTCTTTCCGTTTCCGAGGGGTATGAGCAACCGGAGACCGGCGTTATAGGGATTGTCCGGGGAGCCGTACAGGTCGAGGTTTGCAAGGGTCTTTTTGTTTTTGGCGGAATCTCTGGGGAATTTGCTGGCGGGGGCTTTTATGGGGAATTTGTTTTTTAAGTCGGCTAAGGTTAGGGGGTGATGGGAGGATTGTCTTTGTGTGGTTTCAAGTGTTACTGTGGGGGTGTTTTGGGCTGTGTCGGGGGTATACGGGGTTGTTAGGTTTTTGTTTGAGAATTTGGGGTGTCTGCCTGGAGTTGTGCTGGTTGTGCTTGGCGCTACCGGGTGGGTATTAGATGTTGTATGAGATGTTGCTGGAGTCGCGGCCGGTGTCTTCGAGGGTATGGCGGGGGTTATCAGCATCTTTGCGATCAGCAGTCCGATGATGGGCAGGCCAGCACCCAGTCCCCACCACCAAAAGGCAAGGGCCCTCCGGTCGTCCTTTTTCCCTTGTATTCTTTGCCACATATCTTCGGGTACTGGCGAAGAGTGCTCCGTCAGCTTATCCCTGAAGAACTGGTCAAATTCTTTTTCACGCATACTTATTAGGGAGTTTTTGTAGGTTTTCAATTTGGGTTTTCAAGAGTCCTCTTGCCTTGGATAGCTGGCTGCGGCTCGTTCCGGCGGTTATGTTCAGCATTTCTCCGATCTCATTGTGGTCATAGCCTTCCAGAACGTACAGGTTGAAGACCAACCGGTAGCCGTCGGGCAGGGCGGCAATCAGCTTTAGCAGCTGGTCTTCGTCGAGCGTGGACAGCGCTTGGGGGGCAATCGATGGAGCATTTGGCTGCTCTTCGTCGATTTCCGAAAAGGAGGGTTTGCGTTTTCGAATGATGTTCAGACAACAGTTGACCACGATCTTTCGAAGCCAGCCTTCCAGTGAGCCTTCGCTGCGATACTGATTGATGAAAGAGAAGATTCTTACGAAGGATTCCTGCAGCATGTCTTCAGCCTCTTTTTCGTCACGGGCATACCTTCGGCAGACGGACATCATCTTGCCGGCGAACAGGTCGAAAAGCCTGCGCTGGCAACGTGAATCCTTTTTTAGACATCCTTCGATCAGTTCTCTTTCAGTCAATGGTTATGGTATTCATTTACTCAGATACCTTAAAGGAAAGGAATGTTGCCTAGAGAGGGAAATAAATAGTGGATGTTTGATAAACAGATAATAATCAATTTTTTGCAGGCACCGCGTTAATTTTTGCGGTGCCGCCAGGCCCAGATGCGGCGGTTGAAAAAGAAGATGAGAATTACCCAGACGACTAGTGGAAAGACGAGGTTATGATACAGGAGCCTGTAATTGACCGACATCATATCGTCCCTGGACTCATCGTAAAGGACATCGATGTTATCGCCGGGTTTGAGGTGCTCATAGTCTTTGCTGCCGACGGCGATGATCCTGGACTCACCCTGAAAGTTTATACGGGCTTGATAAATGTAGAATATAAAGATCTGGGAATTGTCGTTGTTAAACTCCTTCATCCGGTCTATATCTTCAATCTTTGCGGTGGTGGCAGCACCCTGCCGTTTGAGCGTGGAATAATATCTCCAGTAGGCCGCGGCGTCGTAGGTGAGGTAGATGGCTCCGCTGATGGCGAAGAGGAATACGAGAATATCACCCAGGCGCCGGATCAGTGATAGACCGGTGAAATTAGCCAGCATGCCGGTGGCCAGCAGAACGACGACTGCGGTTAGGAGGGCGGCAAAGAAGAGTGCGGCATTGGCGCTGCTGAATAGACGGACGGATGTCCATTTGATTAGCGGGGAAGTCTTGTAGAGTGCGGTTTGGTGACCGGGTTTTCCCGGCTGGATAAATCGATCGCTGGAGGGGCTGTAAACGACGGGAATAAGAATGCCGTCCTGCAGGAAGATAGAGTCCTGGATATAGCGGATTCTGTATTCTTTTCTTTGGTAATGAAAGGTTATGTAGCGGCTATTGCCTATATAGTCCCGCCAGATTATCTTTTCGTTGGAGACATTATCGATTTGGACGCGGAGGCGGAGCCCGTCTTTATTGATGTTCTGGGCGGTCTTTTCCTCGTCATAAATGCGCCAGGTTTCCCGGGCAACGAATCCCAGAAAAGCTAGTAGTAGGATCTGGCCAATACCTATTATAATTTTCAATGGAGCTAGTTCTATAAATAAGCGGAGAAGATAGAGGAATGTCTCGTAGGTGGGAGGGGAAAACTAGTAGGTGGGGGGATTTATTTATTATTCGGCGATTGCGGGATGGCAGATCCAGCCAATCTGCCGGTTTTTAATTACATTTGGTACATCTTCCTTCCTATTCCAAGCTACCGCTTTATAAAGTCCCGAATTAAAAGCCAATCACCAATCAGCATTTAAAAGGACTTGCCATGACCTTTCTTCTACGCAACCTAAATTCAGCACTGCTGCTGACCGGGCTCGCAATCACAGCTGCTTGTGATGAGGCCCAAGCCCAGGGATCGGCTCCCGCCCTGACTATCCGGGAAGATTTGCCCGATTCCGGCATCACCGTCAAACAAGTAATTTATGGTAATGGGACTTTCCTGGCCTGCCTGCTCTATCCTGTCCGTCTTTATAAATCCCAGGATGGTGTGCATTGGTCGAAGATTACGGGTCCGCCTTTAGGAGCGGACACCAGTATCGACAACTATCGGCAAATTTCTTCTGTCGCTTTTGGGGCAGGTCGTTTTGTCCTGGTATCGGATAGCGGCCGGATATTCTCTTCTTCAGATCTTTCTTCCTGGTCGCCAGCGATTTCCGGTACGACTCATAAAATCGTCACCGTAAAATATCTCAATGGAAATTTCTATGCAGTGGGTGATACGGCTACTTTTCTTTTTTCGCCGGATGGGCTTACATGGACAGCGCGGACTACGGGTATCGGTGATACTACGGGTTCTTATCAAGAGGTCTTATATGGAAATGGGCACCTCGTTGTAACGGCCATTAATCATTTTACCGACCCTAATGCTACGCAGGTTGTATACGATAGTTCGTCCGCAGGATGGACTTCCGACAGCTCTAGGAGCTTTAACACGCACGGGTGGGCGCGAGGCAGATTCTATGAGTTTTCCCCGAACTCGACTTCGGTCTCTACCGATATCCAAAGCTGGTCGGCTATCCCTGCTACCGGTAATGGTGTAGATGTTTTTGAAGACGATGCTCATGTCTATCTGGTAACGGCCGATTATGATATCATCAACGGAACGCCGGTCTGGCACGACAGGGTATCTTCTTCCGATGACGGCCTCAACTTTGGCCCTGTCTATACTACCGTAGTGCCGGGGGGAGGCGGGGGCGCTTACTTCAACAATCGGTATTTTATTTTCGGGGGCTTAGCCCATGGACCGATGGCGGGGTCCGATGATGGTCTGCACTATCGGGTATTGGGTAATAGCACTGCGTTTCTTTCCACAAATGGCAACATACACGTGAAGTTGAGCGTGACGACAGATGCGGCTTATGTTTATAGCGGATCGGATTTTATAAATTGGACAATCCGGGATACTGTATCGGGAGCGATGGGCCTTATATATGATGGCGTTCAATTTTGGTCGGTGGGAACAAAAACCTACACTTCTCCGGACGGAATTACATGGACGGACAGGGGCGCGTCGGCACATTCATTTGCGGGCATTGCCTATGGAAGCGGAAGATACATCGCCTGGTCATCGGACCTGCAGCTACAGGCCGATACGCTTTGGTATTCTTCGGATGGCGCCACCTGGGCTCAGGCAGCAACCCCGACCGCATCCAATCCACCGCAGGCGCCGCCATCGCCAATCAATTACGGCATCATAAAAAGGGTACGATTTCTGAATGGTCATATTTTCGTGGTGGCCGACGGTGTGATACTACATTCGACAGATGGGGTCACCTATAGTCTCGACTATGGAGGAAATACGCTAGGGCAATATTTGACCGAAGTCTCATATAATGCAGATAGCGCGAAATACTACTTCTTTGGACTGGGAGGCATTAACAATGGGCTGCCATATCTAACGACGACAGCGGTGGCCGACCCTTTCGCCGGGACTTCCGGTCTTACTGTCGTGACCGATACGGTCAATAATCTACCGACCAATATGTCCCTGGCTAATTTTAGCGCCGTCGCTTATAACCATGGACATTTCGTTAGTGTCATCGACAATACTGCCTTCGCGCCTTACCCTAACAGCTACCTTATCTGGTCGGGAGATGGCGTACACTGGGACAGTCGCATGTTGGACAGGGAGACCCAGTTTACCAGCGCGCTATCGGAGAACGACGTATTTGCCATCGAGGGTACGCACAACTATGAAATCCTTGCCGATTTTGCGAGTACTATTCCACTGCCTGTTAGCCTGTTAAACTTTAGAGCCGTTGCGGAAGATAATGTAAGGGTACAACTTTCGTGGGAGACGGCCTTCGAACAGAATAGCATGCGTTTCATCATTCAGCGTGAAGGCGCGGATCAATGGGATAGCATCGGTTCTATTCCTGCGTCAGGCAGCAGTCACACGTTGCTCGGATATCAATGGAGCGACGAGCATCCTTTGCCGGGTAACAATAAATACAGGCTGGCTTTGATCGATGCTGATAACAGCAGCCGGCTCAGTGAGGTGAAGCAGGCATTTATTGGAGGGGATGTTCGTTTGACCATCTACCCCAATCCGGCCAAAGACTGGTTGGTTATTCAATGGACGGGCGATGAGGGAGAAGGCGTTGTAACACTTTACGATGGATCCGGACGGGTGATGGTGCAAAAGGTTTTGGTGGGGGCCAGCCTGGAGGTTCCCATGAGCACCCTACCCACGGGAGTATATTATTTAATGATACGGTTTCCCAACGGGAAGGTATACCGTAAAGAGATATTGCATTAGGGATTTTCGCCGTTGGGAAGATAAACCCCGCCGTTGAACTAAATTTTGGGCTACGGCGGCACTACTGCGGCCTATAACGCCGTTGAGTATCTCAAAACCGATACCAGATGAATAACCCAACCTATGCAACCGCGTTGCTGGCTGCAGCCCTCGTTACGATCGCCTCGTGTAAAAAGAACAGTTCAGAGCCGAAGCCTCCTGCTGCCCCACCCCATATTACCTCTTTTAGTCCTGCTTCTGCGGCAAAGGACTCGACAGTAACTATTCACGGGACTGGTTTTAGCTCTTCTGCGTCTGTATCCTTTAACGGTAAGTTGGCGGTGATTTCATCCGCTTCGGATACAATTCTGAAGGTGGTTGTGCCCGTGGGTGTACAGGATGGCCGGATCACCGTAAAGGTCGGGGACAAGTCCGACTCCAGCAGCTCATCGTTTACTTATATATATACCATTGGTCTTATGGCCGGCAGCACCGGCGGATATGCAGATGGGCAAGGTTCGGCTGCCAAGTTTCTTACTCCATTTGGTATGGCAGCGGATGCCGCGGGCAACTTATTCGTGGCGGACCTGGCGAACAGCCTGGTAAGGAAGATAACAAAGGATGGAATGGTTTCTACTTTTGCCGGGACCTATAAGAACAATACCATTATCAATCAGCCGACCGCGGTAGCTGTCGATGCTTCAGGCAATGTATATGTTTCGAATATAACCAGCGGGAGGATCGGGAAGATAACTCCTGCGGGGACAATCTCCAATTACGCCGGGGATGGAGTAACTGGATATAAGAATGGGGCTGCAGCCGGTGCTGAGTTTTATGCTGCCAGCGGGATTGCCTGTGATGCTTCCGGCAATTTGTATCTGGCGGATGGTCTGAATCACGTCATCCGCAAGATCGACGTGAACGGAAACGTAACGACCTTTGCCGGGGATCATAAGGCGGGTCATAAGGATGGAACGGCGGATGCGGCGGAATTCAATTTTCCGATTAGCGTTGCGTTTGATGCTGCTGGTAATTTCTACGTGGTGGACCAGGAAAACAATATGCTTCGAAAGATCAATACTTCCGGTGTAGTGAGCACCTTGGCAGGAAGCGGGCAGAAGGCAACTACTGATGGAGCCGGAGAT
Organism: Bacteroidota bacterium; assembly: GCA_018267545.1. Classification (GTDB taxonomy): domain Bacteria; phylum Bacteroidota; class Bacteroidia; order Chitinophagales; family Chitinophagaceae; genus Puia. The sequence goes on from JAFDYG010000267.1 coordinate 55,576, forward strand.
GTCGCAGCCTTTAATAATCCACTGGCTTGTACGGTGGATAGTCACGGAAACATCTTTGTTACCGAGTTCTACGGAGGCAATGTCAGGAAGGTAACGCCTGATGGGGTTGTCACGACGATAACAGGTTCACATTCCGTTTATGCAGATGGGCTTACGCCGAATGCATTTTCACAGCCGTACAGTATTACCATCGATGGCAGTGGAACTGTATATGTAGCGGATGCCTTGACCGAGAAAATTATGAAGATACAATAGCCTTTTGTAAGACATTCTCCCGGCTCCACTCGGCTAGAGACTCCATGATAGCTGTCAGTGACCGGCCCTTAGCGCTAAGGGAATATTCAACCCGGGGTGGAACTTCCGGAAACTGTTTCCGCTGAATGATTCCGTCTGCTTCCAGCTCCTTCAGATGTCTGGATAGTACTTTGATGGTTATACCGGGTATGGAGCGATGTAATTCACCGAATCGTCTGGTCTCCTGTATCAGGAGCCAGATGATTATCGGTTTCCACTTTCCGCCGATAACACCGATCGTTGCAGCGATGGGGCAATCTTCAGCCGCCACATATTTTTTCTCCTCTTTTATCATATATTATTCTCTGATCTTCAAAATTAGTGACTTATTTGTCACTAGAAGACAAAAATGTAACTACTTGTTTTGTACTTGTTTGTGAGCATAACTTCGCTATATGAAACAGAGAACAGACAACTACGAAAAAGGTCTGGAGCTGCTTAACAAGCTCCATGGCGGACAAGCGGGGGAACAATTGGTCAATAACCTGAAAGACGTCTGTCCCGATTTTGTCGACATGACCGTCGAATGGGCGATGCAAGGCATCATGGCTCGTCCCGGGTTGGATCTCCTTACACGTGAATTCTTATTGATCGCATCCTGTACTACGCTTGGGCATGCCGTACCGCAGCTCAAGGCGCACATCGATGCTGCGCTGAAATTAGGCGCCACCAAACAACAGGTCGTCGAAGTGATTTTACAAATGACCTTTTATGCAGGAGGCGCTGCTGTCAGCAATGCGCTTGCCTATACCAAAGAAGTTTTTCAAACACATGCACAATAGATAAAAAATGAAAATAGTCATCGTCGGCGCTTCGGGCACTATCGGCAAGCACGTAACTACCGCCTTGAAAAAGGACCATGAGGTCATCACAGCCGGCTCCCGGAGCGGAGATCTTCGTGTGGATATCAGCTCGCCCGGTTCAATACAGCAATTCTTCGACAAGCTCGGAAATTTCGACGCCCTGGTCAGCACCACTGGCAACGGCCATTTCGGACCGTTGCAAGCGATGACTGATTCAGATTTTCGCAAGGGTATCGACAGCAAGTTGATGGGACAGATCAACCTTGTCCTCATCGGTCAGCACTTTGCAAATCCAGGGGGGTCTTTTACGCTGACATCCGGTATCGTATCGGAAGACCCCGTTGTCATGGCAGCTAATCTGAGCGCGGTTAACAGCGGCGTCGAGGGATTCGTCCGAGGAGCCGCCATCGAACTGCAAAATGGCGTACGTATCAATGCCATTAGTCCTGGTGTGGTAGAAGAATCACCAGGGTATTTCCCTTACTTTCCCGGGCATATTCCTGTTTCCATGCAGCACGTGACGCAGGCCTATTTAAAAAGCGTGCTTGGCGCAGCTACAGGAAAGGTCTTCAAGGTTCATTGAGTTATAGATCGGCGTCCAGCACAATGCGGTATCTGGCTTTCCCGGCTTTAAGGTGCGCCATTGCTTCATTTGCTTTGCTCATAGGGAAGTGTTCAACCTGAGGTGCAATTTTATGATGTGCAGCAACCTGAAGCATTTTGTCCGTCTGGTTCCTGCTGCCGGTGGGTGAGGCGGAAATAGACTTCTTCCCTATAAGCAGGGACATGACGTGTACGGGTATTGGCTCCAATACTGCACCAACCAAGTGCAGTCTGCCGCCTGGCTTTAGTAAGGAAATAATGCTATTCCAATCCAGCGGGGAATTTGCGGTGACCATGATAAAATCCAGGCTTCCTGCCAGCTTTTTAAGCTCCTCGGTGTCGGTGCTGGAAGCAGTGTATGTAGCCCCAAACGAGCGGGCTTCGTCGTACTTGCTGCTGCTGGAGGTAAATGCCGTGACCTCGCACCCCCATGCCCGTAGGAATTTGATTGCCATATGGCCTAGTCCGCCGATGCCGAATACGCCTACTTTGTGAGTGGGTAATACTTGTCCATCGAGCAATGGAGAAAACACGGTAATGCCTCCGCAAAGAAGGGGACCTGCAGATGCGGGGTCAACTCCGTCCGGAATGGGCACGGCCCATACCCAATGGCTGCGTATCTGTGTAGCAAACGCGCCATGGTGGCCAACGATCGTCGGCTGGACGGTAGTGCAAAGCTCATGCTCGCCGTTCAAGCAGTGTTCGCAGTGCAAACAGCTGGATGCATTCCAGCCCACCCCTACCCTCTGGCCGATCTTCAGACCGCGTTCTTTAGCCAGGTCGCCCAGCGCTACCACTTTTCCGATAGCTTCATGACCGGGTACAAAAGGATAGGTAGTGATGCCCCATTCATTATTCAACATCGAAAGGTCCGAATGACAAATGCCACAATACTCGACTTCGATATCTACTTCCTCGAGGCCCAGGGGGCCGGGCTCATATTGGAAGGATTCTAACTTTCCGCTAGCGGTTCTTGCCGCCAATGCACTTATTACTGCCATTTTTTCTTTTTATCTTTTTACAATACGGCTTAAATAAAACAGCCGGCACGAAGTTCGTACCGGCTGTTTTATCGCTATTTACTTGCTAGCTCAAAGTTGGTTTCTATTCGGCCGCTTCATCGACGGTCGTGGTTCTGATAGAGCTCGGAGAATAACCGAAATGTTCTTTAAAAATACGGGAGAAATGGGAGGGGTTTTCGAAGCCGACCATATAGCACACGTCGAGTATGGGTAGGTCGGTACTCTCGAGCATATCTTTTGCTTTATTCAGCCGCCTGACGCGAATCCATTCGGACGGCGGCATATTATATATATCATTGAAATCCCGTTTAAAGCTCGCTACACTACGACCCGATAGATATGCCAGCTGTTCTATGGTGATCGGGTTGGTTAGATTTTCTTCTACGACCTCCTTTAAATCGGACTTTACCGGCTTCTTCATCTGCAATAGCTGCTGCAATAGATTCTTATCGGTAGCCGCAACGTCGTAAAGCAGCTCGAGCATCTTGATCTTCAGTAACCCTTCATCGACATTATCGGGCTCATGGAAATAAGGGACGATAGACTCGAAAAACTTCTGCATTCGCTCGTTCACCGGCTTTGTCGAGATTTTTACGGCTTCTTTTGTGGCAACGTCTTTTATATTGGCGATACGTATAAAGTCCTGCAGAAATTCATCTTTCAGGAAGAAGATGGTGCTCTCGTAGTTTGGAGCGCCTGTTTTATCGTATTGGACCAGGGAGTTCTTTTTCAGCAGCAGCATTTCATTTTTGTTCACCACATAGGATACCTTGCCATGCGTCATCTTATTCTGGCCTTCGCGTACATAAATCAGCATATGGTCTTCGAGGAACATGGTTCCTTTGATGGAGTCCAGGTGTGTACATGACTCTACTACCGACAGACCGTTTATTTTCAATAATCTGTTCTGCTTAATCTCGGAGGGGACCCTTGCGCATTTCATAGCACGAAGTTAGAAAATTGCTATCCACAGGCTATCCTTTTTAGCTCAATTCGGTTTACTATATGGCTCAAAGGATATTTTAAATTGATTTTCAAGTAGTTGAGTTTTGACCCGTAAAAAGGATACAAGTTCCGTGAATTAGTGTTACAGGCAGGGAGGGTTGCGGTAGGACCTTTACACTATAAATTTAAAAAAATGAACAAGACAATTTTTATTACCGGCGCAAGTAGTGGTTTGGGTAAGGGGACTGCAAAATTATTTCAATCGAAAGGGTGGAATGTAGTCGCTACAATGCGGAAACCGGAAAACGAAATAGAATTGACGGCACTTAGTAATGTGTTGGTTACGAAGCTCGACGTTCTGGATGTGGATTCAATCAAGATTGCCGTAGCCGAGGGTGTAAAGAAATTCGGAAAGATCGACGTTCTGTTAAACAATGCGGGCTATGGCGCCTATGGTCCCCTGGAGGCGTTTTCAAGAGAAAGTATCGTCCGTCAGTTCAACACCAATGTGATTGGGCTGTTGGATGTCACCAAGGCGCTGCTTCCTCATTTTCGTCAAAACAAAAACGGGATTATTATTAACGTTTCTTCTATTGGCGGAAAGCTCACCTTCCCGTTAGGAGCTTTGTACCACGGAACTAAATTCGCCGTCGAGGGCATTTCTGAAGCTTTGAACTATGAGGTCGAAGAGTTTGGCGGAAAAGTAAAGATCATCGAGCCGGGAGCGATCAATACCGATTTTGCTAGCCGGTCATTTGAATTTAGTAATGACCCAGCGCTTGTCGAGTATCAGCCGCTCGTTGGAAAGGTAATGGCGGGAATACCGGTCTTATATCAAAACGCTTCGTCGGCTGCTGCGATTGCCAGCGTGATCTATAAGGCGGCAACCGATGGTTCAAATCAGATAAGGTATACTGCGGGAGAAGACGCCAGGCAGCTTATAGCAAACCGCCGGCAATTGGACGATGAGGTTTTTATCGCAGGAGTCAAGGCCCAGTTCGGACTTTAGATTAATTGGCTAAAAAAAGGGATATTTATATATGAGTGCGTTTATCCATTTACAGACTATTGCAGATATGCTTAAGCTGTTTGACCTGGGTGGTACGATCCTGCATCCTTTGATTGCGGTCGTAGACTTTAGTAAAATGGATGAGTCTGTCCACGATGGGGCTAAAGTTTCGGGGGATTTCTATTCGATAATGTTCAAAAACTATCGTAGGAACAACATAAAATATGGTCGTAAGACTATCGACTTTCAAGACGGCAGTTTGATCTGCATGGCTCCTAATCAGGTTATCGAGATGGATACGGATGTTGAAAAATCTGAAAACATGATGGGCTGGGGAGTGTTTTTTCATCCCGACCTGATCAGGGCCACGTCTTTAGGAGGCAAGATGAAACAGTACAACTTTTTTTCGTATGAAACATCGGAAGCCCTTCATTTGTCTGAAAAGGAAAAGCAGATATTATATGATTGTGTGGTGAAGATTCAGGCCGAGCTGCAGGAAAATATAGACGTCTATAGTCAGAATATCATCGTCTCCACGCTTGAACTCCTTTTAAACTATTGCTCCCGGTTTTATGGAAGGCAATTTATTACCAGGAAAAGTTCCAATAATATTGTGGTAGTTGAAATTGAAAGGATCCTGAATTCTTATTTCAAGGAGGTGGATGGCGGGCTTCCTACGGTAAAGTACCTGGCGGAGCAGGTGCATCTGTCGCCAAGCTACTTGAGCGATCTGCTCAAGAAAGAAACGGGTAAAAATGCACAGGATCATATACATTATTATTTGATAGAGGAGGCTAAGAATATGTTATTGAGTACGGACAAGTCGGTTGGTGAGATAGCCTATGCTTTGGGGTTCGAGTATCCGCAGTATTTTAATAAGCTCTTCAAGCAAAAGACGGGGAAGACGCCGATAGAGTTTAGGAGTAAGAATTGAGGTTAATTTTGTAATATTATATTCCTTATTTCACTATGTCAAAGCCCGAAATTACCGGTATTGCGCCGTTTTTTATCGTCAGGGACGTTCCTGCGGCGCTATCGTTCTATCGCGATCGCCTGGGCTTCGAGATTACTTTTCAAGGGCCAAATGAGAACGATATTTTCTTTGGCATTGTTCAGCGAGGCGCGGCGATGATCATAATGAAGGCCGTCGGTGTCGACCCGGTTCCGAATTATACGCGAGATATTCAACAGGGCATTGCCCGCTGGGATGCCTATCTTCATGTTCCGGACCCGGATGCGCTGGCAGCAGAATTTTCGTCGCGCAATGTCGAGTTCTTTGCACATATCAGTGAAGACGGCGACGATGGTTTACGGGGATTTGAAATCCAGGATGCGGATGGATATGTGCTATTTTTCGGGCGCACCGTTTAAGTAATAAAAATGCAAGAGACATACATACAGGATCAGACATTTGACCGGGAGGATTTCACACAAAAGGCGCTGGAAAAGGGCGAATACGACAACTGCATTTTCAATGGCTGCAATTTTTCGGAGTTCGATCTTTCCAACTTTAAATTTATCGACTGTGAGTTTAACGGGTGTAATTTGAGTTTGGCGAAATTGAACAAAACGATGCTGCGGGATATAAAGTTCAAGGACTGTAAGATGCTGGGGCTCCGATTCGACACCTGCAACGAATTTGGATTAGCCGTTTCGTTTGAAGGTTGTCAGCTCAATCATTCTTCGTTTTTCAAGACAAAGCTCAAAAAGACTGCCTTTAAAAACTCCCAGCTGCAGGAAGCCGACTTTTCTGAAAGCGACCTGACGAGCTCAGTGTTTGACAATTGCAATCTGGCACAAGCGGTTTTTGACAGGACTGTACTTGAGAAAACGGACTTTCGTACTTCTTACAATTACTCAATAGACCCCGAGATAAACAAGATTAAAAAAGCAAAGTTTTCAATCCTGGGTGTTGTGGGTCTTTTAGACAAATACGATATCGATATCGAAAACTAATACATGGAGCCAGAGCAATATAAAAAGGTAGACCTCTGCAGACGTATCGTGCAGGCCAAGCTGTTCATCGACCGGCATTACGCCGAGAATATCGACCTGGAACAGATCGCCTGCAATGCTTATTTCTCCAAATTCCATTTTAGCCGGCTCTTTAAAAAGACCTATGGCAAGACGCCCCACCATTATCTGACGCAGGTACGTATAGATAATGCGGTGGACCTATTGAAGCAGGGCATGTCCGTAGCCGATGTCAGCTTTAGGGTTGGATTCGACAGCTCCACTTCTTTTGCTGCGTTATTCAAGAAACATTTCGGACTGTCGCCGTCGGATTATCGGGCGAAGCAGCTGGAGAGGCGGGCGCACTTTGCGGTAAATCCGTTGCATGCTGTCCCAAATTGTTTTGCCGAAAGACACGGCTGGAAAAAAAGCAATATTCAATAGCTTAAAGTGGTCAATTGCCGGCATCTTTGGTAAAAACAAAGCCGCATGATCACCAAAGTCACTCACATGTGCATCTATGTCCTGGACCAGGACAGCGCATACGGTTTCTACGTTAATAAGCTGGGATTCAAGGTACATACCGATGCTCCCATGGGGCCCGGAGCCCGCTGGCTCACCGTCACGCCGCCGGAGCAGCCTGAATTGGAGATTACGCTCTTCCTGGTTAAAGAAGGCGGGATGTTTGACCCGGAAACGACACGGACAATGCAGGACCTGATCAAGAAGGGTACGTTTGGCGCAGCTGTATTTACCTGTCAGGACCTAATGGCTACGTACGAGGAGTTGAAGGGTAAAGGGGTAGAATTTGTCAAGGCTCCTACGAAGGAGTTTTATGGCTATGAGGCTTTATTCAAAGACGATTCGGGGAATTGGTTCTCTTTATCACAGCTCAATACGGAGAAATGAGAACCGTATTCGACGAGAGCAGTCACTTGAAGCAGCATGGGGTTTAGCATTTGGAGAAACTGATGTATTGGACAAATCGGGGAAGGTCAGAATGATTGGCGCTGGCCGCGTGGGGCAAGGTTTGCAGCCAGAGAATAAGATCTCCCTTTTTTCCAGGTATCGGTGTGCCGGCGAGTGTATTTTGCATTACTTTTTGGGCTTGGTCGGGATTGGGATAGGTTTTTATCCAGTCTTCGAATTGATGGTGGAATCCGGGTACTAGCGTCAATGGTCCCCGGGGTTCTGGAACGTCGTTGAGATAGATCAGGCCCTGGATGTATTGGAGGTCAGGATTCGCAAAGTCTATATCCCAGTGAAGCTGGTGGTGACGGAATTTCCAAGTTGCGGTTTCGGGAGGGTTAAAGCTTACTTTTTCGGTGTTGGGAGTGATGTTTGGCGTGTCATACAGCTCGGTGAACAGATGTCGGATGCAAGGGAGCGTTTTGATTTTATTTATGCTTTCATGTTGATATAGCTGCAGCATCAAGCCATGCCAGTCGGGGTGGTTGTTATACCAGGTTTCTTTCTTTGTAAGATCGACGTTCAAGTGGTTGCAGATAAGCTCGGAGACGGAGTCGCAAAAATGGTCGTCTATGAGGTTGGACACTTTTATATATCCATGGTTATTCCAGGCTTGCCATTGCGGTTCTGTAAGTATCGATTGGCCGGGTCTGTGGGTGATTGTGTTTCCTTGGGTCCACTGATCGAAAGCCGCGGCGGATGCATGTGCCTGTGTTTCACCTTTCAGACGGATAATCCATTGTTCCAGGTCTTCTATACTGGTGCAGCTATTGTATATAAACTGATATGTTTCAAATTTACCCAGGCCGAAGAAGCTCATCCAGATGTCTTCGATGGTAGAGAAGTCTTTTGCTGCAAGCGGGGGGTTGCCGGATTTTATTCGCCGATGGTGGTTGTAAAAGGTTGAGAGGAAGGTACAGTTTATTGATTTCATCGAGCTTGCTGTAGTCACGTCAAAATACGATATTTACAATTAGCTTGAAGTTAATCTTTAATCTATGAATGATTATTATGAAATCCTGGACAGCTACCTGGTGAAATTTGCCGGATTAACCGAAAAAGATCTGGCGGCTGGCAGGTCCCTTTGGCGGATACGCAAGCTGAAGAAAGGCGAGTTTTTCAACATGCAGTATGTGGTTTGCAATGATCTGGGGTTTGTGGTCAAAGGGATTTTTCGAATTTACTACAACAACCCCGAGACAAATGATGAGACGAATATCTTTTTCTTTTCGGAAAATCAATTCCTTGTTTCCTTTCGAAGTTTTGTTACCCGTATAGCCTGTCACTATTTTATCGAGGCGATGGAAGATTCGGAGATCGTCTACATCACCTATCGGGATCTTTATAGCTTATACGAAACACATCCGAACTGGGCGAAATTCGGCCGGTTGTTGGCGGAGCTTTTCTTTAGTTATTCGCAAACGCGGACGGAAGAACTTTTATTTTTCACCCATGAACAACGGTACATAAGACTACTGGATGAACATCCCAATATCATCAACCGAATCCCGGCCTATCATATTTCATCTTATTTGGGTATTACCAATCCATCCCTGAGCCGGATCAGGAAAAGGATACAACGATAAAACCGCCGGTTGAAGGTTTGTTTTGCCGGCGGTTCTTGTATGCGTAAGCGGCCTACTAGGCTGCTTTTATTGTTTTTGTCAATCGGATCGCGGAAAGCAGGAAATAAAAGGCGCCGAATGCGGAATAACCGGCCAGGCTATTGATGCCCATGGTCGGGGAGTGCGCCAGCAGAACAAAGGAGACTCCGGCTAACATGGACTGTCCACCGCTGATGATCATTGGCCACTGTCCACCCAGTTCTTTCCGGCGGCGTAAACCAAGGACCAGCTGGATAAGACCGGCGATAAAAGCCCAGGCGCCAAAGACCATCAAGGCTTCGGGCACACCTTTTTGCAATGCAAGGGTCACGCCGAAGGTTGTGAGAATGCCGATGGCGATGTTTATATATTGCGGGGTTTTCGATGTGTAAGGTGGATTGGCTTTGATATCCAGCCAGGTGGCGAAGACGTCCCAGGCTGGGTAAATAATGAATAGGATCTGCGCGATGGTGCTGTTTGTTTTGACGAAGGTAGAGAGCAGGGTTATCCAAACGACCGAAAATGCGGTACGTACGAAATAGAGAGTTCGTAAGGATTTGGCGGTTTGTATAGCTTTGTCGGAGCGATTGGAGGACTTCATGACTTTATTTTTTTGTTTAGTCAAAGGTCCGCCCTTCTTTATTTAGAGATTTTCACTTAAGTTAAAAAGGGGAGGGAAATAATAATAAAATCAGCCTGTGCGGCATCCTCGCCTGGCCGCTGGTCATGTTCGGGTGTCTTTTTATGTTCGACGACCCTAACGTGAACGTACCGAAAATGGCGATATACTGTATATTGGTGAATTGTTACCCGCTGGCCTTGGTTCTGCTGTCATGGTTGAGTTTTAAACTGTACGGCGTCAACCCCATTCTCGCTACTGTGCTCCCGGTTATCACCATCCTAATCTATTGCGGCCTCTTTATTTTGGGTGTATATTTTGCGTGATTATTTTTACTTCTTTTGCCAGCTCTATCGCTCTCTTTTTGACCTGGTCGACATCCGCTTCCGGGCGATCGTAGGTCAGCACTACCCCCATACGCCGATAAGTCCGCGTCGTAGGCTTACCAAAGAGGCGAATGTCGGCCTTTGGCTGGCCAAGCACTTTTTCTACTCCTGTAAATATGGGGTGGCCGCCTTCTTTATCCGCCAGTATCACGGCGCTGGCGCCGCTGCGCTCCTGTGTGATCTCTACGATTGGTAAGCCCAATACGGCGCGGGCGTGCAGTTCAAATTCGGAAAGATTCTGGGTACCCGCCAGTGTAACCATTCCTGTATCGTGGGGACGGGGGGATAATTCGGAGAAATACACTCCTTCATCCGCCAGGAAAAATTCGACGCCCCAGATGCCCGCTCCGGTGAGCGCTTCGGTTACCCGGGCCGCCATTGCCTGAGCTTCACGTAGGTGCGCCTCCGCGATGATAGCCGGCTGCCAGCTTTCCTGGTAATCGCCGCGTTCCTGGCGATGGCCGATGGGCGGACAAAATAAGGTTGGACCATTTTGCTGGGTAACCGTCAGCAGCGTTATCTCCGAATGGAAGTTGACAAAAGCTTCTACGATTACTTCGATCTGGTCACCGCGTTTACCGCTCTGTGCATAATTCCAGGCCTTTTCGATGTCTTCTGTCGCTTTTATAACAGACTGCCCTTTACCCGAGGAAGACATCAACGGTTTTACTACACAAGGAATGCCTACGGCAGCGACGGCGTTTTTTAAAGTCTCGAGGCTGTCGGCGTAGCGATAGTTTGCTGTACGAAGTCCTAGTTCTTTAGCTGCTAAATCCCGGATGGCGCGGCGGTTCATGGTAAAATTGGCCGCCCTGGCGCTGGGGACGACGTGGATTCCCTGTTGCTCATAGACGTAAAAGCGTTCGGTCCTTATGGCTTCTATCTCGGGGACGATGATATCTGGCTTGTGTTTGGCTACGATACGGTCCAGTTCGGCGCCGTCAAGCATATTGATCACTTCACGCTCATCGGCTACTTGCTGTGCGGGGGCATCGTTGTAGGAGTCTACGGCTATGACGTACTGGCCGAGCCGTTTTACGGCTATAACGAACTCTTTGCCGAGCTCACCTGAGCCGAGAAGCATGATTTTTTGCTGCATTTGCTTGTTTTAGGGAAGGCAAAGATACTCCCTTTAGCGATTTGTTATCGAGGTGTGAGTTCAGCTGCGGGAAATTCCAAATAAAAAGTAGTTCCTACATTCTCTTTGCTTTCAAACCAGATGGAGCCGTTATAGTTTTCGATAATTTCTTTACAGATAGAAAGGCCTAAGCCAAAAGTGGGTTCACCCTTGGTCCCTTTTCTTTTTGCGTTTGTAAACTTTTCAAATACGGCGCCTTTTAATTTGTCCGGGATACCAATGCCATTATCCTGAACGGCTATCTGTACTTTTTTATCTCTGGTAAATGAGGTAACGGTTATTTGCTTATTATCATCGCTAAACTTAATAGCGTTTGTAAGCAAGTTATTGATCACACGGTTTATTTTCTCTCTATTGGCCGTAAAAAACTTTGCTTCGCCATTTAGCTGGAGATTGAACGTTTGTCTTTTTTCCGACGCCTTCATCCGCAATAGTTCCACACTATCGTTCACTAATTTATCCACGTCTATGGCTTCCTGCGCTTCATTTCTATTATTGTCACCTTCCGCTGCACCTAAAAGTTCCGCTATCAGGGCCAACGAATTGTTACATGCCGTGTGTATAAATTGAAGCGTCTTATCGAGCTCCTCTTTGCTGGCCGTCTTTTTAATTATATTCGTAAGCATCATGATAGACGCCAGGGGTGATCGTAAATCGTGTGCTACAATATGCAGGATCCTATCCTTTTCTTCGCTTCTTTTTTGCACCAGACTTAAGGCCTCTTCCAGCTGAAGCTTTTGATTGTTTATTGTATCATTCAATTTAGTCAGCCTTCCGACACTTTTTCTTGAATGCTGGGCGTTCTTCCAGATCAACCATCCAATTATCAGCAGAAGGACGCTGCAGGCTTCCGCCAGGATCAAATAATGATCTTTTGAATCATTTTTCTTGGTTAAAAGATCGATATCATGCTGTTTCTCCAGGACTTTTATATAACTCGATGCGTCTACGACGGTGATTGCCTTATTGATTCTCTCCAGCGAATCCTTTCCTTTAGTGTAAAGAACCAGGTACTTATAGGCTTCCGATGATTTGTTTTGCTTTTCGGCGTAGTGCCACATCAGCCTGCTCCATTCGGTTTCCCAGTTGAAGTTGGGCATTTCGTTTAAGCTCTTCCTTATCTCCTGGAGGGCAATGCCCATGCTGTCGATTTTATTTTCTTTAAAGAAGAGGTCGGCCAATTTAACGTACGCAGACTGAGCGTCCCAGATATCGTTTCCCTTCTTTAAGTTAATGGCAATGCTTTGGCGGAGCAATTTAGCGGCTTCTTCATATTTACCCTGATCCTTATAGATCTGGCCCATATTGCCGTAAATAACTCCTTTGGCAATATCGTGCCACCTATTTTCGGGTTCGTGTGTAGATCGGTTTGTTTCAATAAATGTAAGCGCCTTATTATAATACTGTATCGCCGTATCATTATTACCGGACTTATAATAACAAAGCGCAATGTTATTCAATAGCTCCTGGGACTTCAAATATCTGCCGAAGATGTCCGGGCAATCGTCTGTTTCAAAAAAAGCTTCCTTAAATGACTTGGCAGCCTCGATAAACCGGGATTGTTTATACAGCACCATTCCTATGCGGTAGCTGTAGCCGGACTTGGTGCAGGCAGAAAGGTGTGTTTCGGGTAATAAACTGGCCTGGTAGTACCAGGTATATGCGTCGCTATATTTCCCTTCTCTAAACAATGCATCCCCTTTGGTATAGTTAGCCAATTCGTATTGGGCCGGGAACTTTTCTCTTGCTTCATCGCTGCCGGCCAAATAGACGGCGCTGTCGGCATAAAGCTCTGCCTTGGCATTATTGCCCAGGAAATTGGAATACACCATGCTTTTGTGGCCATAAATGGCAACTTTTTGTTCGAAGGTGAGATCCCTGCCGGTCAGGACGGAATCGATATAAGCGATGGCTTGGGCTGCGCTTTCGGGGCCGAACTTTTGGGTTTGTTTGATAAGACTATCGACATAGGCGAGATTGCCCGTTTTGAGCGCGGGATTCTTATTTGTATTGCAGGAAAGCAATACAAAAAGAGAGATGACGGTTGTTAAATGAAAAATAGGTCTTGACATCAGGAATAGCATTGCCTCTCACTAGGGGTATACAACGGTAATCTACTGAAACATATTGTATTAAAGAAAGTTTGGATTTGTTCTGGCGTAGAGGACGGGGTTGGGATAGGTATCTCTGGCTCTGTTCTCGGGGTGGTATCTGGTGAAAGAGGAAATTGATCATAGAAAGGTTATTTAAGAATGAGCAGCGGACTTAAAACACTGATAATCAAATATTTTTAAAATCTTGCTGCGAGCGCAAGCGATTATGCCTGCCGGACTCCATAACCTACCATTCCAATCCGGTAATCTTATGTCGGGCGTGTACACCTATCGTATCCTTGCCACTTCGACGGAGGGGACTATCACCGAAACGAAACAAATGATTGTTCAATAGTTAGTGGCGCCGTCAATCTATAAAGCAAAAGTGCCCTGCTGTGTAAATTTGAGGGTTTGAGCCCGGCTGGCCGGGTAAATTTCAATGCTTAATTCTTACTTTCAGGGGGCGCAACTCAAACTGACGAAAAGCTAATTCAGCCTATATCAAGTTCTGGCCGTAATCACGTCAATGAGGAAAAAACTTCTGCTCTGCTATTTGATGCTGGCTATTACGTTACTATTGATAGCTTGTACTTTTATTTACTTTTCCTATTCCTCAACTACTGAGAGTTTATTACGCGCTGATAAAAATCTTACTATACTTAACGGCCCCTGGAAATTCAAAACTGGCGATAGCATTCAGTATGCTGAAGCCGATTATGATGACTCGCAATGGGACACCATGAACCTTGCCGCGCCAATAGGAGTACACGATGATGATGTTGGGCTTTCTGGGTTTGTGCCGGGTTGGGCTGCTAAGGGGTATCCTAATTATTCCGGCTATGCGTGGTACCGCTTGAAAGTTTCGGTCGATAGCTTGCCGGGAAAGAGTTTAGCTTTCGCAGGTCCCCCCGCTGTTGACGATGTCTATCAGTTATTTATTGACGGGGCATTGACGGGAAGCATGGGAGACTTCTCCGGAGCAGTTCCAAAGGTTTACAGTATTCAACCCCGTATGTTTTTGTTGCCGGAAGGGTTTAAAAAAGGAAACCATATCGTTATCGCTTTTCGTGTGTGGATGAGTTCGGCCAGCAGAGGCGTTGATGCGGGAGGTATTCGCATCGCTCCGACTCTTGGGGAAAAAACTCATATCGAGAAAAAATATAGGTTTCAATGGGAACAAACTGTTAAAGGTTATATCGTGGAAGTTGTTTGGCCATTGTTATTTCTTTTGCTAGCTATAACAATATATGTGCTGAACAGAGGTAGATGGTTTGTGACGGCCTTAATCTTATTGGGACTGATGCGGCTTAACCAGGCTGTTTACTTCTGGTTTCATATCGAGAACAGCTCTCAGGCAGTTATCGTTGGGACTGTTATACTCAGACCATTGGTGCTGGGCAGCTGGTTGATGGCCTGGAGGGAATGGTTCAGCCTGGATAAACCGAAATGGCTGCCTAAAATTATTGCAGTGCTTACTTTGCTATTCATGGCAGCACAGTTGTTTGGAATTTCATGGGTTTCACATGCGGCACATGTCTATTTTCAAACAATGGCGGATTATATCAGGTTGTTGTTTCTGGGGGTATTGCTATTGATAATTTTTTGGGGGGTGCGTAAAGAAGGTGGAAAAGGTCTACTGGTATTAGTAGCTGCTTTGTTGATGTTGATTGCTTTGTTTCCGAAAGAAATATCTGACTTGCATATTATACCGGGTATTTGGTTTCCGTATGGGGTGGGGGTATCACGTGGGCAATTTTTTTATGTGGCTTTTGTTATTGTTATGTATGGGGTATTGATTCGGAAAAACAGAATCCACTGCTCTTCAGTGGGATGAAGATTTGTTTGATTTAATGGCTTTTTGTAGTTTAAAGGGGGTGAATACCTTTAAATACATATCCTTGGATAAAGAGAAACGTTATGATCGTTTTTGGCTGACCTGTATTATAGCATGGACATTTGTATTGGTTTTCCTACAAATGACCCAGCGCCGGGTGATCTACCTGAATATCGCATTGCCTTTTTTGGTCTATTTGTGCGGCTCGATTATTGGGTTATGGTTTGTGTATCTAATAAGACGATATATTTTCTTGATACCAGAGACACCCAGGACCTTCTTTTTCGTATTTGTTAACAATGCAAAGAATATTTTCTTCTCTCTTACTATATTCGGCTGGGCAGCGTCCTGGGGATTTTATTTTTTTAATGTTAGTTATTCGGAGCATCAGCCGGAGGGTCATGAAAGGTGTAAAGTGTCGCGCATCATAACTAAGAGTTCAGGAAGTAATAATCTAATCGAGTTTATGTTTCATGGCGAGGAAAAGTCCTTTAGCGGATATTTATCCGATAAGGATTATTGGGATGCGGAAAAGGAAAAGCGGTATGATAAGTACTTTGTCAATATCGATTATCGCAAAGGATTATTTTCATCGTATATCGTAGAGGGATGGGATTTTGAGAACGGCAAATAATAGAAGATTACCCTGAAAAAAGAAAACGCGGATTTTGTAACTTTTAGCGACTTGTTACCACTTTAAATGCATTGAATAAGATATAAGTCATTAATAATCAATATTAATTTTAGTTAATATTAATCATGTATGCAAATTTCACACGAAATATGAAATTTGCATACATGATTAAGCGACAGATCTAAGCCCTTATAATCGAAGCATTGGAACGTAGCCCTTCCGTAGCATTATTAGGGCCCCGACAGGTAGGCAAAACAACTATAGCGCTTAATACTTCTGAGACGACACCCTCTATTTATCTGGACCTGGAAAATCGTAGAGACTTACAGAAGGTACAGGATGTTGAAGCCTTTCACGCAGAGAATAGTGACAAATTAATCGTACTTGATG
>JAFDYG010000268.1 GCA_018267545.1 Bacteroidota bacterium
CGGATCATCCACGATTGCCTTCTTCATCGCCGCCGGGTTGATCGGGCCTTCTTTTGCATATACAATCTTCCCGCCCGGAGCTACCAGTATCGTATAAGGAAGCGCGCCCTGCCATTTGGGATCGATCGCCTCGATCAATTTATACTTGTCATCTATATTGAAAATATAATTTGTGCCGGAAGCCTGAGACTTTTGCAAAAACTGCAGCGCCTTTGCCTTCTTGGCCGGCTCATCTGCGCTGATGCTGATAAACTCGAAATCCCTGCGTCTGTACATCCTGTTCATATCTACAAATTCGGGAAATTCGGCTACGCAAGGGCCGCACCAGGTCGCCCAGACATTGATCAGGCGCAGCTTGTCCGAGCTATTTTTTATCAAATCCTTTATTCCATCGGCCGTGATGGTATCCAGCTTTACCGGCTCTTTTGCCCATTCCTGCTTCGCCTTTTCTATCCAGTCGCTCTTTTCCGCCCACTTGACCGAGCAGCCAAATACCTTGGTCGTCTTTACCGGCACCTCCTGATTATTCAAAAGCGCTTCGATGGCATTGCGGGTATCCTGCGTATTGGGTGTCTTGCTCGGCTTTTCCACATCATCCACCCGGCCGCTGTAGCGCAGCTTGCGGTCTTTGTCGAAGATAAATACGTGCGGCGTAGCTATCGGACCGTATTTCCTGGAAACGGTTTCGGTCTTCCCGTCGTAGAGATAGGGAAAATTGAACTTCTTCTCTGCCGCACGCCGCTTCATCTCTTCGAAACTATCTCCCATATCTGTATAGCCCAGCTCGTCGAGGCGGATCGAAGAAGGGTCATTGGGCATGATCGCCACTACCGAAACCCCCTTACTGCTGTAATCCCTGGTCAGCTTTATCAGCCGGTCCTCATAAGCCTGAGCAGTAGGGCAGTGGTTGCAGGTAAAAACGACGACCAGTACACGGGCGTTCTTAAAGGAAGCAAGACTATAGGTTTTTCCGTCGGTTGCAGGCAGGCTAAAATCCGGAGCCTGCGCCCCAATCGCCAGGGTAGGGTGCTCCTCGGCTAAAAGAACGCCGGCTTGACCCAACAATAAAAGAAGGATGAGGAGTGTATGCTTCATATGGCCTAGTTTTCCGAAAAGTTACAAATTTTAACGGCGTAATTTCCGGTTGAATGCCTATATTCAAGGTCCTGATGTACTAGTGATGTAGGAAAGCAGGCAAAATTTCGCGGATGATGTAGTCATGATGTAGTAGGGGAATAGGCATCCAGGTACCCGAACCTTAATTTTAAGCGTGTAACGATTTTTTCCATATCAAAACTTTTTTCGCATGCACACGAGAAGATCCTTTCTGAAGACCACTACACTTTATTCCGCAGGCCTCCTGGCCGCTCCAGCTCTTTCTTCCTTTATAAAGGCGGGACAACCCACCATTGGCTTACAGCTCTATACCGTTCGGGACGCCATGAAGGCCGACCCCAAAGGCACCCTTGCCAAGGTGGCCCAGATCGGCTATAACTCCCTGGAAGGAGCTACCTATACCGGTACCGGGGATTTCTATGGCATGGACGCCAAAACCTTCGGCGGCGTACTGAAAGCCAATAGCCTGGTCATGCGCAGCTGCCACTACCGCCTGGGCGAAGACGGCGCCGGCCTGGCCGACGCCAACAAGGGTACGGTTCTTCACAACTGGGACAAGGCAGTAGAAGACGCGCACGCTCTCGGCATCCAATACATGGTCTGCGCCTGGCTCTCCCCCAAGGAACGCATGGGACTGGATCATTATAAAAAGATGGCAGGAGACTTCAACATCGCCGGCGAGAAATGCAAGAAAGCCGGCATCCAGTTCTGCTACCATAACCATGATTTCGAGTTCGACGCACAGGGAGGAAAATATCCCTACGACGTCCTGCTGGACAATACCGACGCCAAGCTGGTCAAGATGGAAATGGACCTCTACTGGGTTACCAAGGCCGGACAGGATCCCCTCAAGCTATTCAGCCAGCACCCCGGCCGCTTCCCCCTCTGGCACCTGAAGGATATGGATAACACTACCGCCCACGCCTTTACCGAAGTGGGTAACGGAACTATCGACTTCAAAAAGATCTTTGCCAACAAAGAAAAATCGGGGATGAAATACTTCTTCGTCGAGCAGGATAAATGTCCCGGTTCCCCCTTCGACAGCATAACCAAGAGTATCGGCTATATCAAGAAGAACCTGGTATAACAACAGTTTTTTCAATCAGGCGTCCGGCTTTGGCCGGGCGCCTGCTGCATGCAGCTCCATCAGGAAGTCGAAGAGGTTGGTTTCTGTAGGGATTTTCAACTTCTTCCGCAGCCGGTAGCGGCTGATTTCTACCCCCCTCGTGGAAATGTTTTCCAGCTGCGCAATCTCTTTGCTCGAAAGATTCATCCGTAAATAGGCGCAAAGCTTGAGCTCGTGCGCGCTCAGTGCAGGATAGGCGCTCTTCAGAATCTGCAGGAAATCGCTATGCACCTTGTCGAAGTGAATGGCGAACTGCTCCCAGTCCTTGTCCATCTTATTCTCCTCTCCGAGAATGCGCAGCATCTTTTTTAGCTCGTCCGGCGAACCATCCCCATTTCCTCCTTTCTTCATTCGCATAAGCTCATCCCTTACATTACTCAGCAGCTCCCCCTTCTGTACCAGGTGCATGGCCGTAGAAGCAAGCTCAGTGTTCTTATGCTCGATCTCTGCTTCCAACTTTTCATTTCTTAGCTTGACAATTTCCTTCTCGGACTTTTCCATCTCCAGCTGGTGGAGATATTGAAGCCGCTTCTGCTCTTCCTCATGCCGCCGCTGCTGCCGGCGGAAGAGGTTCCGCTGCCAGCGGTATAGCAGGTAAACGAGGCCGCTGAAAAGCAGGGCATAGAAAAGATAGGCCCAGGTCGTTTGATACCAGGGTGGAAGGATGGTGAAGCTATACCCGGTGACTGTCGACTCGTTCCCCAGGTTACTCTTCGACTTGACCTGGAAGGTATAGCTGCCGGCGGGGAGATTGGTATATTCTTTCTCGGTCTTCTTGGACCAGGCGGACCAATCCCTGTCGAATCCTTTTAAACAATAGCTATAGGTAATACTGCTCTGCGCCGAGTAGAGAGGCGAAGTATACTCGAAATGCAGGGAATTCCAGTTGTTGGAGATACGATAAGCTGCGTTTGCCGGCTGGTCCAGGCTATCTCCTACCTCTCCATAGTACCCCGCAAAGAGGAGGCTGTCCATCTTGCCGAATGCCCGGACGCTTCTGATCCTCACCTGTATCGGGTAGCGGTTCTTCTTATATTCTTCGTAGTTGATATGGTAGAAGCCCTTCTCGGCACCCACGAAAATATTTCCCTTGTCGTAGGGATAGATATGCTCGAAATCCGCCACCACCTTGCCGCTTAGCTCGGGAAAGTAGATGATCTCGGGCTGTGTCCCCGAAAGGTCCACCACGCCCAGGCTATTGTCTTCGATAAACCAGATATTGCCGGACGCATCCTCCTTCAGGTGGCGGATATTCCGCTCCCCGAAAAAGCCTTTGAAGTAGGGCGAGAGCTCGAACGCATCTGACCTGGGATTGTATTCATAAACCCCTTTCTCCGTAGCCACGACAATATGGTTCTTGACCTTGAACAGGTGGTTTTTGAGATAGGAGGGGAGTCCGTCCTTTTCCGTGTATAGTCGTGTCCGGGGATGCGCGGAATCGGTCATATCGATCCGATAAACCCCGCGATAAGGGTGAGCCACCCAGATCGTATTGTTATTGTCGATAGCCATGAACTGAGACGAAGTATTATAACCCGGAAGACTCCCCTGGAACGTAAAGTGATTGTTCTCGTAGCGCAGCAGATCGATTCCCACATCACTGCCGGCGATCACGAGCGAGGAGGGCAGAACATTGGAGAAGGGTAGAAAAGTCCAGTGAGCCGTATGCCCATTGATCGGTATCAGCCTGTCGTCCTTGATCTGAAAAGCGCCGTCATGATGCCCGAGTAAAAGATTGCCATTGACCTCCGAAAGCCCCCAGGTCGAGCCCTTTGTATTCGGAATGGACTTGAATTCGCCGCGGAGGAAGCTGAGGTCTCCGACCTGTTCGTCTATTGGAAGGCTGTAAAGACCATTCGACGTACCGACGAAAAATTCCTTATTATATACGAGCGACGTATAACCCAGTCCCTCGTTCAATTTCTCCGGATAGATATGCTTGATGGCGTTATTATAGGCGATAAAATCGATGCCGTTATCCAATCCCATCCAGAGATTCTTGCTTTTGTCCAGGAAAAGGGTCAGGATGTTATTATTCTGCAGCCCCTCCTTACGGGAAAGGTTCTGGATAATCTCCCCCTGCCTGTTGACGATATAGGCCCCATCCAGGTTGGTGCCGATAGCCAGCCAGTCCTTGTTGACCGCAATGGCGGTGAGCACCCGCTCATTGGTAAACGGGTTTGCCGCGGCAAATCTAAACGGGGTCATCGTATTTCCCGCCAAAATATAAAAACCGGTATTCACCGTGCAGACGAAGCTGCTGTCCTTTCCAAAAGGGAAAATGCAGGTGACCAGGTAGCCCGGAGGAAGGGCGCTGGCCTTTAAAAAAGGAGTCCAAAGACCATCCCGGAACTCCAGAAGCCCGTTCTTTCCATCCTGGGCGATTAGCTGGTGGTTGCTTTCGCCCAGGAAAAGCCAGTCGGAAACCGCAGGATAGACCGTAATGGTATTATTATTCAGCTGAAAAATCTTCTCCCGGCACAAAAAGAAGACGTCATTGCCGTAGGGAACGATATTCCAGATATCCGAAAAATTGTAATTCTTCCCCGAAAGAAGCTTTTTTAGAGAGGTGAAGGTCAGTTTCCCGTTCTTATCCGGAGAAAAATAGCCAAAATCGTCCTGTCCCCCGGCATAGATCCGGTTGTCCTTGCCGATGGCGACGGAACGAACTACGGTTTTGTTGGGAAGCGGATAACTCTTCCAGTAATTGCCGTCGAAACTCAAAAGGCCCTCATAATTGGCAAAATACATTACCCCGTTGCGATCCTGGACGATTCCCCGGTTTTGCGTCCCGGCATTGTAGGCTTCCCTGGAATAATTGATGATATCCGGAATTCCAATGGTGTTCTGGGCCTGAACTGCCAGACACAACCACACAAAAAAGGAGGAAAAAAGGACCCTCATGAAAAAATGTTTATATACATATGGCAAAGAAAAAGGCCTTCCTTATAAAGATAGGATATCACCGGGAAAGATGTAGGCGTCTTGCACCCGGATAGTATTTGATGTAGTGTTGTTGTGGCGAAAAAGCCCATTTTAAAGGGGGTTTATAAAAATGATGTAGTGTTGTTGTAGTCAAAAAATGGACATTTGAGCAATCGGATTCTAAATTTGTCGTCATAAGAGTCCAAAATCTTTTTATCCATAATTGCTTGATTGATGAAACAAACTAACGCCTTGCTGCTGCTGGTATCCCTGCTTGCCCTTTCCATTACTCCCGCCCTCTCCCAACCCCTCGGTATTTTCGAAGGTCACGGTGACGTCGGCACAGGGGTCAAACCTGGGTCGGCCACCTTCATCCCCTCGACCGGTCAATATGTTATTACCGGGGCCGGTTACAACGTATGGGGCGATCACGACGAGTTCCAATATGTCTGGAAGAAGATCAAGGGGGACTTTATCCTCTACACCCGGGCCGAATTTCTGGGGACCTGGGTCAACTATCATCGTAAAGTCGGCTGGATGGTCCGCAAGAGCCTGGATGGAAACTCCGCCCACGTCAACGCCGTAGAGCACGGCGACGGACTTACCTCCCTGCAGTTCCGTCGTAGCGCCGGCGCCCAAACCGAAGAGCACAAGCTCAAAATGACCCAGGCCAATATCCTGCAGCTCGAGCGGAAAGGAAATCAATATATCATGCGGGCCGCGATCTATGGCGACACCTTCCAGACCGATACCCTCTCCGGAGTCGACCTGGGAGATGAAGTGTATGTGGGTCTCTTCGTAGGCTCTCACAATTCCGATGTACTGGAAACCGGTGTTTTCAGCAATGTCAGCATCTCGGTTCCCTTCAAGGGCGAATCCGACCAGCGGACACAGATGACCCTGGGCAGCAACCTCGAGCTGCTCGAAGTCGCCTCCGGCCAGCGCCAGACTATCTACAAAGTACCCTATTCCATCCAGGCGCCCAACTGGACTCCGGATGGCAAAAGCCTCATCTTCAACGACGCCAAAGGCCTGATCTATAACTATGACCTGGCCAGCAACAAGCCTGTACAGGTCAATACGGGCAGCGTCACCACCAATAACAACGACCACGTCCTGTCATTCGACGGAAAGATGCTCGGCCTCAGCAGCTTCGTCCGCGATCTGGGCGGCTCGATCATCTATACGGTTCCCATCGGCGGCGGAACCCCCAAACAGATTACGCCCAAAGGCCCCTCCTACCTGCACGGCTGGTCTCCCGACGGAAAAGACCTCGTCTTCTGCGGGGAACGCAATGGAGAATTCGACATCTACAAGGTCCCCGCAGCCGGTGGAAAAGAAATCCGCCTCACCGATGTAAAAGGTCTGGATGATGGTCCCGAGTATACGCCCGACGGCAAATACATCTACTTCAACTCCGTCCGCTCGGGCCTGATGCAGATCTGGCGCATGAAACCCGATGGCAGCGGGCAGGAGCAGGTGACCGACGACGGGCTCAATAACTGGTTTGCCCACATTTCCCCCGATGGGAAGTGGTTCGTATACCTTTCCTTCCTCCCCGAAGAAACACCCGCCGGCATTCATCCGCCTTATAAGCATGTATATATCCGGCTGCTGCCGATCGACGGAAAGGGCAAACCCAAAGTACTGGCCTATGTGTACGGCGGACAGGGTTCGATCAACACCCCGTCCTGGTCACCCGATGGGAAGAGAATCGCATTTGTCAGCAACAGCGACATGGGAAGCAAGTAACCTCCCAACCATATAAACGATTGCATATGAAAAGAAAAGACTTCTTAAGATCCGCTTCGTTCCTGGCCGCGGGCTCCCTGCTGCTGCCAGAGCTCGTTCGTGCCGCCGCCCGGACCAAGGTGAAAGACATCGGCATTCAATTGTATACCGTACGAAAAGAAATGCTTGCCGATCCGGCGGGCACCCTCCAACAGCTGGCTAAGATCGGCTTCAAAGAGCTCGAATCGGCGCGAAGCGACAAGGGGAATTATTATGGCCTGAAGCCAAAAGAGATCCGCAAGATTTGTCAGGACCATGGCATGCGTCTTCGCAGCGGCCACGTACACGTCGACAACGAATGGAAGAAGTCGATCGAGGAAGCCGCCGAGACAGGACAGGAATATATCATCTCCTCCGTGCTTCCTTCCAAAGGACAGACGATCGAACACTACCAGGAGTCGGCGGAAAACTTCAACAAGCTGGGCGAAGAATGCAAGAAGGCCGGCCTGCACTTCGGCTATCACAACCACGATTCGGAATTTGAAACGGTAAAGGGGCAGGTCCTGTACGACGTCCTGCTGAAACATACCGACCCCGCGCTCGTTACGATGGAAATGGACCTGGGCTGGGTCGTTGCAGCGGGGCACGATCCCTTTGGCTATTTCAGCAAGCACCCGGGCCGCTTTCCGCTCTGGCACCTGAAGGATATGGACAAAACCCGCAAACAAAGCACGGAATTTGGAAAAGGCCAGGTCGAGATCAAGCGGCTGCTTCAGCACGCCAAACAGGCGGGGATGAAGCACTTCTTCCTGGAACAGGAAGAGTATGCGCATACCGCTTTTGAAAGTATACAGATCGATTACGATTACTTAAGGAAACTCGATTACTAAATCATAGAGAATACCGGCTCTAGCTGCTTGCCATGAAGATAACCCGTCTATATTGTCTGCTTATAACGCTGTTTTGGTGTGGCTCCTCCCGGGGACAATTACCGGTACGACAGGTGAAGCTATCCAGCTTTCAGCTGCAGTCCTCGGCCGTTATAAAGACGGGCGGCGACAGCCTTTCTTCTGTCCACTATCGATCCGCCGACTATTGGTTTCCCGTTACCGTCCCAAGCACCGTACTCACGGGATTGGTAGCGAATAAGGTCTATCCCGACCCTTACACCGGGATGAACAATATGCTGATCCCGGACGCATCCGATACCTTCAACCGTCAGTATCATCTCGAACAATACAGCCACCTGCCCGGAGAGCCGAATCCATGGAAGAAGCCCTACTGGTACCGGACTACCTTTAGCGTCCCTGCCGCCGACAAGGGCCGTCATTTCGAGCTGATCTTCAAAGGGATCAATTACCGGGCGGAAGTCTGGCTCAATGGCGTTCGCATCGCCGACTCTGCGAAGATGGTAGGGATGTTCGAAGAGTTTGACCTGGACGCCACTCCTGCGATACATGCCGGAGAAGCCAATGCCCTCGCCGTAAAGATCTATCCCCTCGACGTGCCGGGTGAGCCGGCGGAGCCGCAGCTGAAGGCAATGGAGGATTTTTACGACAATGGCGGGCCGACGGGAGATATCGGGAAGAACGTCACCATGCTCAGCTCGGTAGGCTGGGACTGGATACCCGAAGTTCGCGACCGCAACATCGGCATCTGGCAGCCCGTATATCTCCGGACGACGGGCCAGGTCATCATCCGCCGTCCTCGCATCGTCACGGAGCTGCCCAACCTGCCCGATACGGGCCTGGCCCGGCTTTCTCTCGACCTGGAGCTGGATAATAAAAGCAGCACCAGCCGTCAGGGAAATCTCGAAGTGACCATCAGCCCTGAGAACTTTACCGGCGCTGCCATCCACTTTACACGTAATATCCCTGGCGCAGGCGGGACGTCGGGTTCCGTTCATCTTTCGTCCGCCGATATCCCCGCCCTGACTATTCACCAACCTCATCTCTGGTGGCCTAACGGCTATGGACAATCTTACTTGTACAGAATACGTCTTCGATACAAGGATGCCGGCGGCCTGTCGGAAGATACGTCCTTTGTCTTCGGCATCCGTACCGTAGGCTCCTCAACTACGACAGTCAACGGCTGGGTACGGAGGGATTTTTTTGTCAACGGCAAACGGGTACACCTCGTAGGGGGGGCCTGGGTGCCGGACATGATGCTCAACCGGGACTACCAGCGATACGATTATGAGCTGCGTCTATGCCGCAATGCCAACGTGAACATGGTCCGCATCTGGGGCGGCGGGCTAGGGGAGACCGACGACTTCTACGAGCTGGCGGACCGTTACGGTATGCTCGTCTGGCAGGACTTCTGGATCACGGGCGATACCAATGGCGGTTTCAAAGGCTCGGCGGACTGGCCTCTGCAATCCTCTGTCTTTATAAACAACGTCGTCAGCACGATCTATCGCATCCGAAATCATCCCAGCCTGCTGGTTTGGACGGGCGGCAACGAAGGACACGCCCGGGCCGAACTCTATAACGCCATGCGGGATA
>JAFDYG010000269.1 GCA_018267545.1 Bacteroidota bacterium
AATGGAGGGCTATTGCTGGTCATGCTGATATTACGTCCCATCCGCTCCAAAGAAAATAAATGGCTACAGGTAGAGAGTGCACTGCACCTTTTCTTTGGCTTGCTGTTTCTGTTCAATCCATTATTGGCATTTATCGCCCTTCCGTATTTTATCGGCAGCTGGATGTTCGGGGTAGGCACGCTAAAGGTACTGGCAGTCATTGTCCTGGGAAGACAAATCCAGGGGCGCGGCTTTGTAGCCGTAGCCGGTTTGCTGTCGATCGCGTTTGGCCTGCTCTTGTTATTTAGTCCACTGGCGCAGGCAAGCCACATCACGCTGATCCTCGGAGCATTCGGTATCGTGATGGGTGGTCTCTATATCATCGATGCGCTTCTCTACCGGCGAAAAGCCAATAATCTCGACATCATGCTCTAGACATGCCACCCATTGTGCATCTTGCGGCCCAGCAAATGATTGGCTTCCTTATCATGCGCAAATGTCTCCTTCTCTGGGTCCCATTTCAACGATCTCTTCAATTGGTAGGCGATATTGCCAAGGTTACCTACCGTGGCGCTGCGATGCCCTGTTTCGATATCGCAGATCGGGCGGGTCCGGTTGCGGACGGCCTTCAAAAAGTCTTTGTAGTGATTATCGCTAAAGTAGACCCGCTTTTCGTTAGGCCCGATCACCTTATCCTTTAGCCCGGCGGGAGTCGTTTCGAGCTTGCCCCGCTGAACGTCGATGGTGCCCTTCGAACCGATAAATCTTACCGCGTTCCTCTTTCCGAAATCCTCATGCGTCATCGTGATCCCATCGGCATACCGGAACGTCAGGAACGGATGGTCTTTGCCATCCGGGGCGATGATCTCCACCGGTCCCGTAGAATCCTTATCCAGCCCCCATTGCGCAATGTCGAACATATGCGCACCCCAGTCGGTCACGTCACCGCCGCCGAGTCCCTGGAAATATCGCCAGCGGGCCCAGATGTCCGTGCCCAGCGTAGGCGCCAGCTGGCTGTTGAAAGAAACAGGTGCATTGGGGCCCAGCCAGAATTGCCAGTCCAGCCCCGCGGGTATCTCTTCTGCAGGAAGGTTGTATGGAGCAGGAGGCCCGCCGACGCTGACTTTTACCGTTTTTATCTCACCGATATAGCCGTTGCGCACCAACTCTACGGCCTGGCGGAATTCCGCCCAGGAACGCTGCATGCTACCGGTCTGGAATACCCGATCATGCTTACGGATGGCCTTTACCATCGCGCGGCCTTCCCTGACGGTTAGCGAAAGCGGCTTTTCACCATAGACGTCCTTGCCCGCCGCGGCTGCCCGGACAACCAGGGCAGCGTGCCAGTGGTCGGGGGCGGCCATGACGATCGCATCGACGTCCTTTCGCTCCAGCAGCTCACGGAAGTCGGCGTAGGTCGAGCAGCTCTTGGAACTGGACGCCCCTGAAGCTGCGGCATGAAACTCATTTACTTTAGCCGCGAAGGTATCCCGCTTATTGGTATAAACGTCGGAGGCGGCCAGGATCTGGACCTCTTCGGTCTTAAGAAAGGCGTCCTTCAGACCGAAGCCCTGACGGCCGCAGCCGATAAAACCCAGGGTTATTTTGTCGCTGGGGGCCAGATAGCCCTTGCCGCCAAGGACATGACGTGGAACGATAAAAATGGCGGGTAAGACAGCCGTGGTGCGGAGGAATTGCCGGCGGCTAAGCGATCGTTGGGACATAAGGTCTTTGTTTCCTCAATTATAAGACTATTTCTTTGAAAATAAGCCCTTAGATTTGCCCCAAGCATGTCTAAACTTATGAAAAATCTTCTCCTTCTTTGCTTGAGTCTCGTCGGCTGCCTATGGGTAAGCGCACAGGACAGCACCAAGGTAAAAGACACCACGAGCGCGTCTTCCAAGGCAGGTAAGCTGAGCCGCAAAAAAACAACGGAATACTACAAGGAAAACTACAAGCGGGTCCGGCGGAAATTCGACTCCACCCTTTTCTCGGGTAACAATGCCGTGACGACCAGCGATTACGCGGAGGAGCTGGAGAAGATCTACCAGATGCTGAACCGCGTCCCCATCGTCACCGAATCCTTTGTCCGACTGGACGACATCGATGACCAGCTGGACCAGGAAGACTCCGCCCTCGATATCCTGAAAGACCGGATGTCGCAGAACGAGCGCACCTTCAATGTCCGTAACCTGCAAATGTTCAATACCTTTTTGGATGCGCTGGACCAGAACGTCAAAAGCTATACGCACTACCTCAACCGCTATGACACCGCGCTCGATGGGGTGAAAAAAGAGATTGGCAACATCCGCAAGGATACCCTGATGCTGAACATCTTCCGCGATTCGGCGCTAAAAGATACTTTCAAGGTGCAATTGCAGCTGCTAAAGCAAAAGTGGAGACAGGTGGACAGCCTGGTCGCCCTGAATGGTCAGCAGATCAATGCCCTGAAGTCCGAAGCATCTGCGCACGCCATCACGATACAGGAGCTGCAATACCGCGTAGACCTGGAATTGAAGGCGGTCGGCACCAAGGCCTTTGGTAAGGAGCGGCGCTACCTCTGGGAACCGCGCTCACCCGGAGGCGGCAATTTCACAAGAGGCGCGTTTCAAAAATCGGTCGACAGCGAGAAGCAGCTGGCCAGCTATTATTTCTCCAATACCCGCAGCAAACGCTTTTGGCTTTGGATTACGGGTATGGTTTTCTTTTATTGGGTCTGGGTCAACTTCCGTGCGCTCAGGAGACGGGACCGGCTGAAGGCGATCGAGAGTTTCCAGTTTAGTTTTATCGCCCCCTACCCGATCACAGGTTCGCTGGTCTTTATCCTGATCCTGGCCCCTCTATTCGACCTGCACGCCCCCGCCCTCTATATCGAGTCGATCGAATTCCTGCTGATAATCGTGCTCACCTTCATCTTCAGGAAGCACCTTCCCCGCCCCCTTTTTTACGGCTGGGGGATCTTCTTCCTGCTGTTCCTGCTGCTCCCGATCACGCGTATTCTGGGGCTGCCGCTCAGCCTGCAGCGCTGGACGACCCTGATCATCGACGGCGTGTCGGCTGTTTTTGCAGGTTATTTCCTCTTTGGGAAGGGACGATTATTAAAAGGACAGCCTCGCTTTATCTGGTTCGCCGGACTACTATATTTTATCTTCAATATACTCGCCGTTATCTGTAACCTCTTCGGTCGCGTAACGCTATCACAAATATTCGCAGCGACGGCCGTATATTCTTTCGCCCAGACCGCAAGCCTGGCCGTCTTTGTCCGGCTGGTCGTGGAAGCGTTCCTGCTCCAGATCCAAAGCAGCCGGGTACGGAAGAACTACCCCGACAATTTCGACCTGGGCCCCGTTTCCAAATCGATCAGGCGATTTATCACCAGCCTGGGCGTCATCCTGTGGCTGATCGTCGTCATGACCAACCTGAATATTTTCGATGCGGCCAACGACCTTCTGGTCGACTTCTTTACCAGTCCACGGCAGGTCGGCAGCTTCGAGTTCTCCTTCGGGGGATTGTTATTATTCCTGGGCATCATCTGGCTGGCCAATTTCCTCCAGAAATATATCGCCTATTTCTTTGGCGACACAGGTGACGACGCGTCGCTGGACGATCGTGGGCAGCGTTCCCGCCTGCTGGTGACGAGGCTCGTGCTGCTGATCGGCGGCTTCCTGCTGGCCGTAGCTGCTTCAGGTCTTTCCGTGGACCGCATCACCGTCATCCTGGGCGCTCTCGGTGTCGGCGTCGGTCTGGGCTTGCAGAATATCGTCAACAATTTCGTCTCGGGGATTATCCTCATCTTCGACCGGCCCGTTCGTATCGGGGATACGGTAGAAGTAGGCGATAAGAAGGGACGCGTAAAGGAGATCGGCATCCGCAGCAGCACGCTGCTTACCGAAGAAGGCGCCGAAGTGATCATTCCCAATGGAGACGTTTTGTCCAACCATATCGTCAACTGGACCCTCAGCAATAACCACGTTCGGGTCGCCCTGGCTTTTACACTGGAAAAGCCGGTCGACACGGCCAATCTACAGCCCGATGGCATCAAGGAGATCGTCCGGAACAATTCGAATGTCCTGGGCCATCGTGACGCCGAGATTATCCTGAATACGCTCAGCACAAAGACGGTCGAGCTGCGGGTATATTTCTGGGTCAATGACATCACCCGAACGCCTTATACATCGGGCGAAATACGGAGCGCCATCTATCATCACCTGGAGAAACAAAACATCACGGTATTATAAATGCAAATGCCCCGGATAACCGGGGCATTTGCTTATCATTTAAAGACGATCGATTAGTGGTCCTTATCGACGTTATTGAACTTATTCGTATAAAGATCGACCTTGTCCTTTACGTTCTTCTGCTCGTAAATATTGATCAGCAGGTCATAAGCGTCTTTCAGCGCGCCCTTCTCGTCCATCTTCAGCTTACCCTTGCCGCCCAGGTCCTTGTCGACCATTTCGAAATAAGGGATGGCTTCATCGAATTTCTTGCCGGCGGCGATACGCAGGTCAGCCCTTTTCTTGATGTCCTCAGGACCCTTACCCGGGATCTTCTTGGTCTGGCCCTGGAGGTCGACACCGGTATTGTAGGAGATCTGACCGAGAACGAGAGCAGCCTGGGGATAGTCGGGCTGGATTTCGAGACATTTCTTCAGCATTTCCTGCGACTTGGCGGTCAGTGCCTCATAATCGGCAGGACGAGGGCCCTTAGTCGTATCGGAAGCATATTGATACAGTTCGAGACCGAAGTTGAAGAAGAACAGATGATTCTTGGTGAACTTGGTGACAATTTCGTCGTACTTGGCGAAGAGAGCTCTCTTATCGCCTTTCTCGCGGATGATATCCAGCTCGGTGCTGGGCCAGAACAGATCTTCGGGATATTGTTCTTTGGCCAGCGTCAGGTATTTCTGCGTGTTGGCGTCGTCCTTCTTGGTATTATAGTAATCGACCAGCCATTTGTAGATGTCGATCATGTTAGAGCCGTTGATGTTGGCGATCTTGGCGTCAGCCAGCTTGCCATAATAAACAGCAGCGGTATCCTTCTTGCCCGCTTTTTCGGCAGAGATACCTGCGTAGAGGGTCGAAGTAGTATCGATGGTCAGCTTGGTCCATCCTTTCGAGTTCATGAAGGAGGAGGCTGCAAGGGCGCCGTTGAAGTTCTTTAGCGCGTCGTCATACTTTTGTGCATTATAGTCGTTAGCGCCGATCTGGAAGTAACCCTGGTAGATTTCGTTGACGGGCTTGTAGCCATCAACCTGGAGAAGCAACAGCTTCTTGTCGTCGACTTCCGTGTATTTTTTCAGGGCTTCGAAAGCCTGATCACGCGCGTCGGGATACTGTGCCCGAGTTTGGTCGTTCGCGGCCAGCGCATTATAAACCTTCAGCTTGGTGTACCATGCTTCGGCATTTTTTTGGTTTTTTTCAACAGTCAGGGCCTTATCGATCTCGGCCTTGGCTTCAGGCAGCTTATTAGACTTCAGTAGGTCTTTCGCCTTGTCGACGCTTTGTGCGAACAGGCCCATACCAGCAGCGGCAAGGAAACCAGTTAGAAGGAGTCTTCTCATTTTTTTGATTATTTGTTTAAATATACGATTTCAAATTACTGATCGTCAACGGATTGCCACAAACAATGGGCCAAACCCCTCCTTTAATCAAATCTTAATTCTCTTGCGGAGTGTCGGTATCGGCTTGTTGGCTGTCTCCTCCATTTTCACCCTGATCAGGTTTGTTTTCATCGGTACCCTCTGTAAGCGCATCGCCGACAGCAGCTGCGCTGGCGTCATCCGTGACGACTGCGGCAGTTTCTTCTTCCAGCTTGTCCAGCTTGGTTATCGCTGCAATCTCGTCGGATTCGTCGAGACGGATGAGCTTGACCCCCTGGGTAGCGCGGCCCTGGCTGCTAACACCGGCGACCGACATACGGATCGTAACGCCGCTCTTACAGGTGATCATCAGGTCTTCGAATTCGGTAACGTCCAGGATACCCACTAATTTACCGGTTTTCTCAGTGACGCTGATGGTCTTTACCCCCTTGCCACCCCGGTTCGTGACCCGGTATTCGTCGATGGGGGTACGCTTGCCATAGCCTTTTTCACTGACGACCAGCGCTGTACGGGTTTTATCTTCCTTATTGACACAGATCATGCCAATCACTTCGTCACTCGAATCGTCGACCTCGATACCGGCCACCCCGATGGCTCCCCGTCCCGTAGGACGAACCTTGTCTTCTTCGAAACGGATGGCCCGACCGCTCTTGACGGCCATCAGGATCTCCGAATTACCATCGGTCAAACGTGCTTCGAGCAGGTGGTCGCCTTCTACGATAGTAATGGCGTTGACACCGCTCTGACGAGGGCGGCTGAATTCTTCCAGGGAAGTTTTCTTGATGATACCCTGCTTGGTGCAAAGTACGATATAATGAGTATTTACAAAGGCTTCGTCCTTTAAATCCTGGACATCGACAATCGCACGGACCTTATCGTCCGGCGGAATCTGGATGAGATTTTGGATTGCCCGCCCCTTGCCACTCTTTTCCCCTTCCGGTATTTCGTAGACATTCAGCCAGTAACAGCGGCCCTTTTCGGTGAAGAAAAGCATGGTGTGGTGGGTCGAAGCCACGAAGAGGTGCTCGATATAGTCTTCTTCACGGGTTCTGCCGCCAATGGCTCCACGCCCGCCGCGGCGCTGCTGGCGGTATTCGGTAGCGGATGTACGCTTGATATAGCCCAGGTGCGAGATGGTGATGACGACGTCTTCTTCCCGGATCAGGTCCTTGATGCTGACCTCGTTGTCGAGATAGGTGATCTCCGTCTTCCGCTCATCTCCAAATTTATCCTTTACTTCCCGCAGCTCGGTCCGGATGACATCGAAGCGCTTGCCTTCGTCGGCAAGCAATTCTTTCAGGTGAGCGATGAGCTTCATGAGATCGTCATATTCTTCGCGGATTTTTTCACGCTCGAGACCGGTAAGCCGCTGCAGCCGCATGTCGAGGATGGCGCGGGCCTGGACTTCATCCAGTCCCCAGCCGGCGTTTACCAGACCTTCCCTGGCCGCTTCGGGTGTAGCCGAGCTACGAATCAAAGCGATGACCTCGTCGAGGTGATCCAATGCGATAAGATAGCCCTTGAGGATGTGGGCCTTCTTTTCGGCTTCTTTCAGCTCGAACTGTGTTCTGCGGGTCACGACGTCCATACGGAAGTCGACGAACTCGCTGATCATATCCCTCAGATTCAGCGTACGGGGACGACCGCGGACGATCGCCACGTTGTTGATCCCGTAAGAAGTTTGAAGCTCCGTATGCTTATACAGCTGGTTGATGACGATATTGGCGACGGCGTCACGCTTGAGGTCGATGACGATACGCGTGCCTTCCCGTTTGTTGGACTCGTTGTTGATATGGGCGATGCCTTCGACGATCTTCTCGTTGACCAGCTGACCGATGCGATCGCAAAGGGCGTCACGGTTTACCTGGTAGGGCACTTCGGTAACGATGATCGTCTCCCTGCCGCTCGGCTTGGTGTCCACGTGGAGCTTGCCCCGGAGGACGACACGTCCGCGGCCAAAGTGCATGGCGGCCTTGACGCCTTCCATACCATATATAATACCACCGGTCGGAAAGTCGGGCGCCTTTATATACTGCATCAGCTCCTCGATGGTGATATCGCGCTTGTCGATATAGGCGATGCAGCCGTCTACGACCTCGGAAAGGTTATGCGGCATCATATTCGTCGCCATACCTACAGCGATTCCGCTGGAGCCGTTCATGAGCAGCTGCGGAATACGGGTGGGCAGCACCGTGGGTTCCTGCAGCGAATCGTCGAAGTTGGGCTGGAAGTCGACCGTTTCCTTCTCGATGTCCTCGAGCATGTACTCGGCCTGACGGTGAAGACGTGCTTCCACATAACGCATCGCCGCAGGACCATCCCCATCCTGGTTTCCGAAGTTCCCCTGGCCGTCGACCAGGAGATAGCGCATGCTCCACTCCTGCGCCATACGGACCATGGCGTCGAAGATGGCGCTATCACCGTGAGGGTGATACTTACCCATCACTTCCCCGACGATACGGGCGGCTTTCTTATGAGGTTTGTTACTGTGATTCCCCAGCTCATTCATCCCGTAGAGGATGCGGCGGTGTACCGGCTTGAGGCCGTCCCGTACATCGGGAAGAGCGCGACCGACGATAACCGACATCGAATAGTCGATGTAGGCTGTCTTCATTTGCTCTTCAATATTTACCGGGACGATACGATTGTTGTCTTGAGTTTCCAGTGGCGTGCTGTTATCTTCCATACTCGGTTTTGCCCCATTGTCAGGGGGAGGACAAATTTACCGTTTTTGGCCCTGAAAAACCGGTTTAAAGGCGCCTTTTTTTTACCTCCTTTATCCACGTTTGTGGATAGAAAACGGCTTAAAAAGCCTCTATTCCAGCCAGGCGCCTTTCACGAGGTCGCCATCCACCTCGACATAAATATGCTCCTGCAAGGTGGTGGACAGGGAAAGGCCGGTATAGTCGGGTTGAACAGGGAAAGTTTTGTGGGTTCTTTCCACCAAAACGAGAGATTCAATCTTGCGGGGATGATAGTCCAAAAACGGCTTCATGGCATAAAGCAGGGTCTTCCCGCTCATAGCGACGTCGTCGATAACGATGATGACCTGGTTGTCGAATTCCGGCGTCTGGCTGAGCGTGACCGGTCCGGGTTGACGCTTGTCCAGGGTAATCGAGATCAGCTGTATCCGGAGGCGGTCCCCGGCGATTTCAGTCAGCAGCCGCTGGATGCTGCGCGCTATGACGCTTCCGTTCTCCTGGATACCGGCCAGGATCAGCTCCTGCTCGTCGGAATTGTTCTCCAATATCTGGTAGGCCATACGACGCAGCTTCTTTTCTGCAACTTCCTGAGTCAAAATGTAATTCTTCATCTCGCCCCCAAATTATGACGATAAAAAATTGAAGAAAAATAATTTTTTATCGCCATACCACAATCTCTGTACTTTCGGCCTGGGGGCCTCAGTACTAATTGGACTCCGTCCAATTGACACCATTACTCTAAATCACTTATCTTAGACGCCATAATAAATTTTCTATGGTCCTTCTGCAGCAAATCCTCTTTGTCCTGGTCGCCGCAGCGGCAATCGGCCTGTTCGCAAAAAAGATCGGCCGGATCAGACGGAATATCCTTTTGGGAAAAGACGAAGACTATACGGACAATCCGGGGCTCCGCTGGAAGAACCTGCTCCTGCTGGCCTTCGGGCAGAAGAAAATGTTTCGTAACCCGCTGGTGGCGGTATTTCACTTCGTCATCTATGCCGGTTTTATCATTATAAATATAGAGGTGCTGGAGATCGTAATCGACGGTATCCTCGGTACCCACCGGGTTTTTTATCAATTCGGGGGCGGGTTTTATATCTTCCTGATCGACGCTTTCGAGATTTTGGCCCTCGGGGTGCTCGCCGCCTGTGTCATCTTCCTCTGCCGCCGGAATATTCTGAAGCTGCGCCGTTTTCTCAGTCATGACCTGGACGGCTGGCCATGGAGCGACGCCAATTATATATTATTGACAGAAATAATTCTGATGACCCTGTTCCTGACCATGAACGCCTCCGACACCCTGCTGCAGGGACGGGGCTATGGCCACTATGGGGAGCATCCGACGGGAAACTTTATCGTCTCCCAGTGGCTGCATCCGGTCCTGGGCAGCTTCAGCACCCCCACCCTCACCGGCCTGGAACGCACCTGCTGGTGGCTCCACATCCTCGGCATCTTCGCCTTCCTGAACTACCTCCCCTACTCCAAGCACCTGCACATCATGCTGGCCTTCCCCAACGCCTGGTATGCCCGGCTGAACCCGGAGGGAAAGCTCCGGAACATGAAGGCCATCCAGCAGGAAGTGCTGTACGCCATGCAGCCGGAAACCGCGCCGCCCCCTCCTGCCGAAGGCGAAGCACCGCCTCCGACGCCAAAGTTCGGCGCCAAGGACGTCTTCGATCTGAGCTGGCGGAATCTCCTGGACGCCTATTCCTGTACGGAATGCGGCCGTTGCTCCGCAGCTTGCCCGGCCAATATAACAGGGAAAGTTTTATCGCCAAGAAAGATCATGATGTCGACCCGTGACCGGCTCGAAGAGGTAGGTAAAAATATCTCGGCAAACGGGTCCTTCCAGGACGACGGTAAGAACCTCCTTAATTATATCACGGTGGAAGAGCTCCGTGCCTGTACGACCTGTAACGCCTGTGTGGAAGAATGCCCGGTAAGCATCAGCCCACTCGAAATCATTGTAGAAATGCGGCGGGCGCTGGTAATGGAAGATAGCAACGTGCCCGCCGAATGGACGGGGCTGTTCAGCAATATCGAAAATAACTTTGCACCCTGGAAATTTAGCCCGGATGACCGGGACCGGTGGGCGACCGAAGCCTAAAGCCGCCCGCATAGTTGCACGTAGGCCATTACTCGCAACCCTCTATTGCTTCTTCGCCAAAACGGTCAGCTGAATCGTCAGCTCACTGGATACCGTGCTGGAACCGCCTACGCCAAAATCTTTGCGGTTGATCTTGAAGTCGCCCTTGAAGATGTAGTCGTCTCCCATCTTCGTAGCGATAAACGGGAAATAGATATCCTTTGTCGTGCTCTTGATCGTCAGCTTCCCGGACAACGTATAATGACCGCTTTTATCAGGCCCGCTCACGCTGGTCGAGACAAATTTTATCCTCGGATATTTCTCTACGTCGAAATAGGAATCCTTTTTCAGATGGCCATCCCGCATACTATTGTCCGTATTGACCGAGGTCGCATCGATACTGACGTCGAAGCTGGCCTTGGACAGGTCCTGGGGGTCGAAGACGATCTTCCCGTCGAGCCCGGTAAAGGAACCCTTGGTGTTGAAGCCGAGATTCTTGATCTCGAAGCCCACGGACGAGCCGGCGTCGGCTGGCTTATATTCCTGCGAAAAACCAGCCGCAACGATCAGCTGGAGGAAGAGAATAAGAAAGAAATTCTTTGTCATATCTAGGGGGTAAAACGCTTACAGGCTTCTATAAGTTGCCTATTTAGCTTGCCGTAACCAGCTTTTGAAGTTTTTTAACATCCAGGAAGCAAATCTCCTGGCGATTGTAGGAAAGGATGCCCTCGGTTTCGAGCTCGTTGATCATCGTGGTGACCGTCTGCCGGCTGCTGCCGATCAGGCTGGCGATGTCCTCGTGGGTCAGGTAGTTGGGCATGCAAAAGCCTTCTGCCGTATTTTCACCCAGGTTTTGCTCTACCAGCTGCCAGAGAAAATGGATGAGCCGGGTCTTAACGTCTTTATTGAGGAGGTTGATCAGCCGGTTTTCGATGTTGCGGAGCTTGGCGCCTACCTGTTTGCTGTACCTGAGCGCCAGGTCGGGGCGGTTCTTGAGCAGGCGTTCGAAGTCTTCGATGGTAAAGGCGCAGATGCTCACGTCATGCTTATAG
>JAFDYG010000026.1 GCA_018267545.1 Bacteroidota bacterium
ATAGCATCTTTTCGAAATGGGGGGCCAGCCATTCGTTGTCCGTGGAGTAACGGGCGAAGCCGCCGCCGAGCTGGTCGTAGATGCCTCCGCGGATCATTTTGTCGAGACTCAGGCAGGCCTGGTCGAGGGCTTCCTGGTCCTTTGTAAAATAATAGTAGTGCAGCAGGTAGCGGATAGAGAAGGTCTGCGGGAATTTGGGGGCAGCGCCGAAGCCGCCTTCCTTCTTGTCGGCGATGGACAGGAGCTGGTCGCGGATTTGTTTGAGCGTCCCGCGGTTGAAGCCGGCGGGCTGATTGGTGGAGGGCTGATTGGTTCCAATCCCAAAATCTCCCGCCTTTGCCACGTGCTGGGTCAGTTGACCGGCCTGCTGCTCGATCTCGTCGCGGCGATCGCGGAAGGCCGTGGATACGCCGTTCAGGACGTCTCTCCAGGAAGCACGGTTATAAATGGGACGTGGAGGAAAATAGGTGCCGCCGTAGAAAGGTTTACCCTCGGGGGTCAGGAAGACGTTCAGCGGCCAGCCACCGCTGCCGGTGATCGCCTGTACGGCATCCATATAAATGTGATCGAGGTCGGGGCGTTCTTCGCGGTCGATCTTGATGTTGACGAAGTGCTCGTTCATGAAGCGGGCGGTTTCTTCGTCTTCGAAGCTTTCCCGTTCCATTACGTGACACCAGTGGCAGGCGGCGTAGCCGATGCTGACCAGGATCGGCTTGTCTTCTTTGCGTGCTTTTTCCAGCGCCTCGTCGCTCCATGGAAACCAATCCACGGGATTGTGAGCGTGCTGTAGTAAATAAGGGCTACTCTCTTTTGCGAGCCTGTTCGTGTGTGGCATTCGGACTGCAAACGTACAAGGTTTGGGCCAGATGCTCTTTGCGCAGGAAGTTATTTTTTCCCAGCGACTGGAAGGAGCCTATTTTTTCTTTATGACCGTGGCCAGATATTTTTCGAGGGCAGACACCATCGAAGGGGCCTGGGGCAGCGGAGCCTTGATGTCGAGCGTGAGGCCGGCTTCTTCGACTGCACGGGAAGTGTTGCTGCCAAAGGCGCCGATCTTGGTGCCGTTCTGTTTGAACTTGGGGAAGTTATCGAACAGACTTTTTACGCCGCTGGGGGTAAAGAAGCAGATGATATCGTATTCGCTCTGGTCGAGGACGGGTTTTACGTCGTTGCTGATCGTGCGGTACATGAAGGGAGTGGCAAAACCGCAGTTGTTATGTTTCAGCCAGTTGATGATTTCGTTGTCCTGCTGATTCTCGGAACAGGGGTAGAGGAATTTCTCGTTTTCCTTGTGCTTGTTGATGACGTCGAACATACTTTTGTTCAGACCATCCGCACCATAGAATACCTTTCTTTTCCGATAAAGGATGAACTTCTGCAAGTAGAGGGCGACGGCTTCGGTGATGCAGAAATATTTAGTGTCCTGAGAGACGCTGACCTTCATCTCTTCACAGATGCGGAAGAAGTGGTCGATGGCGTTGCGGCTGGTAAAAATTACCGCCGTGTATTGAGCGATGTCGATCTTTTGTTTGCGGAAATCTTTTGCAG
>JAFDYG010000270.1 GCA_018267545.1 Bacteroidota bacterium
CAGGTAGGCGTTCCCCGTATCGTTGGTTTCATGAACAAGGTGGACCTGGTGGACGACCCCGAGCTGCTGGAACTGGTAGAAATGGAAATCCGCGAACTGCTGTCTTCTTACGGCTTCGACGGTGACAATACACCCATCATCAAGGGTTCTGCAACTGGCGCTCTGGCTGGTGAAGACAAGTGGGTAAAGGCAATCGACGAGCTGATGGCAGCTGTTGACAGCTACATTCCCCTGCCTCCCCGCCCGGTTGATCAGCCCTTCCTGATGTCTGTTGAAGATGTGTTCTCTATCACTGGTCGTGGTACTGTTGCTACCGGCCGTATTGAAAGAGGTCGTATCAAGGTAGGTGAAGCTATCGAAATCGTTGGTCTGATGGACGCTCCGCTGAACTCCACCGTAACGGGTGTTGAAATGTTCCGTAAGCTCCTCGATCAGGGTGAAGCTGGTGACAATGCAGGTCTGCTGCTCCGTGGTATTGAAAAGACCCAAATCCGTCGTGGTATGGTTCTGGTAAAACCCGGTTCTATCACTCCTCACACCGAGTTCAAGGGTGAAGTTTACGTACTGAGCAAGGAAGAAGGTGGCCGTCACACTCCTTTCTTCAACAAGTACCGTCCTCAGTTCTATTTCCGTACTACGGACGTAACTGGTGAAGTTACGCTGCCCGCAGGTACTGAGATGGTTATGCCTGGCGATAACACTTCTCTGAGCGTTGTGCTGATTCAGCCGATCGCTATGGAAAAGGGTCTGAAGTTCGCTATCCGTGAAGGTGGCCGTACCGTAGGTGCTGGTCAGGTAACTGAGATTATCAAGTAAGCGAACCACGGGTTCGCTGGCCGAAGGCCCGACATTAGCGGTTTCGCGATGGAGGGTAATTTGGACAAAACCCGGAATCGCGAAACTAAATCGAAAGATTTTCATATCTTTGAAATATCTAAGAGCTGTTCCGGTTGCCGGAATAGCTCTTAGCTTTAAAGCGCCGGAGGCGGTTTTTGCCAAAGGCCATTGATAAGATACACGGGCATAGTCTAACGGTAGGATAGAGGTCTCCAAAACCTTTGGTCTGGGTTCGAATCCTAGTGCCCGTGCAATCACCGGGCTGTGTAGGCGGAAGCTGAAGCGGCGGCGGTAGAAAATTAACAACAATGAACAAAATCACGACCTATTTCCGGGAGTCGTACCGTGAGTTGCTGGAGAAGGTGACCTGGCCGACATGGCCGCAGCTGCAGTCGTCGACGATCATCGTCCTGGTGGCGACCTTATTGATTACGCTGCTCGTATGGATCATGGACTTCGTTTCCAGTTCCATCCTGCACTTTGTTTATTCTTTATTTGGTAAGTAAGGGATAGTGTAGTGATTTGCTAGCAAAAAATTTCTTATGACGGAAACAGTCAATCAACAAGAAACGAAGACCCAGCCGGAAGGTAAACCCCAACC
The DNA here is from genome assembly GCA_018267545.1 of Bacteroidota bacterium. GTDB lineage: Bacteria > Bacteroidota > Bacteroidia > Chitinophagales > Chitinophagaceae > Puia. Next base: position 1,439 of record JAFDYG010000270.1, read on the forward strand.
GGAAACCAAGTGGTATGTTCTCCGCGTAGTGAGTGGTAAGGAGCGTAAGGTAAAGGAATACCTTGACAAGGAGATTTCCCGTGGTGGGTGGAGTGAAATCGTGAAGCAGGTGTTTCTTCCGGTAGAGAAAGTCTATAAGGTGCAGAATGGCAAGAAAGTGATGCGCGAGCGCAACTATTATCCGGGCTATGTGATGGTGGAAGTGACGGAAGGAAAGCTGGGTGACGATTTGAAAGAAACGATCAAGAATACCAATAGTGTTATTCATTTCTTAGGAAAGGAAAACCCTATCGCTCTTCGTAAGGCGGAAGTCAACAAGATGCTGGGTAAGATGGATGAGATGGCCGAGTCCGGCAGCATGAGCATGAGCGAGCCGTTTATCATCGGTGAGACGATCAAGATCATCGAAGGGCCGTTCAATGATTTCAATGGCATCATCGAAGAAGTGAACGACGAGAAGAAGAAGCTGAAGGTAACGGTGAAGATCTTCGGTCGTAGCACACCGGTAGAGCTGAACTACATGCAGGTAGAGAAGATCGCGTAAATATTGCTGGATAGCGGTTTTACCGCTTTCTTATACAAAATAAAAAACCCTCCGATTGGAGGGTTTTTCTCTTTATCGAGACATATTAGTTGTTGTCATTGTCGTTGTCGTTATCGAAGTCGAAAGTGGGAGTGCTTGTCGGCTCTTCATAGCTCGGCGTAGGTTCGGAAACGACGGGCGCCGGTGTAGGTTCAACAACGGGTTTTGCTTTGGGAGCAGCTTTTTTCTTAGCTACCTTTTTCTTTGCAGGCGCTTTTTTGGCGGGAGCCGCCTTCTTAGCGGGAGCTTTTTTTGCAGGAGCTTTTTTAGCTGCTTTCTTTGCGGCCTTCTTGGCTGCTTTTTTCGGAGCGGCTTTTTTTGCTGCTTTCTTGGGAGCAGATTTTTTCTTAGCAACTTTTTTCTTGGCTGCTTTTTTAGGAGCAGCTTTCTTTACCGCTTTTTTGACAGCTTTTTTTGCCGCTTTTTTAGGAGCTGCTTTTTTCGCCGGCTTTTTCTTAGACTTTGACATAGTTTGTTGAGCGTTTTAAGTTGTTATGAGAATTGTAATGGATTATGAATGCAAAAGTTAGTTAGAAATATTGAATTATAAAAAAATGGGCGAAAAAAATGTTAACAGCCCTGGGGGTAACTGTCGTGTTGGCATATGCGTTTTGGCCAGGAGGGTATATGTCCAACGCCGCTGGTCCCTTACTTGTTGAGGGGGTGAGTCTCTGGAGGTGCCGGGAAGGCGGCTTTTGAACATATACCCCTATGGCCAGCTTACGAAGCGGGCGAGGGGTGTGGAGAGGGTGGTGGGGCTTTTTTGTGTGTGGAGGGTAGGTGGCTTTTGGGGTGCGGAGGGGGAGGGAATAAAAAGGTTGGAAATGTTGGCTAAAATGCTGGGTAGATTGAGTTTTTTGATTACCTTTGCGTCCCCAAAGTATATAGTTCTTTAATTGGAATGGTTTGGGAGTCTTGGCCGGTTGGCCGGGACGTTAACACCAAAAATAAGTAACATGGCAAAAGAAATTTCCGGTTATGTTAAGTTGCAGGTTAAGGGCGGTCAAGCCAATCCTGCTCCTCCTATCGGGCCGGCGTTAGGTTCTAAGGGTGTGAATATCATGGAGTTCTGCAAGCAGTTCAATGCTCGGACCCAGGATAAGATGGGGAAGGTTCTTCCCGTTCTGCTCACGGTTTACACCGACAAATCATTTGAATTTGTAATCAAGACTCCTCCTGCTGCTGTACAGCTGCTGGAAGCCACTAAGCTGCAAAGTGGTTCCAAGGAGCCGAATCGTAACAAAGTTGGAAAGGTTACCTGGGCTCAGGTAGAAGCGATCGCGAAGGACAAAATGCCTGACCTGAACTGCTTCACCGTCGAGAGCGCGATGCGCATGGTAGCTGGTACTGCCCGTTCCATGGGTATCACCGTCGAGGGAAAAGCTCCCTGGGCCAACTAAACTCTAACTTTTAAATCATTACGAGATGGCAATCACGAAAAAAAGAAAAGCAGCCGCAGCGAAGGTTGATAAAAATAAATTTTATACACTCAAGGAAGCTACTTCCTTAGTGAAGGAGATCAATACTACGAAGTTCGACGCTTCCGTCGACCTGCACGTCCGCCTGGGCGTCGACCCTAAGAAGGCCGATCAGTCCATCCGCGGTACGGTCAGCCTGCCCCACGGCACGGGTAAGACTAAGCGTGTACTGGTTCTTTGCACACCCGACAAGGAAAACGATGCAAAGGCAGCCGGCGCTGACTACGTAGGTCTGGATGAATTCATTACAAAGATCGAAGGCGGATGGGTTGACGTAGACGTTATCGTCGCTACCCCCTCTGTAATGCCTAAGATCGGTAAGCTGGGTAAGGTTCTGGGTCCCCGTAACCTGATGCCCAACCCGAAGACTGGTACGGTAACCAATGACGTTGCCGCTGCGGTAAACGAGGTAAAGGGCGGTAAGATCGCCTTCAAGGTTGATAAGGCTGGTATCATCCATGCTTCTATCGGCCGGGTAAGCTTCACTCCCGAGAAGCTGGCAGAGAACAGCCAGGAGCTGATCAACGCCATCATCAAGGCGAAGCCGGCTACTGCCAAGGGTACTTATGTAAAGAGCGTATTTCTGGCCAGCTCGATGAGCCCCGGTATCGCTCTGGACGCTAAAGCCTTCATCCAATAATTGATTCATCAGTTCCGAAGGGAGCTACAAAGAAAGTGTTATGAACAAAGATCAAAAAAATGAAGTCATTGAACTGTTGAAAGACAAGTTCAAAGAATATAATAACTTCTACGTCACCAACACGGAGTCGTTGACGGTAGAACAGGTTGGCAAGCTCCGCCGCATCTGCTTCGACAAGAACGTCGAAATGAAGGTGGCTAAGAACACGCTGATCAAGAAGGCGCTGGAAAGCATCGACAGCAGCCGTTTCTCCGGTATGTATGAATCTCTGAACGGTGTAACCGCTCTGATGTTTTCTGAAAATGCAAAGGCTCCGGCGATGATCATCACCGAGTTCCGCAAGGAAGGCAAGGGCCTGGAAAAGCCGACGCTGAAGGCTGCATTCATCGATGGGGATGTATTCGAAGGCGACGATCAGCTGAAGGCGCTGGTTTCGCTGAAGAGCAAGCAAGACCTCATCGGCGAAATCATCGGTCTGCTGCAGTCTCCTGCGAAGAATGTTATCAGCGGCCTGAACGCTGGCAACAAACTGGCTGGTTTGATCAAGGCGCTGGAAGATCGCGCTGCGAATTAATGCTCGGGTGGGGCGCTTGTCGATGGTTGGTTTAGACTGGCCAGAAGAAGGGCACCGCCGGGTTAAAAATAAAGCTCAAGCTCTGGAGCTTAAGACAGAGCAAATTTTTTTAAACTCTCCGCCGGAGCAGATAAAAGCCGTGAAGGCGGAAAAAATTTACAACTATGGCAGACTTAAAAGCATTTGCTGAACAGTTAGTAGGACTGACTGTAAAAGAAGTTAACGAATTAGCTAAGATCCTGAAGGAAGAGTACGGTATCGAGCCTGCAGCTGCTGCTGTAGCCGTAGCCGCTGGTCCCGCTGCTGGTGGTGGCGCTGCTGCCGCTGAAGAAAAGACCTCTTTCAACGTCATCCTGAAAGCCGCTGGCGCTAACAAGCTGAACGTTGTTAAGGTTGTTAAGGACCTGACTGGTCTTGGCCTGAAAGAAGCTAAGGACCTCGTTGACGGCGCTCCCAAGCCCGTTAAGGAAGGTGTAAGCAAGGCTGACGCTGAAGCTCTCGTCGCTAAGCTGAAGGAAACTGGTGCTGAAGTAGAAATCCAGTAATCCTGGTTTCGATAAGATTTCGACCCCGGTTCTACGGAACCGGGGTTTTTTGGCTTTTTTAGCGTTTTCCGGAAATTTTTTTAATTTCTGGAATATTGCTACATTTGCGGTCCGTTTCCCTGTGCTAAATTATTCATTGATAATTCTTTATATTCGTAAATGGGTAATAATCAATGAATACGATAGGCTCAATTGAAATATAAAAACCGGTTTTAATCAATATGTCTTCAACAAAATTGCAAAACAGGATCAATTTCGGTAAAATCAAGCACCTTGCCGAAACTCCTGATCTTCTGGAAGTGCAGATCCAATCTTTTAAAGAGTTTTTCCAGTTAGAGACTACCCCGGACAAGCGTAATATAGAAGGCCTGTTCAAGGTATTCAAAGAGAATTTCCCTATCACGGATACGCGGAACATTTTCATGCTGGAATTTCTGGATTACTTCATTGATCCGCCCCGTTACACCATCGAAGAGTGTATGGAGCGCGGTTTGACCTATGCGGTTCCCCTGAAGGCCAAATTGCGTTTAAGTTGTAACGACGAGGAGCACGTGGATTTCCAAACCATCGTTCAAGACGTGTTCCTGGGTAACATACCCTATATGACTCCCCGCGGCACCTTTGTCATCAATGGCGCCGAGCGTGTGGTCGTTTCTCAATTGCACCGTAGCCCCGGTGTATTCTTCGGTCAGTCTATCCACCCCAACGGGACGAAGATCTACTCTGCACGTGTGATCCCCTTCAAGGGCGCCTGGATGGAGTTCGCTACCGATATCAACAACGTCATGTATGCGTACATCGACCGTAAGAAGAAATTCCCGGTTACGACGCTGCTGCGTTCCATCGGTTATGAAACGGATAAGGATATCCTGGAGCTGTTCGGCATGGCCGACGAGGTAAAGGCCGAGAAGAAAGCTCTGCAGAAATTTATCGGCAGGAAGCTGGCTGCCCGTGTACTCCGTACCTGGGTAGAAGACTTTGTCGATGAGGATACCGGTGAAGTGGTATCGATCGAGCGTAACGAGATCGTCCTGGAGCGTGACACCATTCTCGACGAAGAAGCGATCGACATGGTCGTGGAAATGGACGTGAAGAGTGTTTTCATGCAGCGCGAAGACGTCGGTGGTGACTACGCCATTATCTACAACACCCTGAATAAAGATACCTCCAACTCGGAATTGGAAGCCGTTCAGCACATCTACCGCCAATTGCGCGGTGCTGATGCTCCGGATGATGAGACTGCGCGTGGTATTATCGATAAATTGTTCTTTAGCGACAAGCGTTATGACCTGGGTGAAGTGGGTCGCTACAAGATCAACCGCAAGCTGAATCTGAACCAGCCGCTGGATCAGAAGACGCTGACGAAGGAAGACATGATCGAGATCATCAAGTACCTGGTTCGTCTGACCAACGCCAAGGCCGAAATCGACGACATCGATCACTTGAGCAACCGTCGCGTACGTACGGTAGGCGAGCAGCTTTATGCCCAGTTCGGCGTAGGTCTGGCTCGTATGGCCCGTACCATTCGCGAGCGTATGAACGTTCGTGACAACGAAGTGTTCACGCCGGTGGATCTGATCAATGCAAGGACGTTGTCCTCCGTGATCAACTCGTTCTTCGGTACCAGCCAGCTGTCTCAGTTCCTCGACCAGACCAACCCGCTGAGTGAGATCACGCACAAGCGTCGTATCTCCGCACTCGGACCTGGCGGTCTGTCCCGTGAGCGCGCTGGCTTCGAAGTTCGTGACGTACACTACTCTCACTACGGCCGTCTCTGTACGATCGAGACGCCGGAAGGTCCGAATATCGGTCTGATCTCTACGCTTTGCGTACACGCAAAGATCAATGAGATGGGCTTTATCGAAACTCCTTACCGCAAGGTACAGGATGGCCGGGTAGAGCTGGATAAGCTTACTTATCTCAGTGCCGAAGAGGAAGACATAGCTAAGATTGCACAGGCGAATATTGCGCTGGATGGCAAGGGTAATTTCGTCGAAGAGAAGATCGTTTCCCGTCAGACGGGTGACTTCCCGATCCTCGATAGAGCCGAGGTGGAATTCATGGACGTAGCTCCCAACCAGATTGTGGGTTTGAGCGCATCATTGATTCCCTTCCTCGAGCATGATGACGCCAACCGTGCGCTGATGGGCTCGAACATGCAACGTCAGGCTGTGCCGCTGATCCGTCCTGAAATGCCGATCGTCGGTACAGGTCTGGAAGCAAAGGCTGCGCGTGACGCCCGGATCCAAATCCACTCCGAAGGCGAAGGCGTCGTAGAGTTTGTGGATGCGAACGAGATTCATGTTCGTTATGACCGCAATGAACAGCAAAAGCTGGTCTCTTTTGAAGAAGACCTGAAAATATACAAGCTGACCAAGTTCATCAAGACCAACCAGGAAACATGTATCAACCTGAAGCCCGCCGTAAAGAAGGGCCAGAAGGTGAAAGAAGGCGACTTTCTCACGGAAGGCTACGCCGTACAGGATGGTGAGCTGGCGCTGGGCCGTAACCTGAAGGTAGCATTCATGCCCTGGAAGGGTTATAACTTCGAGGATGCCATCGTAATCAGCGAAAAGGTGGTTAAGGAAGACTTGTTTACTTCCGTCCACATCTCCGAATACGAGCTGGAAGTCCGCGATACGAAGCTGGGTGAGGAGGAATTGACTCCTGATATCCCCAACGTTTCGGAAGAAGCTACCAAGGACCTGGACGAGAACGGTATCATCCGTGTCGGCGCCCAGATCAAGGAAGGCGACATCCTGATCGGTAAGATCACTCCGAAAGGGGAGAGCGACCCGACTCCGGAAGAAAAGCTGCTGCGCGCCATCTTCGGTGACAAGGCAGGTGACGCCAAGGATGCTTCTCTGAAGGCTCCGAGCGGTACCGAAGGTGTGGTTATCTCCAAGAAGCTGTTCCAAAGGGCTAAGAAGGATAAGAACGCCAAGGTTCGTGAGAAGGCTGCCCTGGAAAAGATCGAAAAAGTGCACGAGAAGAATACGGCAGATTTGATGGACATTCTGCTGAGCAAGCTGACCGTCCTGCTGAAGGATCACGTATCTGCCGGTGTCAACAACAACTTCGGCGAAGTACAGATCGGCAAGGGTGCGAAGTTTACTGCCAAGAACCTATCCGGTATCGATTACCTGAACGTCAACCCGCTGGGTTGGACGGGTGATGCGAAGCCTGATGAGTCGATCAACATCCTGCTGCACAACTACAGCATCAAGTACAACGAAGAGCTGGGTCGTTACAAGCGCGAGAAGTTCAACATCTCGATCGGTGACGAATTGCCTGCGGGCGTACTGAAGCTGGCGAAAGTATATCTGGCCGTTAAGCGTAAGCTGAAGGTAGGGGATAAGATGGCGGGTCGCCACGGTAACAAGGGGATCGTTGCAAAGATTGTCCGCGCAGAAGATATGCCATTCCTGGCTGATGGAACGCCGGTCGACGTCGTTCTGAATCCGCTGGGTGTACCTTCCCGTATGAACCTGGGTCAGATCTATGAAACAGTTCTGGGATGGGCCGGTGAGAAACTGGGTGTGAAATTTGCTACCCCTATCTTCGACGGTGCTACGGTTGAGGAAATCGCCGGGCATATCGAAAAAGCCGGATTGCCGAGCTTTGGCCACACTCACCTCTATGATGGTGAAACGGGTGAAAGATTCGACCAGAAGGCGACCGTCGGGATCATTTACATCATCAAACTGCACCACATGGTGGATGATAAGATGCACGCCCGTAGTATCGGACCGTACAGTCTTATCACGCAACAGCCGCTGGGTGGTAAGGCTCAGTTCGGTGGTCAGCGTTTCGGTGAAATGGAAGTGTGGGCACTGGAAGCGTATGGCGCATCGAATATCCTGCAGGAACTTCTGACGCTCAAGTCGGATGATATTATCGGCCGTGCGAAGACTTACGAGTCGATCGTCAAGGGTGATAACATTCCGAGAGCGGGCATTCCGGAATCTTTCAACGTGTTGGTGCACGAATTGAGAGGTCTGGGATTGGATCTGAAGTTTGATTAAGCCGCGCGTAATGCGGGCTAGAATTTGGCTCCGCTAACTGATGAATAATACGAAAGCCATTTCGGGAGACCGAAATGGCTTTTTTGTTTTTTTGATCGCTCTTATTTAGATAGTAAGAAGTCCTTTAAGTCTTCGTAGCGCGCTGTGATTTTTTGGCTTTGTTTTTTCTTGCCGAGCAGGGGGGCGACGGAAGGAGGCAGTGCGATCTTCTCTCCGATGACGGGCTCGACGGTATCGTAGAATTTTATCGGGTGTGCGGTTTCGAGGAAGATGCCTTTTTCACCGGGGTGGGTGTCGAGGTATCTTTCGAGCGCGAGATAGCCTACGGCTCCGTGAGGGTCGGGGAGGTAGTTGTATTGGGTATACAGCTTTTTGATTGTGGCGACGGTTTCGTCGTCGGTGATGCTATAGCTGGTCAAGACTTTTTTGAGCTCGGGGAGCTGCTTGTTGAAGAGTTCAAGGATGCGGACGAAGTTGCTGGGGTTCGCGACGTCCATGGCGTTGGAGAGTGTGGGCCGGGCTACTTTGGATTTGAATTCGCCGGTTGCCAGGAAGAGGGGAATAGTGTCGTTGGCGTTGCAGGCGGCGATGAAGTGCCCGACGGGCAGGCCTGCGGCCCAGGCCATGAGGCCGGCGCAGATGTTGCCGAAGTTGCCGCTGGGGACGCTGATGATGGGGGCGGATTGAGCTGCCCATTGCTGATAGGCAAAGAAGTAGTAGAACTGCTGGGGGAGCCAGCGGGCTACGTTGATCGAGTTGGCGGAGGTGAGGAAGAGCTTTTGCTGCAAGGTTGGATCGACGAAGGCGTCCTTTACCATGCGTTGACAGTCGTCGAAGCTGCCGTCGACTTCGAGGGCGCTGATATTCTTACCGAGGGTGGTCAGCTGCAGCTCTTGTACGCTGCTGACCTTACCAGAAGGATAGAGGATGACGACGTTGACGCCTTCTACTCCGTAGAAGCCGCTAGCGACGGCGCCGCCGGTGTCTCCGGAGGTGGCGACGAGGACGGTTACGGGCCGGTTGTTGCCGCGGACGAAGTAGCCGAGGCAGCGGCTCATAAAGCGGGCGCCTACGTCTTTAAAGGCGAGGGTGGGGCCGTGGAAGAGTTCGAGCGACCAGGTGTCGGGGGTGACGGGAACCAGCGGAAAATCGAAAGCGATGGTTTCCCGTACGATGCGGCGAAGCTCCTCTTCGGGGAGGGTGTCGCCGGTAAAGGGGCGGATGACCTGGTAGGCGATTTCTTCGCGAGAGAGACTCGACAGGTTTTTGAAGAATTCTTTTGGCAGGGTGGGGATTTTCTCGGGGAAATAGAGGCCTTTATCGGGGGCTTGGCCCTGGATGGTGGCTTCTTTGAAGGTGACCCGGGTAGCAGGGTTGTTAAGACTATAGTAGAGCATGATTATGAAATGACTTTTACGCCTTGTTGGTTGATGGTGGTTACATAGGTGTGGTGGTCGATCCCGATCCGGGTGTAGACTTCTTTCATGATCTTTTCCAGTGAAGCTGCGGTCGCCTGGTCTTTGCTCAGCATAAAGATGGAAGGTCCCGAGCCGGAGATGCCGCCGCCGAGTGCGCCGGCTGCTTTGCAGCTCTCCTTTACTTCGTCGAAGCCGGGGATGAGCATGCTGCGGACGGGTTCGATGATGACGTCCTCGAGTGAGCGGCCGATCAGGTCGTAGTCCGACTTCATAAAGCCGGCGACAAGTCCGGCGATATTTCCCCATTGGCGGATGGCGTCTTTTAGCAGGACCTGTTTGCGGAGGATCTGCCGGGCGTCGGAGGTGCGGACTTCGATCTGCGGGTGGACGACGGTGACGTGCAGGTCGGGAGCAGGAATCGTGACGATGTCGAGCGGGAAGATGCTGCGGATGAGGGTGATGCCGCCATAGATACAGGGAGTCACGTTGTCGGCGTGCTTGACGCCGGAGGCTACTTTTTCGCCGAAGAGCGCAAAGCGGACGAGGTCGGCCTTCGAGAACCTGTTCCCCAGCAGGTGGTTGGCGGCGACGACGGAGCCGGCGGCGCTGGCGGCGCTGCTGCCGACGCCGCTGCCGGGTTTTATCTGTTTCTGTATGACGACTTCGAAGCCGATGGGTTGGTTCAGCTCTTCCAGCATGGCGATGAGCGGGGCACCTGCCGTATTCTGGGCCGGATCGGTAGGCAGGGGAAAGCCGTCCTTGCTGGTGACGGTGATGCCGGGCTCGTCGCAGAGCGTTACGGTCATATAGTCGAAGGGGGCATCGAGCGCCATGCCGAGGACGTCGAATCCGCAGACGAGGTTAGCGACGGTGGCTGGACATTGTACGGTTACTTGTTTCATGTAGCAATCAAGAGTTAATGATTCTTAAGATGTCTGCAAATACGCCAGAGGCGGTGACTTCCGCACCGGCGCCGGCGCCCTTGATGACGAGGGGCTGCTCGGAGTAGCGATCGGTATAGAAGAGCACGACGTTGTCCTTGCCGTACAGGTGGTAGAGGTTGTGTTCGGGTCCGATGTGCTGCAGTCCGACGGAAGCCTTGCCGTTGTCGTAGCGCGCGACGAATTTAAGCTTCTTTCCTTCCTTGTCAGCGGCATGGAAGAGCTGCTGGAAGTGGTCTTCTTCCTTGAGCATGGCTTCGTAGAAGTCTTCGACGCTGCCCTGCATACAGGAAGCGGGAAGGAAGGTCGTGTTGGAGATTTCTTCCATCTCGGTCTTTTCACCCGATTCGCGAGCCAGGATCATGATCTTGCGCATGACGTCGGTGCCGCTGAGGTCGAGCCGGGGATCTGGTTCGGTATAGCCTTCCGCCTGGGCCTGGCGTACTACCAGGGAGAAGGGCCGTTCGCCGGTATAGTTGTTAAAGACGAAGTTGAGGGTGCCGCTGAGGACTGCTTCGATACGGTGTACTTTGTCCCCGCTGCGCAGCAGGTCGTTGAGGGTGCCGATGACGGGCAGACCGGCGCCGACGTTGGTTTCGAAGAGGAAACGGGCGTTGTACTCGCGGGCAAGATCCTTTAATTGGCGATAATAGCCATAGGGAGAGGAGCAGGCGATCTTGTTACAGGCGACGACGGAGATGCTTTTCTGCAGCAGGTCTGCGTAGATGGAGGCGACGTCTGCGTTGGCGGTGACGTCGGCGAACACCGAGTTGCGCAGGTTGCGGGAGGTGATTCCTTCTATCCATTTGTCGAGCTGCATGGGCTCGCCCTTTTCGAGCTGTTCTTTCCAGCTGTCGAGGTCGATGCCTTCGTTGTTGAAGATCATCTTGCGGCTGTTGGCGAGGCCGATGACGCGGACCTGGATGCGCAGCTGCTGCAGGAGATAGTCGTGCTGCTGGCGGAGCTGTTCGAGGAGACGGCGTCCTACGTTGCCGGAGCCTGTTATGAAGAGGTTGAGCTGACGATAGGAGGTCTCGAAGAATTCTTCGTGGAGGACGTTGACCGCTTTTCTGACGTCGGTTGTGGCGATGACGGCCGAGATATTTCTTTCGGAGCTGCCCTGTGCGATGGCGCGGACGTTGACGCCGTTTCTGCCGAGTACGCCGAACATTTTGCCGCTGACTCCGGGGTGGCTCTTCATATGCTCACCGACGAGAGCGATGATGGAAAGCCCGCTTTCGATGAACAATGGCTCGACGGTGCCGGCGCTGATTTCGACGGAAAATGCCTCGTCCACGGCGCGTTTGGCCTGGGCGGCGTTGGCGTCGTCCACTCCTACGCAGATGGAGTGTTCCGAAGAACCCTGCGTGATGAGGATGACGTTGATCTGCTGGCTGGAGAGGGCTTCGAAGAGACGTTTGGAGAAGCCGGGGATTCCCACCATCCCGCTGCCTTCGAGGCTGAGCAGGGAAATCTTGGCGATGCTGGAGATGCCGCGGATGCTGCCGCCGTTGTGTGCTGCTTCGAGCTCGATGACGGTACCGGGGTCGGTTGGAGCGAAAGTATTTTTAACCCAGACAGGGATGCTCTTTTTCATGACGGGCTGGATGGTCGGAGGATAGATGACCTTAGCGCCGAAATGAGAAAGCTCCATAGCTTCCTGGTAGGAGATATGGGGGATGAGGCGAACGTTGGTGACGAGACGGGGGTCGGCGGTCATCATTCCGGAGACGTCGGTCCAGATCTCGAGAACATTTGCGTCGACGGCGGCGGCCAGGATGGCGGCGGTATAGTCGGAACCGCCTCTTCCGAGCGTGGTCGTAATTCCTTTGGCGTCGGCTGCGATAAAACCGGGGAAGACGAAGAGCTGCGCGGCCACGGCGGTCTTGACGTAGTCGAAGATTTTTTGATTGGTCGCCGGGAAATCCACGGCAGCGTGGCCGAAGCGCGAGTCGGTTGTGATCAGGTCGCGGGAGTCTTTCCATTCGTGGGCGATATCCAGCGACGCGAAACGGGCGGAAACGATAAGGGAGGAGAGGAGCTCGCCGTAGCTGACGATCTTATCCTGTGTGCGGGCGGAAAGCTCGCCGAGGAGGAATACGCCGCTGCAGATGTCTTCGATTTCGTTGAGACGGGTCTTGACCAGGCTGAGCGCGGCGCTCTGGCGGGTGATGGGGAGGAGGGCCTTGACGGTGTCGAGGTGACGTTTTTCGATCTCCTGTAATTTCTCCTTATAGGATTCGTCACCGGCGGCGGCGGCTGTACCTGTTTGGATAAGCATGTCTGTGATGCCTCCCAGGGCCGATACTACGAGGATGGTCCTGTCTTTTGCGAGTGCCTGCCGAACTAGTTCTACTACCTTATTTATATTATCGGCGTTTGCCACAGATGAACCGCCGAATTTTAAAACTTGCATACTCTATCTTTTTTGTAGATTTTTTGATGTTGATGTGAAAACAAGGTCTTCTTTGTTTGATGTAGCTGTAGGTGCCCAGGAGGTAATATGGAATTTCACAACCCTTAACGGGTTGTAATGGTGATAATAGTCGTAATTTGCGCAGCGGTTGCGCAGGCAGTAGGAGAGATGGTATCGTGTGTTCTATTGATCACCTTGTGGTATAATCTACCGCTAAGATAGGGAGAAATGAATGCAAAAACAAAAAATGACGATTTCTTTAGCTGAAATAGAGTAATTTTAAGGCTCCATTGAATAAATACTGCGTTTTAGCTGTATTCTTTGAACAGTATTAAATCCTCGTTATGAACTATCAACCATCCCAGGGGTTGCAGCAATTTAAGAATCTGGTCGGTATCAAGTTTCAACTATACAATAGTTTATTTACTTCTCTACCGTTTCACCGCATAGAGAAGACGGGTATTATGCTGTCGTTGCTTTTAACGATCTGCGAGGAGGGGTATTTGAAGAAGCAGAGTCCCGAGCAAATACTGGAGGAGTTCTTCCGTAAGCATACCGCATTTGCAAGCGAGCGGGAGAAGGCTGATATTCTGTTCCGGTTCGTACAGTATGTGGAGCGGCAGATCGTTCTTTTCGATGCGTTGGAAGACGCGGCGTTCCGGTATGTTAACGATATGAGCGGGACGGGGACGGTCAAGCATTTGTTGTCGGAGGTGCTTCGGACGGGGAAGGAGGAGGAGCTGGCGGAGAAGCTGAAGGACTATTCAGTAAGGATGGTGCTGACGGCGCATCCGACGCAGTTTTATCCGGGGCCGGTCCTTGGGATCATCAATGATCTGTCGAGGGCGGTGATTGAAAACAATGCGGCGGAAATCAACCTTTATTTACAGCAGCTGGGGAAGACTCCATTTTTAAAGAAGCAGAAACCTACGCCTTATGACGAGGCGGTGAGCTTGATCTGGTATTTGGAAAATGTTTTTTATCATGCCAGCGGCAGGATCATCTCGGCTTTGCGGGAGCAGTTTCCGTATGTGCTCAGCAAAGAAAATCCGGTGATTAAGATGGGTTTCTGGCCGGGTGGGGACCGAGATGGGAATCCTTTTGTAAAAGCCGATACGACGCTGAGGGTAGCGGAGGCTTTGCGCGGGGCGATCATCCGCTGCTATTACTTCGATGTGCGGAGGCTCAAGCGCCGGTTGACGTTCAAGGGTGTGGACGTATTGATTGCCGAGCTGGAGCAGAAATTATACAATAATATTTTTGTCCCCAATCAGCGGACGGAACTGACGAAAGAAGAAATATTGGAAGTGCTGACGCAGATCAAGGAGATCATCATCTATCAGCACAATAGTCTGTTTGTGGACAAGGTGGACAACCTGATCGGCAAGGTCATGGTTTTTGGGCTGCATTTTGCCACGCTTGACGTCCGCCAGGAGAGTACGGTGCATGGCGCCGCGCTGGCGGCTATCGCTTCAAAGGAACAGCTGCTGCCGCAGCACTATACGTCGCTTCCGCCGGCGAGGAAACTGGAATTGCTGACGGAGCTGCGGGGTACGGCGCAGCCGGAGCTGTATGAGGACGATCTGATCCGGGATACGCTGGAAACGGTAAAGGCGATGCAGACCATTCAGCAACTGAACGGTGAAAATGGGTGTTCGCGCTATATCATCAGCCAGTGCAGCAGCGCGCTGAATGTGATCGAGGTAATGGCGCTTTTGTGGCTGGGGGGATGGGACAAGGATTCGCTGACAGTGGACATCGTGCCGTTGTTCGAGACGGTGGATGATCTGCATGCGGCGGCGGAGGTGATGAAGGAGCTGTATGAAAATCCGACCTATCGCCAGCACCTCAAAAAGCGGGGGCTTACGCAAACGATCATGCTGGGTTTTTCGGATGGCACCAAGGACGGTGGTTATCTGATGGCCAACTGGGCGATCTATAAGGCAAAGGAAGAGCTGACGCGGGTGTCGAAGGAATATGGTATCGACGTGGTCTTTTTCGATGGCCGGGGTGGTCCTCCCGCTCGTGGGGGAGGCAAGACGCACCGGTTTTATGCTTCGATGGGGAAGAATATCGCCAACAAACAAATCCAGCTGACGATACAGGGGCAGACAGTGAGCTCGAACTTTGGGACGATCGATACGGCGCAGTTCAATATCGAGCAGCTGCTGCATGCGGGGATCTCGAACGATCTGTTCTCGCCGAAGGAGGTGACGCTAAAGGGGGACGAGGAGGAGCTATTGCAGAGTTTGGCCCAGGAGAGTTATGTCGCGTATACCAAGCTGAAAGAGCATCCTTATTTTCTGCAGTATTTGAATGAAGTTTCTCCTTTGCGGTTTTATAATGAGACGAATATTGCGAGCCGGCCGACGAAGCGGAAGAGTTCGGGGCGGTTGGAGCTGAAGGATTTAAGGGCGATTCCTTATGTAGGAGCCTGGAGTCAGCTGAAGCAGAATGTGACGGGTTATTATGGGGTGGGGAAGGCGTTGCAGTCGCTGGAGCAGAAAGGGAAGTGGGCGGCGGTGAAGCATCTCTACGATCACTCGCCGTTCTTTAAGACGCTGCTGGATAATTGTGAGATGGCGATGAAGAAGTGTTTCTTCCCGCTAACGGAGCATTTCTCCCGGCATCCGGTGTATGGTGAGCTGTGGTCGTTGATTTATAATGAGTTTGAATTGACACAGAAATACATCTTCAAGCTATCGGGCAAGAACGAGCTGATGGCGGACTATCCGGTGGAGCAGCTTTCGATCCAGATGCGTGAGCGAATCGTATTGCCGTTGAGCACGATACAGCAATATGCGCTTACGAAGTTCCAGGAGATCGAGAAGAGCGGGGATAATAAGCCGATGAAGGAGGTTTATGAAAAGCTCATTATGCGGAGCAGCTTCGGGATTATCAATGCTGCGCGCAATAGTGCGTAGCCTGAGGCGCGCTTCGCGAGCTGGTCGGCTTAACATTTCGATTTAAGCACCTGGCGTACATATATAGTATATAAGTCGGAGGGCATATAAGTTTGGACCATGCGCCATTCTACGGCGTTGCAATGCGTCATCAGGGATGAAAAAGAGAAGATAAAGACGTTCTCTACGGCATTGCGGACCAGGGCATTTCCTTTTTCGTAGAGCTTATTTACAAGGCTCATACATTTCTGCACCATTTTATAGTCGTGTTCGAGGGCCATTCGTTTGGTATAGTCTGTCAATACCTGGATGGCCTGGTAGGCATTGGACTGAGACAGTTCAAGCCTGACTTCGGGTAGGCGGAAGGCGATAAAGCCGGGGATTTCGTAAGCGGTTAACATAGCTGTAAAATTTACTCACAGGATAAAACAAAGCTAGTGCCTGATTATACAGGTGATTGATAGTTATGTGGTTGTGTTTCGAGTTGGGTTGGGCGACCTTACCGGAATGATAGGGGTTTTCCAAATAGGAATGGGTGTGTTTTCCTTAGTTATTTGATTGTTAATCTATTATGGGTTTGGAACGCGTATTGGCCTATTGGGTTCAAATAAAATTACAATGGAAGAGGAACCCGAAGGTTTATTTGAGGTGCGTGTTGCAGAGGCGAGAGACATAAAGTATGTGTATCCGATACTCGAAGAAATGGAGCGTTCTGCGAAGGCCCGTGGTACGGGTATCGCCAGGAGGACGCCGCAGTCTTTGTGTCAGAAAATCTATGATGGGAAGGCTGTCATTGCGTTTGCTCCGGATGGAGACTGGGTTGGATTCTCATATATAGAGACCTGGAGCAATGGAGAATTTGTATCCAATAGCGGGTTGATCGTAAACCCGGCTTATCGTAATAAGGGTGTGGCGAGGTCAATCAAGGACTCAGTATTTGCGCTGGCGAGGAAGCGTTATCCGCAGGCCAAAATTTTCAGTATCACTACGGGGGCTGCGATCATGAAGATGAACCATCGGCTGGGTTTCGAGCCGGTGGTGTATTCGGCTATTACGCGTGATGAGAAGTTTTGGGATCAGTGCAAGCAGTGTGTGAACTATTCGATTCTCGAGGCCAATCGTCGTGAGAAGTGTTTGTGTACGGCCATGTTGTATGTATCAAAGGAGGTATGCTATGGCGGGAGCCAATATATTAATCATTAATGAAGGCGCGGTTTCGCATGAATGGGTAGGTCGGATGTCGTCGCCGGATGGATGCAGAGTGATCGAGGCGGCTGATGGAGCTGCGGCTGAGCGGATTGTGATAAGGGAGGACGTGGATGTGGTGGTTTGTGACGTAAAGCTATTGCCGATGATTGCGGTATCGATCGAGAAGGCGCTTCTGCAGCGCAGGATTGCCCAGCTGGAGTCGAGGATGGCGCATGGGCAGCCGATCTCGGCGTTCGACCTGTCGAGCGTGGAGAAGCTGCATATTCAGCGGGTTTTGAATTATACCCGGGGAAATAAGGTAGAGGCGGCTAAGCTGCTGAATATTGGATTGACGACGGTATATCGGAAGATAGAAGAATACGGGTTAGACTAAAACAGTAATATTAAATAAATCGACAAATGAAAAAGTTAGTACTCTCGAGTGGGATTTTACTCGGTATGTTTTTACAGGGATGGGCGCAGGATACGACAAAAACGCCTTTCAGCGATATTGAAACGAACTGGCAGAATGGGAGCGACCGGAGGGACTCTTCCATCTTTCATAATAAGTATGTTATTCCTTACCTGATGGTGGATATGAACTATACGCATTCCTATAACAATCCTAACGACAATACGGTGATTGGCTCGACGGCGCTGGCGCGTAACAATGAGGTCAATCTTTCTCATTTGCTGATCGGGGCCGAGGTCAATTACGAAAATGCGAGGGCTAAGGTTACTATGCAGTTCGGGTCGAGGTCGCAGGTGATCCCGAGGAATGATTTGAGTCCTTATCGGGGGCAATACAAGCTGGCCGATGTATACCGGTATTTGAGCGAGGCGTATGTAGGCTACCATTTCAATAAATGGTATGGCATCAATGTGGATGCGGGATTGTTCCTTTCATATATTGGTCTTAACTCCTATTACCAGGTGGAGAACTGGGAATACCAGGCTTCCTTTACGTCGGACAATACGCCCTGGTTTTTTAACGGGGTGCGTATACAGATATTTCCCACGAAACACCTGAAGATCGAGCCCTGGATCATCAATGGATGGCAGAGCTATGGAAAGTTCAATTCGATGCCGGGCTTGGGCGCGAATGTTACCTGGAATCCGACGAGCAGCTTTCGAATTCTTACCAACAACTACTATGGTACGGATGCGGCGGGTCTACCGCAGCGGAAAAGATTTCACTCGGATAATAGTGTTCTTGTGAGATATTATAATAATCCTGCGTCGAAGGGTATCAGCAGGATGGCGTTTTCATTGACGGGGGACGTTGGGTTCGAGAAGGGCGGGGGTGTGAATGGGTTTAAGAACGGTGACTCGGCGCAGGGACCGGCGCAGTATTTTTTGAGCGCCATGGCTTATAACCGGGTGTGGTTTGGCCGGAACAAATTTGCCTGGACGATCGGCGGTGGTGTGATGACCAATCCTGGCCGTTACCTGGTGCTGTATCCTACGGGGCAGGCGAGTCCGTTGCCGGACCCTAATAATCCTACTCAGACGGAAGGGAAGTATCCGTTTAGCGCCAATCCGGGGGATCAGTTTAAGGGATGGGATTGTTCGACCAATTTCGACTGGATGCCCAATCAAAGCTTTTGTTTCCGGGTAGAGTATGTACATAGGCACGCTAGTGTGCCGTATTTTGCCGGGCCTGGCGGTGTGACTTCTCCGAATGGTTATACGACGACGCCGCTGCCTCCGGATTGGAGACCCGACCTGGTCAAGTCTGAAGATCGGTTTATATTGGCTTTGCTGTTTAGGCTGTAGGGGGCAGTTGGGGGCGGTGGCTTTAGGGCGAGCTGGGTGGCTTTAGAAGGTATAGACTGCGGCGAGCAGGAAGCTGGCGGCGCTGCTGGCGGCGCTTCCGTCGTGCTTGGTAAAGATGGGGATATTGGCGTTTTCAAGCCGGAATTCCGGAATGAAAGTGAAGCCTTCGACTTTGAAATTAGCGGAAAGGGTGTTCGCGACGAGGCTGGCGGGAGCTGGCAGGCGGATGCCCTTTTCGTCGTTGAAGTATTCGGTGCGGAGGGTGAGGCCGAACCAGGGTTTGGGGTCGAGGTTGAGATAAGTCGCGGCGCCCCACCAGGAGCGGGAGGAGGAGTATTTCTCGGAAGCGAGGCTGGATTTGTTGACGCTGCCGTTGATACCGAAGCTAAAGAGGGTGCTGGTCCGGGCTGTGAGCACGAAGTCGTACTGGTGGGCGCGGTTGTCCTCGATGTCGCGGCCGCCGGAGTAATTGAGATAGACTTTCAGGTTGTCGCTGGCGGCGTAGCTATACTGGGCGATGATCGTCTTATTATTGTGTCCGTCGGAGGGCACGGAGCGGAAGTCGGTGGGATTGGAGATACCGATCATAAAACCGCTTTTTCCGGTGGTGAAGTCGGCTTTTACCCCGGTATTGGAGAAGGGGCCGTTGGTAAAGAGGTAGGACATGCTATAATTGCGATTGGAGCCGGGGTCGAGGACTTCATAGCCGATGTGGGTGCCCCAGGTGCCGGCGGTGACCTTTAGCCAGTTGTTAAAGGAATAGCTAATATAGAGCTGTTTGATGGCCTGGGTTATTCCATTGTCATTGTAAGAAAATTCGCGGGCGCGGGGGCCGACGCCGATGTCGGCGACCAAGTCCAGGCGTTCGGTTTTTCTTTCTATCTTGACGCTGGCCATACCGAGCTGGAATTGGTTTTGGCTGTTGGTGAAGCTGGTAAAGTTGTTTTTGTCTGATTTTGTGAGGTCGTAGCGGTAATACAGGTCGGCCGAGCCGGTGATGGTCAGGACCGGGTGGGTGGTGTCGGACTGGGCGCATGCGGCGAGGGAAGAGGTGATAGTCAGTGTGGAAAGGATAATATTTCGTAGCATGGCAATGGTTTTGGTTATATATGTCATGCTAATTTAGCTAAAAATGAATTTTAGCAGTAATAAATATTATATGTACGTATTTTTAATATAATAAAAAAACCGCTATAATCTATTGTTATGTAGAGAATTGTATGATATATGTTGGAACATTGGATTTTTTAAATATCGAAGTTGTCTAAAAAATGAAATTTTTTTTAAATAAAAAGGCCGGCATACGCCGGCCTGGGTATTGTTGAGAAGCTCGCGGTGGGCGAGACGACTGCTGTTAAAGAGCGATGATGCTTTGGTCCTTGCGTTCGAGGAGGGAGGAGCCGACGAGGTATTCGTCGACTTTGCGGGCGCATTCGCGGCCTTCGCTGATGGCCCAGACGACGAGGGACTGTCCGCGGCGCATGTCGCCGGCGGTAAATACCTTGGCGATATTGGTCACGTAGTGTTTCTCGCTGGCTTTTACGTTGCCTCTTTCGTCGAGCTCGACGTCGAGTTCTTTGAGGAGGCCGTGGTGCTGGGGGTGTACGAAGCCCATGGCGAGGAGGGCGAGCTCACAGGGGAGCTCTACTTCGCTGCCGGGGATTTCGGTGAAGCGGGCGCGGCCGTCTTCGCCTGTTTTCCATTCCAGCTTGACTGTTTTGAGGGCTTTGAGGTTGCCTTTTCCGTCGCCGACGAATTCTTTGGTGGCGATGGCCCAGTGTCTGTCGGCTCCTTCTTCGTGGGAGGAGGAGGTTTTCAGGAGCATGGGGTAGGTGGGCCAGGGCATGAGACTCGTGCGGGAGTGCGGTGGCTTGGGCATGAGCTCGAACTGGGTCACAGACATCGCTTTGTGGCGATTCGAGGTGCCTACGCAGTCGCTGCCGGTGTCACCGCCGCCGATGACGACGACGTTTTTATTGGTCGCAAAGAGGTCTTCGCCCTCGACGGGGAGGGAGGAGACGCGTTTGTTTTGTTGTTTGAGGAAGTCCATGGCGAAGTGGACGCCTTTGAGCTCGCGGCCGGGGATCGGCAGGTCGCGGGGGATGGTTGATCCTCCGGCGAGGACGATGGCGTGGAATTCGCGGAGCAGGTCGTTGATGCTGACGTTTACCCCTACGTTGGCATTGCACTTGAAGGTGATGCCGGCTTCTTCGAGGAGGCGGACCCGGCGGGCGACAACCCATTTTTCGAGCTTGAAGTCGGGGATGCCGTAGCGTAGGAGTCCACCGGGTTCGTCGTCTCTTTCGAAGACGGTGACGGTGTGGCCGGCGGCGTTGAGCTGATCGGCGGCTGCGAGGCCTGCGGGGCCGGAGCCGACGATGGCTACCTTCTTGCCGGTGCGAACCGCGGGAGGGTTGGCCTTTACAAAACCTTTATCGAAGGCGATCTCTATGATGTGCTTTTCTATTTCCTCGATGGCTACCGGCGGCTGGTTGATACCCAGGACGCATGCGCTTTCGCAGGGTGCGGGGCAGATCCTGCCGGTGAATTCGGGGAAGTTATTGGTCGAGGTGAGGATCTCGTAAGCTTCCTGCCATTGCTGGCGGTAGACGGCGTCATTGAATTCGGGGATGACGTTGCCCAGGGGGCAGCCGCTGTGGCAGAAGGGGATGCCGCAGTTCATGCAGCGTGCCGACTGTTTGTTTAGTTCCTGGCCGGAGTAGACGTTGACGAATTCGCGATAGTCGCTTTTTCTCTCCTGCACCGGGCGTTTGGAGGGGAGCTCACGGGTGAACTCGAGGAATCCGGTTGGTTTGCCCATTTTCTTATGCTGTCATTTAAAAAGAGAACAACGGAGTGGCTGAGTCACACATGAGAGCCGACTCCGCGTTCTCAATTCGTTTTATTTAATAGATTTCTCTGTCCGAACGGCTTTTTCCGCTAATACTTTTTTATAGTCTGTCGGGAACACTTTCACGAAATGTTGGAGCTGGTTGTCGAAGTCATCCAGCACAAATTTCGCGACGGTGCTGCCGGTATAGGCGTAGTGGCGTTGGATCATGTCCCTGAGCTCGGCGATATCGCTTTGGGCGACGGGGTCGAGGTCGACCATCTCGCGGTTGCAGCGGCTGGCGAACTTGCCGCGTACGTCGTAGACGTAGGCGATGCCGCCGCTCATGCCGGCTGCGAAGTTGCGGCCGGTGTCGCCGAGGATAACGATGCGTCCGCCGGTCATGTATTCACAGCCGTGGTCGCCGACGCCTTCTACCACGGCGCTGACGCCGGAGTTGCGGACGGCGAAGCGTTCGCCGGCCTTACCGCGGATAAAGGACTCGCCCGAGGTGGCGCCATAGAACGCGACGTTGCCGATGATGCTATTTTCTTCGGGGACGAAGCCGGCGTTCTGTGCCGGATAGACGACGAGTCTTGCGCCGGAGAGGCCTTTACCGAAGTAGTCGTTGGCGTCGCCTTCGAGCTCCAGGGTAACCCCGTTGGTGTTGAAGGCGCCGAAGCTCTGTCCTGCGGTACCTGTGAACTTGAAGTGCAGGGTATCTTCGGGAAGGCCTGCGCTCTTGTACTTTTTCGAGATTTCGTTGGACAGGATGG
>JAFDYG010000271.1 GCA_018267545.1 Bacteroidota bacterium
GAGTATAATGGCATCAGCTACAAGGATTTAGCGGGATTTAGGGATTGGCGGGCCGTGAGTACGACCGAGCGGTTCGACAACGGAACGTTGCGGCTGATACTGGGGAATCCCGTGGTGGAGAAGGCTATCAGGGAGGGGCATACGAATCCATGGCCCAATGGGGCGGTGTTTGCAAAAGTGGCCTGGGACCAGCTGCCGGATAGTTCGGGAATAATAAATACCGGCGCTTACAAACAGGTGGAATTTATGATCAAGGACGCCGAAAAGTATGCGTCTACGCAGGGATGGGGTTGGGCAAGATGGGTAGGGGGGCTGGGATTGAAGCCATACGGGAAGAATGCCTCTTTCACCAGCGAGTGCATCAACTGTCACAAGCCTATGGCGTCCAACGACCAGCTGTTCACTTTTCCGCTAGGGGACACATTGGCAGGGTATGGTCCGGAGCTTTCGGGTAAGGTAATTACGTCCTTCGTAAATACGAAGGAAAGGACCATGTCTACCCTATACGGGAATGATATCGCTGTTCAAAGCGCCAGGGCGGGGAAAGCCTATCCTGTCGGGGCCGCACTGAAGCTGGTGACCTGGTCGCAGCGGGATGACGCGCATTGGTTCGGTGGAAGGATTCCGAGGGCGATATATTCGATTGAAAATGTGATCTTTACTGCGGGGGCGACGCCCGTTTACGCAGGTCGGGCGGCGGGTTCGAAGGAGAGGATTGCTTATATTGCGGGATTGAAAGCATCGGTGATGCCTTGATTTTGCGGCCTTTTACCATATCGCGGTTATTTATTTGGCTCAGCTCCTTTTGCATCGGTGTTCTGGCCTCCGTGCCGAAGCTGCTGCGGCTGGGCCTTTCAGCGCACGAGCTGGGAGTGGATATTTCCATTGCAAGTCTTTTTTCGGTCTTTGTCTGGTATTTCAATATTTACCAGCTGAACCGCCGACCCCCGCAGAAGGCGTCCGCAGGTTTTTTCAGTTTAGAACTATTACGCACTCTGATTTTGGGCCTGGTGGTCATGTTTGTATTAGGAAGTATACATCAGGTATTTTTTCCGCATTACGATTTTGGGTCGATGGTAGGCATGTTTGAGTTTAGGGGAGGAGTGATCAATCTGACGATCAATCTCTTCCTGTATCTTTCTTACCAGGAATACCTGAATCGACAGGTGGGCCTGGAACTGGAGAAGAGCCGGGCGGATCAACTGAGCGCACAACTGGAGTCGTTGAAACAGCAGGTGAATCCCCATTTTCTGTTCAACAGCCTCAATACATTGAAATCGATGGTTGAGGGAGGCGACAAGCATGCACCGGAATTTATAGTGAGGTTATCTGAGTTCTACCGTTCGACACTTGAAAACCGCCGGAGAAATTTGATCGCGTTAGGTGAGGAACTGGAAATAGTGGGATCATATATGTTTTTATTAAAGGCGCGTTTTGAGGAAGGATTCGATTTGAAGGTGGAGATTGCAGAAAAGCACAGGAACACGGTGATGCCGGCTTTCACCCTGAAATTGCTTTTAGAGAATTGTATCAAGCACAACGTAATTCTGCCGGACCAGGTTCTATACATCCGGATATATTCCGAGAAAGACCGGATATGTGTAGCCAATAACAGGCAGCCAAAGCGGTCGGTCGGACTGTCCACCGGGGTAGGGCTTCAGAATATCAAAGACCGGTATCGGCAGCTGGGCTATGGAGAAGTGGTCGTTGAGGAGGAACGGGAACATTTCATCGTCAAACTTCCGGTCATACATGAAAATAGTCATTATTGAAGACGAGGCTAAAACGGCCAGGGCGCTGGCGGCATTGATAACCGCCGTTCAACCGGGCGCGGAAATCCTTGCTTTGCTGCCCAGCGTGCGGTCGGCCGTGAATTGGTTTCGGGGCGGGACGGAGGCGGACCTCGTATTTATGGATGTGCAGCTGGCCGATGGGGTGTGTTTCGATATTTTCCGGGAAGTCGAAGTGTCCGCGCCGGTGGTGTTCTGTACAGCCTATGAAGAATATGCGATCGAAGGTTTCAAGGTCAATGGGATTGACTATATTCTTAAGCCTTTCTCGGAAGCGGCGCTAAAGGCGGCGCTGGCAAAAATGGAGCGGTTGAAAAATTATTTCCGACAGGAAGGGGAATATAGACACTTATTGGAACCGCTCACGACTACACAGGGGAAAAATAGCTTTCTCGTTTATAAAGAAAGTAAATACAGCATTGTAGCGACTGAAAATATAGCTTTTTTTTATGTCAGGGGGGAATTGCCTGTATTGCATACTTTCGACAATAAGGAATATTTCGTCAATCAGTCTTTGGATATGCTTGAGTCCGTATTGCCGCCGGGTAACTGGTACCGGATTACACGAAAGTGCCTGGTCCAGTTTAGTGCCGTGAAGGAAATAGAACATTACTTTTCCAGGAGGCTGCTGGTCCATCTGAGGGTGAGTACACCGGATCAGTTGATCGTGAGTAAGGAAAAATCGGGAGCGTTTTTACATTGGCTGGATCATCGTTAAAATAATTTGCACATGACCTTCGACTTTCGATTACAGGTATTTCATACGGTAGCGCAGCGGCTCAACTTTACCCGGGCGGCCAAGGAGCTGTTTATTACGCAGCCGGCGGTGACGCGGCATATTCATGAGCTGGAGCAGCATTTCAAGGTGAAGCTTTTTGAAAGAAATGGGACGAGGATCAAGCTGACTCCGGCGGGGCAGCGGCTGCTGGCTCATACGGACCAACTGTTTGCGGTGTATAGGAACCTGGAGTTCGATATGAACAGTTTGACGGAGGAGCACCGGGGAAGGTTGTTTTTGGGGGGGAGCATGACGACGGCGCCTTATGTCATCCCGCCGATCCTGGCGGATTTCCATGGCAGGTATACCGAGGTGCAGGTTAGCCTGATGACGGGGAATACACAGCAGATCGAGCAGGCGTTGGAGGAGCGGCAGATAGACCTGGGGATCGTGGAGGGGCATTCGCGGAATTCTTCGATCAGGTATACCGAGTTTATGAAAGACGAGATCGTGCTGGTGAGCAATCCGGCGCATCCCTTGGCCCGGAAGGGGAGTATCAAGCCGGAGGAATTGACAAAGGTACCGTTGCTATTGAGGGAGCCGGGGTCGGGGACGCTGGAGGTGCTGGCGCATGCGTTGAAGGGGGTGGGGATTAAGCTTTCGCAGCTGAAGAAGGAGATGCAGCTCAATAGTACGGAGGTTATCAAATCTTATTTGCTGCATGCGCCGGTGATGGCGTTTATTTCGGTACATGCGATTTCGAAGGAGCTTGCGGATAATGCGTGTACGATCGTGGATGTGCGCGGATTGGATATTTCCCGTAGTTTTTACTTTGCGAGGCTGCAGGGGGAGGCGCAGGCGCTGCCGGAGCTGTTTATGAAGTTTGCGAAGCGATATAAAAAAAATGCTTTGCAATGAAAAAGGCCATACTTCAGGGGACTCTCATTTTGTTTGTGGGGTATTTGTTTATTTTCTGGCTTTTCAAGTATTCCCCCTTTAAATTTCCGACCAATGTACCTAATACGTCGGTCAATATGAGCGGATTGGCGACTATTGCCCTGCTGATCATTTTCTTTGTGGTTTTCTTTAGAAAATATTTGCGTTCATATCCTGAAGCTTCGATTGGGGAGCTTGTTCTTATAGCCGGCGTTGCGGGTTTGTATTCGGGCTTGTTTTTTGAGGTCATTCGACACATTACCCTTACCAATATTTTGCCGATGGAGCGTGTGGTGCATTTGCTGATGAATACGCTGCTCATAGCGATTTTTGCGGCTTTATTCGGCTTTTTGGTTGCTCTTCATCTGAAGAAAAGAAAAATCCGGTGGCTGCTGTGGTTTGTGATTTTGCTCCTGCTTTTATTCAATCTTTTCGGCTCTTATAAGGGGTAGCGCTCTAATAACATGAGGTTATTGGTCATTACCAATGGGGATTTCTCTTTCAGTTGGGCTTGGTCGAACTTTGTGTCCAGAATCAAATGATTTGAATCATGGACACGATTAAAATTTTCGACAGACATATTACACTTCGCGAGCTGGTTTTTTCCCTCGTACTTTTTGCTTGTTTTACCCCCTGGGTTACGCCTCCGGTGGCGTTGGTGCTGGGGTTGGTGATGGCTCTTTTTGTAGGGCATCCTTTTTTACGGCTAAATCATAAGGTTACGCATGTGCTGCTGCAGGTTTCTGTGGTGGGGCTGGGTTTTGGGATGGATGCGGGCAGCGCGATCAAGGCGGGCCGGGAGGGGATTCTTTTTACGGTGGTTTCGATTGTGGGGACCCTGGGGATTGGGCTGTTGCTGGGGAAGATGTTTAAGATCGAGAAGAAGACTTCGTTGTTGATTTCGGGTGGAACGGCGATATGCGGAGGGAGCGCGATTGCGGCCTTGTCGCCTGTGATCAAGGCCGAGGAGCGGCAGGTGTCGGTGGCGCTGGGGGTGGTTTTTATTTTGAATTCCGTGGCGCTGTTTCTGTTTCCGGTGGTGGGGCATTTGCTGGGTATGAGTCAGCAGGCGTTTGGTCTTTGGAGTGCGATTGCGATACATGATACTAGTTCGGTGGTGGGAGCTGCGGGGCGGTATGGAGCGGAGGCGCTGCAGGTGGCGACGACGGTAAAATTGGCGCGGGCGCTATGGATTATACCCGTCTCGCTGCTGGCGGCAGTAGCTTTTGGAGGTGGTAAGACGAAAGTGAAGATACCCTGGTTTATAGGGTTGTTTGTGGTGGCGGTGCTTTTGAATACCTGGCTGCCGATAGGAGCGATCAGTCATGTGGTGGTGAGCGCTTCGCATACAGGCTTGACCCTGACGTTGTTTTTGATCGGGTCGGGACTGAGCCGGCAGGTTTTGGTGAATACGGGTGTAAGGCCCTTGTTGCAGGGCGTGCTGTTGTGGGTGTTGATTGCGGGGGGGACGCTTTTGGCGATAATAGGGTTGGTTTAGGTTATTTGTGATGGAGGCGGATTATTCGGTTCGGAGGCTTTTTATGGGATTGGCCCTGGCTGTTTTGATGGCTTGAAAGCTAATTGTCAGTGCTGCGATGCAGCCGACAATGGCGGCGGCCGACAGGAATAAGCCGGGGCCGATTGCGATCCGGTAGGTATAGTGCTGCAGCCAGCTGTACATCAACCAGCCGGCAAGGGGGAAGGAGATGAGACAGGAAAGGCCAATCAGCTGGAAGAATTCTTTTGAAAGAAGGACGGTTAGTCTGGTGACGCTGGAGCCGAGGACTTTGCGGATGGCCATCTCTTTGGTCCGGCGTTCGGCGGTATAGGCAGAGAGGCCGAAGAGACCGAGACAGGAGATGATGATGGCCAGGACGGCGAAGAGGGTAGACAGCTGTCCCAGCCAGATTTCGTTGCCGAAAAGGCGGCGGAACTGGTCGTCTACGAATTTATATTGAAAGGGATAGTCCGGGTTGTCGTTTTTGAGGACGGATGCGAGCCGGGGCAGTGCTTGCTGGGGTTGGCGCTGTGGGTTGAGACGGACGTAGAGAAGGTTGCTCCACACGGGTGGCTTGCAGAAGAAGATGACGGGGCCAGGCTGGCCGTAAACATTGCCATAGACATAGTCTTCGAGCACGCCGGCCACGGTAAATAGCTGGTTGTAGTCTTTGGCGTCCTTGTTGGTTGAACGGATGATCTTGCCGACGGGGCTCCCTTCTCCCATTAATTGGGCCAGGCTACGGGTGATGAGGACAGAACTGCTGTCGGATGGGCCGCTGAAATCCCGGCCGTCGATGAGGCGCATGCCGGCGGTGCGGACGAATTCGGAGCTGACGTTTCGATAGGCAAAGGCGGTCTTGTCGTCGGCGCTTTTACCTTCCCAGGTATAGCTGTCTTTTGTGTCGCCGCCGGTAATGATGGTATGGCTGACGAGAGCGGCGTTTTCAATCATGCCGGTGTTGAGAAGGTCTTGCCGGATGCGGGTGAACTGACCGGTGACCGAGTGCTGCATATCGATCTCGATCAGCCGTTCCTTGTTAAAGCCCAGGTCTCTGTGTTGTGCGTATTGCAGCTGACGGTAGACGACGATGGTGCTGATGATGAAGACGATGGAGACGGTAAACTGGAGAACGACGAGACTTTTGCGGAAGAGAGCAGCGCCGCCGGTTTTTAGCTTTTGGCCTTTAAGGACGGCTACTGGACGGAAGGAGGATAGGTAGAGGGCAGGGTAGCTGCCGGCTACTGCTGCGCAGATGAGGGCGATCGATAATAAGGGCAGGAGATGGGTGGGGGATAGTGAGAGGCTCTTTTGAACGAGAAGATTAAAGGCAGGAAGGGTAAGGATGATGAGCAGAATGGCACCCAATGCAGAAAGCAGGGATAAGAGCAGGGCTTCTCCATAGAATTGAGCGATCAGAGAATATTTTCCGGCGCCAAGGACTTTGCGGACGCCGACTTCTTTGGCGCGTCGTTCACTGCGGGCGGTGGTGAGGTTCATGAAGTTTATGCAAGCAATAAAAAGGATGAGCCAGGCGATGACGGACAGGAGGCGAACCTGGCTGATGCGGCCGCCTCCGGTGGGCCTGCCATCGGCAAATTCATCGTGCAAGCGCCAGTCGGTCATGGGGAATAGGAAGGGGTGGGTATTTTGGCTGGCGTCTTTTCGATGGATAAAGTCGTATAGCTGTCTATCGATGGTTTTGGTATTGGCGGAAGGAGATAGTTCGACGAGCGTGTACGGGCCATAGCTGTCCCATCTGTTGGCGTCGCTGGAGCCCCAGCGGGCTTCGCTTTGGATGATCGAAACCTGGTAGGGGATCAGCCACTCGAATTGCAGGGTCGAATTTTCGGGGAGGTCTTTTAGGATACCGCTGACGGTAAAATTCTGTTCGTTGTTCATGCGGATGGTGCGGCCGATAAGTTCTTTTTCTTCTCCGAAGAATTTTTTTGCTGTGGACTCGGTGAGAACGATGGAGTACAGTTTTCCGAAGGCGCTGGAAGCGTTGCCCTGTAAGAAGGGAAGGGTGAGGATATCGAGGATTTCGGGATCGGCGTAGCAGCCGGAGGCGTAGATCCGGCGGTCGTCGATGGCGAAGAGAGCTTTGCGGCTCTCGTCGGAGATTCGGGCGGCGTGTGCGATACCTGGGATTTCGGCTTTGAGGGCTGCGGCCATGGCGCGGGGTGTGGAGGGGTTGGCGAAAGTATTATCGGCGTAGGTGGCGGCGACGCGGATTTGGTGGATACGGTCTATTTTCAGGTTGTTGTGATCGAAGCAGTATTCGTCTTCGGCCCAGAGGAAGATCAGGCCGGCGCAGGCGATACCGATGGACAGACCGATGATATTGAGATAGCTGAAGGATTTTGTTTTTAGCAGGCTGCGCCAGGAGGAGAGCAGGTAGTTTTTTAGCATGGACCGGTTTTTTGTAAGGACGCGGGGAACACCGGGATGTTGCATGAAAAAGCCCCGGTTTTTGACCGGGGCCTTTTCTATTGTTTGAAACCATTCTACTAGTAGCGGTAGTGCTCGGGCTTGAAGGGGCCTACCTTGGAAATACCGAGGTAAGAAGCCTGTGCGTCCGTCAGCTCGTCCAGCTCTACGCCGATCTTGGCGAGGTGGAGGCGGGCAACCTTCTCGTCGAGGTGCTTGGGCAGAACGTATACTTTGTTCTCGTACTTGCTGGTATTGGTCCACAGCTCGATCTGCGCCAGTGTCTGGTTGGAGAAGGAGTTGCTCATTACGAAAGAGGGGTGACCGGTAGCACAGCCGAGGTTAACCAGGCGGCCTTCAGCCAGGATGATTACTTCCTTGCCGTCGATGTTGTAGACGTCGACCTGGGGCTTGATGGTGTCCTTGGTGTTGCCGTAGTTCTTGTTCAGCCATGCCATGTCGATTTCGATATCGAAGTGTCCGATGTTACAAACGATAGCCTTGTCTTTCATCAGGCGGAAGTGTTTCTCCGTGATGAGGTCGCGGCAGCCGGAAGCGGTGACGACGATGTCGGCTTCTTTTACTGCGTCGACCATCTTCTTTACTTCGAATCCGTCCATAGCGGCCTGGAGGGCGCAGATGGGGTCGATTTCGGTAACGATTACGCGGCAGCCAGCGCCTTTCAGCGAAGCGGCAGAACCTTTACCTACGTCGCCATAGCTTCCTACGACGGCAACCTTGCCGGCCATCATCACGTCGGTAGCGCGGCGGATAGAGTCAACCAGGGATTCTTTACAGCCGTATTTGTTGTCGAACTTGGATTTGGTAACGGAGTCGTTTACGTTGATAGCGGGGATGGGCAGGGTGCCTTTTTCCATTCTCTCGTACAGGCGGTGAACACCGGTAGTGGTTTCTTCGCTGAGACCCTTGATATGCTGAACCAGCTCGGGGTATTTGTCGAACACGATATTGGTCAGGTCACCACCGTCGTCGAGGATCATGTTCAGGGGACGGTCGGTGCTGCC